>PMZA01000436.1 GCA_003170595.1 Armatimonadota bacterium
ACCTGCTCCTCTTCGCTGCGCAGGTCATCGCTGCCACACCGTTCGTGTTCCATCCTGGTGGCGGCTGCTGTTGGCCTCATCCCTCCCTCGCAGGCCGATCCGCTTGGGCGCGCCGTGCTGAAGGTCCTGCCGCATTCCCGGAGAAGAACAAGGCTGGCTATCCAGCTTCTCAGCGAGAGCGCCAGTCGGGTTGCTTCGGACAGCCTGTGCACCCGACGAAGGGCTCGCCAATGGCTGGACAGGCAAGTCACTCGATGCGGGTCTGGTTGCGTGAGTCGACACTCAACCCGGATCCGGTCGGGTTCTGGACGTCCCACTGCGGCGGGTTCTAGGACCTAACACGGGCTAGAACCCGGCCACGTGTTGAGGTCCAGGAGCCCCGATTCCGCCAGGCCAGGGAGACCATGTTGGACGAGGGGTTATGCCCTCGGTTAATGTTCGATTGAGAAGGGGTTCTGTTCCCGATCGCCCTCCGCAACTGGGGATCGGCCCCAGACCCCCGGATCGTTCTTTCACCGGCGCGGTCACGTAACCGTCCTCGCTTGCCATGTGACCCTTGCCTGCCGGAGCTTAGGAACGGCGCGCCCTCCCGCAGGATCAGCCGGGGAAGTTCATCCGACCCGACCTCGGACAACACAAGACTGGGTCGGCGGGCCGGATTGTGTGCGGCTGTCTGCAGTGCCCCGGAGATGCTCGCTGGTTATGCCACGGGTCTGGTGCGAGCCGAACAGCTTCAAGCACCCTCGGCGGATCCCAAGGCTGCGGGTCGGCCCTGCCGCCGGGGTGTTAACTATCGCCTCGCCATGGTGCCGGGGCGTTCTGGCGGCTCGTCCAGCGGACCCGTGTCTGTCGGCTTCGCCGTGAGGCATTCCGCAGCCAGGAACGGGCAGATGGCTGCTCTTCGCCCCACCCCGTTAAGTGGCAAGAACCCGAGAACAGCCACGGTCGCTGCGCCTCCTGCCGGTGCCCCGAGGCATCGGACCCAGCGGCCGGGGCGTGTACTCTGGAATGTGCCTGTGGATGGCCCACCCGCAACTAGTTGGGCAGGCGGAAACGGCCAGTTGCCTGGGCTGCTTGCCCGTGAACGAGCACTCCCCCGCATGCTGATACGCTCATCGCGCTCGCGAGATCGTTCAACGCCAGGTGGCATGGAACCTCGAACTGGCCGGTGCCGCGGCGTGTCTGGCCAGACTCCGGCTGCCGATCTGGCCACCGGACCCTGACGACCGTGAAGTCGCACTCAGGCACCAGACGACGTATACCCGGCGGGCCGAGCCACCCGGGGGCCGCTGCTGGCGCTCTCCTCCCTTGGCTATCCCGCGCCCGATATGGGCCAGGGCCGTTATCGCTCCAGCTGCATTGAGCGCCATTGGATCTACGTGAACTGGCGAAGGGGCCTGGGCTCCAAGCTGCGGCCATCACCAACCCTGGCGCTCGGCCACCCATTGGCAGAGCCGTTTGGTTGTGCGAATCGTCCGCGACGATGATTTCCCGGCGTGAATGGCTCCCCCACGTGACCAGCCTAGTGGGGGCGCCAAACTAACTGCCGCGCCGAGGATCTCAGCGCGGCAGTTGGCAACCAGGATTGGACCGAGCACGTATCCGAGCAACCAACAGCGTGAAGGTCACTGGCTCTTCTGGCTACTCCCGCCTTGGTCCGCGGCAGACGGTGAATCCAGCACCTGGAGTGGAACGTACTGTGAGTCTCCGGTCGTGAGCAGGAACTCAAGCGTCTGTCGGCCGGCGTCTTTGGTCGAGTCCTTGTTGAGAATAACCAATAGCTTGTCCTTGTCGGGATCGGCCCACTTGTAGTGCAAGGGTGTCGTCCCGAAAAGAACTCCGTTGAGCACTTGAACGAACTTCACCTTGGGGCCGGACGCGATTACCACGGGCGTTTGGCCCTTGTACACTGCTGGGCTGCTCGGGTCGAGGGATATATCTGGGGTGTTGGGTGTTGCGAGTGCGGCTTTGGCGTCCTTCGGGATGGCCACCACCGTCTGGCAGTACACCGGGCCATCCGGCGTCCTCCCGTCCGGCTTCATCTTCTGCCCCCAAACGAGTGCAGTCGCGCCAGCATCACCGGACGCCTGGACGACGGGATCAAGATTCTTGGCAGCCACGTCGAACACGAGAATGTTGGATCTCGGTAGGCCTACGTACGGGGCCTCCAAGGTCGCCTCCGCGCCGCTTCCCACCCGCATATGGATATTCCCGTTAAGGTGCTTGCCGCTGATCGCAAGGCGATACTGGTCGTTCTCCGGTTTATCGCCTGGGATCCTGGCGAGAAGTTGTACCGTACTGACGGCGAAGAGCGTCGATTCTTCAATGGGGACCTTGAACGCATTCCTGAGTCCCATCAGGCCCTGGCGCAGGTAGAAGTAATCAGCACCGGCCAAGAGGCTCGCATCGCACGTGAAAGTGACCGTGCACCTGCCGGTGAGATTACCGGCCGTGTCGACCTCGGGCGCAAACGTCTCATCGGGCAGGTCAACCGCCTGCCCGCCGATGACGGCAAACCACGGTGTGGTGCCTATGGCCGACCAGTATGGCAGGCACCAGGCAGTCCTGTGGGTCTTGGCGTCCTGACCCTGGCAGTTCGTCAAAGTTGCCCTCACCGTCGCCTGCGTCTCGCCCGGCAGCAATTCCACGGTCGCCGTCTGCGGTTCTGGGTTGGGCGGCACATCCGCGTAGGGAATCCAGTAGGCGTCTCTGGCCGCCTCATCCACCGCCCATGTCGGCCGGCTTCCTGGTGTCACAAAAATAGGATCGGCAACCGCAAGTTTGCTTAATGGCATGATCGCCTGCAGGCGAGTGTCCCCAATGCAGGTGAGCCCCGCCCCCGCACTCATGACCGTGTCGCCGATCAGCAGCTGCGTCTGAGGCCCCACGCCTTGCCCCACCCAGAGAACCTGAAACAGGTTAGCCCCACAACGCTTGACGCGGACATTGTCCGCCAGAGGCTCCGTCTTCCCCGCCAATTGCCAGGGCGACCAGAGATCCACGGGCGGCTTGTCCTGCAGCCCCACCGCCGGGACTCGCCTGGTGAAATGCACGCAGCCGCAGTACTCGCCCGGCGTGGGCGGCTCCTCCACGGAGAACCGTCGATCCTCATGGCGCTCGTCGCCGTAGTCGTCCTCAGGCCTTTCCTCTACACGCCCGAGGCGCCCTCCGGACTTGCTCTTGCGCCAGCAGCTCTGGATCGAGAAGTGTAGCTGGCAGGGGGCCGGATCGCGTTCCGTGGCCGACTGCAGAAGCCCGCTGGCATCGTTGGGCATACCGATGACGGCGAAGAGATCACGCCGGCCGGGTCGCACCGTCGGCTCCCCCAGGACCGGCTTGAACTGCCATCCGAAGGTCATGGTGTAGGACGCTCTGCTGTCGTTTCGCTCGGGCGGGTAGATCATCGCGATCGTATCCGCATCCCTAACCAGGTACGTCTGGTTGTGCGCGCCCGATGCCTGGAGACCGACGCCTACCACCTGCTGAACGATCCCGCCCAACGAGAAGGCGTGCGCCTCATTGACATACACGGCACGGTTGTACGTGCTTTCCTGGGGCATGAGCGCAATGAGGCGCGGCGGGTCCGAGGCGTGATCTCCAGCGGCTGACTTCGTCACCCATATCGTGACCTTGACTTCCGCTATGGCTCCCTTGTACGGCGGGTCCAAATAGATTGGTATCCCGACGAGCACCTTCTGCCGGGCCTGCCCGCTGCTCAGAACAAACCGGTCGCTCAGCGATTGCTGTAGCAAGGACTGAAGGTTCATGAGCTGGTAGCTCATCTGCATCTGCTCGGCTAGAGTGTCCTGCGCGCCGAAGGCGGTGGAGCCCGGAAGAGGCAGCGTGGTACCCGCCGGCACGGCCGGAGGTGTGGTCGAAGGCGTCGCGGGTGTCGTCGAGCTGGATCCGTTGTCTCCCGAACTGCTCCCGTTCCCTCCGCCTCCGCCTCCGCCGGAGGCGGCCGCCGTCGTTGCCGTCCCGTTCCCAGTAGGAGCGGTGGTGGTGCCCGTCAGCGGGCTGTAGTTGACCGTTGCCTGCAATTGCGACAAAGTTGCGTCGATGCTCTGAATCTTGCCGATCTGCTGGGCGACGGTGGTGTAGTCGAAGGACTTCGCCTGGGCAAGGCTGGCGGCCAAGCTGCTCATCATGCTGTACAAGACACCTTCGTCATAGAGCCCTATGTCGCCAACCTCTATCCCCCTGCAATGTCCGGCCGGCTGGGCCAGTGTCGACGACACCAAGCCCATCCATGCAGCCACCAACAGCCCCGCCACCACGTAACAGCGCTTGGTCCGGTTCATTTCTCCCACCCTCCTGGGAATTGGAGTGGTACGGTTCGAGGGGGCAGGTGCCCCCAAAGCTCGCCTACCGATCGCGAAGGCTCGAAGGCAGGGATGCTGCAGGCACCTCCGTAACGCCAACGTACGCCGTAGTCACCTCCACGCCTGACCTCACGGCAGCTGGAACTACACTGGGGTCGCACGAGGCCAGGCTACTGGCCGAACTGCTACCCGGTCACCGTGTACTCGATGAAGAGATCGTCCACCTGCAAGTGCGATTGCACGAAGTGGGGGTCTGCCCCCATAGGCGCTAACTTAGGGATTTGAAGGTCGCGAAAACGCAGCCCAAAGACTCGGAAACGATTGAATTAATGGCGATCAGGACCGATAGAATCGTCTAAGTTAGCGCTTATGGGGTCTGCCCCCCCGGCGGCGATGTCCCCGTCCGGGTTGGCCTGAACCACGCGGTGCTGCGCCTTTTCCTCGAGATGGGGGAGCATCGCTGGGGCGGGCATCTGCCATTTGCCGCTTGACACCATGTTGTACCGCGGATCAACCGGGATCATGGCCACCAGGTCGGGGCTCCCCATCAATTCCAGGCCGCTGTCCTTGGCCGTTCCGTTGTGGCTGCCGTGATGGCCAACCTTGTAGAAGACAACCTGGCCCAGCAGGTCCTTTCCGCTCCGTTCGACCTGTGCCCCGCCCTCCTCAAACGAGCTGGTGCAATCAGGCCACGTCACCCAGCTCTCGATCTGCGCGTCGCCCGGGAATAGCAGCACTTTGCCCGTCTCCACCAGCTCCAGCGCGAGGGCCAGGCTGGTGAGATTGGTGTCGTCGTCAATGCGCATGGCTAGCAGGCCGGCCGTGCTCATCCAGTCGCTGTCGATGCGCCTCCAGTCGTCTGCGTCGCCGCAGTAGTGGCTTCGCAGGAAATCCGCCGCCTGAGGATCATCCGCAGGCGTGGGCATGGTCTTGCCATCCTCCACGGCGAGCGGCTGGCGATAAGTCCTATCGAAAGGATAGGCAAGCTCGCGGGCCTCATCCCACTGTCCATCTGCCTGCATGCCGCTCGCGGAGGCCAGCCCCGCCGGGAGAAACGAAGCATCGGCACCGAGGGCCGCCGTCAGGGCGTAGATCTGGTTGGCGTCCGTGTCCTCGGGCTTCGGCAGAGTGAACACGCTTTCGTCCCGGGGCGGGCCGAGGACGAAGAACCGCGCGCCCTGCACTCCGGGGATTGTCAACGGCTCCTGACCGGGATTGCAGAACACGATGTTATTCGCCGCGGCCGCTCGGATGTTGCTCATACCCTGGCTGGGTGGCATGACCGGTCCTAGCTTGCCTCTGGACTGGGATGACGCAGCTCCCGCAGCCGCTGCGAGGCCCGCCGCCGATCCATAGTCCGCGAACTCCAGCGCGGTCTGCACTTCGATAGGCACGGTCAACCCAACGGCCTTGGCACCGCCGGCCAAAGCGCTCAGGGCCGCCATCTGTGTCCCTCGCGCGGACTTTATCGCTTGCGCCAACGGGTCCGTGTCGTCTTCGGTCCAGGCCAGCCAGAGCTTGTCAATCGTGACTCCGCCGAACTTGCTCATGTCGTTGAACCCGCTCAGGTGGTCGTAGTGATCGTGAGTAGCCACGACCGCATCGAGGTGGTTCGTGGTTGCAGCCAGGTTGGCGATCACCGCCGGCATCTGGGACGGCGCCCCGGCTGCCAGCCCGCAGTCGATCAAGACGTAGTGCGCGTCAGCACTGCCATCGTCTTGGAGCTTGAGGAGGAAGCAGTCCCCGAAGCCCTGGCGGTACATCCTCACGGTTACGGTAGTGCTCATATCGATACCTCCTCACGTGCCTGCCTATGCAGGTCGGCGAAGGGCTCGCCGCCCAGGACGGGCGGCGCCAGAGCGCCATAGCTGCTCGCAGCAGCGGCGCCTAGCTGCCCACTCAGGTACTGCCGCTGGAGAGCCTGCCGCGCCTTGCTGTCAATGCGCTTCAATATCGTGTACCGGACCTCTCCGGTGTCGCCGTTCACGACCATGGTGCAGCCGCCGCGGAACATCATGGCGTCCGGCGACGATGGGCTGTTCTCATCCAGCACCGGCGACATTTTCCCGCTCGGGTCGACCCAGCACCGCTGGGTCACCTCCACGATTACATCGAACCGCGTCTGGCCGTCCGGCCCTATCCGCCGAGCGGGCCGCACGGAATGGACCTCGAACCTGGCAGGTGTCGCCCCGTCGAAGGCTGGTACGAGTCCCAAGGCCGGTGCGAAGGCTTCCATGTTATCGGGGAAGTACGCCTGGTGAAGCTGCCGGCGGATACCCTCCGCCCGCTTGTAGATTTCCCCTCGGTGGCCTTCCAGCGTCCACTTCGTCCTGAGAGGTGCCACGGCCTGAAGGAATTTCTCAGCCTGGCCGGGAAAAGCTCGATCCGGCGGCCTCCAGAGCAGGCTGTCCAACGAGAGGGTGCGCACGTCTTTCGGATAGATGCCCCGTCTCCGGAAGGAGTCGATGAAGGCTGCCCTGTAGCCGAGGTCGTCATCCGGCACCAGATCATAGTCAGCGGTGATTAGAGCGCGCAGATACTCGCCGAAGGTGAGGTCCACTGGGGGCAGGTAGTCCACCGCTCGCACGCACATGGTCAGAACGTGGCGGGCGGCCTTGGCGGCCTCCATCGCCAGGCGGTTCACCAGGTCCGGATGCAGCGCCCCCTGCGGTAGCACGCCGGTGCCGCCGGTGGCTATCCGCAGCAGATCGGCCACTCTGGCCTTGTAGATGCTAACGAAGGCCTCGAATACCGCGGCGACCAAGATCGAGCCACGGGCGTGGCACTCATAGGTCGTCGAGAGTCCCTTGGGGTCCGGCACGGCGGGCGTCCACTTCCCGCTCTCGTCTTTGCCGCCCAGCGCGTCACGCAGTGCTCCTCCCATGCCGGTTGCGATCCCGAATTCCTGAGCCAGTTGACCGAGAAGGTTCTCGCTGGCCAAGTCGCCGCGTGTTCGCCCGATCTGGTCGCGGAGCACTTCCGGGAAACTGAAGTGCTGGAAGAGCGCCACCATGTCGGCAAAGGCCTCGTGGTAGGCCAGCACGTCCGGGTTGGTAGCTTCGAGGAACCGGCGGTGGACGCCGTCCAAGAGGGCGTGCGTCGTTTCGTGCGCAATGACGTCGTGGGAGAGGCAGCAGAAGGCCATGCCGCCCGGCAGGTACGTTCCCGGCCTCGCGTCGGTAGCCGGGAAGTAGCCGAAAAGGAGAGCCTTCTTCTGTGGGTCGTAGTACGAGTTGGCCTCGCGCAAGGCGTGGGGGTAGATCCGGAGCCGAGGCACGTACTCCTCATCCTCGCCGACGGGCAGCTTGCGTGGTGCCCATAGTGCGCGTCGACCAAGGGCGCTCTCGAAGCTGTGGATTGTCGTGGACGCCACCGCGTACACCATCTGCTGGTGGAACCCCGGGGTGCCTTCAGAGGGCTCAAGCCCGTCCTGAGCCAGAAGTGCCGGGGTGTTGAGGTCAACTGGAGCGTAGAAGCATCCGCTTGCGGGATCGCAATCCACCACCTCAAGGTACTCACCGATCGGTCCGGGGCTTAGGGGCTCCCAGGGAACGGCAGCCGTCATGTGGCTGATTGGCGCGGTCTCGAGCGCGGTTGCGGCTTGAGGATCGAGGGAATAGACCCTGAGCCGACGGGCCACAGGCTTAGAAGCAGCAGCTTCCGACATGGCGCAAAACCCTCCTTAGAATTCGGTCTGCCTGCAGGCAATGCACTCAGAGCCCGACACCCACGGTCATCTACTGCACATCATCCACGCAAAAACCCTAACTTCCCAGCATAATTCTCCTCAGAACCATCATTGCCTCCGAACATCCTGCTATGGTAGAAAAATATTCTCTCGCCGCTCCAAAGGGCCACGGTCATGGCCTTCGCTCCCGAAGGCGAAACGCTTGTTCAGGCGGGTCCATTTCCCGTCCCGAGAAATGCACCTTCACGTTCCGCACGATGATTGTCACCTGCGCCACGCCGACGCCCACTAGGCCGCGATGAGCTCCCACATGCTATAATGACTGTCGCGACGGCGTTGTTGGCTGACGTCGCTGATGCGTGGGGGCCTGAGGAGGGAGCACAGATGTCCGATTGGTCTTCGTCAGATGGGCTGCCGTATCCCCTCGGAGTTGTCTGGATTGCGGGCGAGCGCGCCTTCAACTTCGCCCTCTACTCCAAGCACGCGACCCGGGTCACGCTACTCCTATACCGAGACCAAGACCTCGCCACCAACACCCCGGTCGTCACCTTCGACTTCGACTACCTCGTCAATAAGTCCGGGCGCGTATGGCATTGCCGCCTGCCCGAAGCGGACGTGAAGGGAGCGGTCTACTACGCCTATCGCATCGATGGTCCGCCGCCGGGAGGTCCGTATGAGTACAACTTCTTCCGACCTCAGAAGCTACTGCTCGACCCCTACGCCACCTCCGTCTTCTTCCCGCCGGGGTTCAGCCGCGCCGCCGCTACTGGTGACGCGCCCAACGATGGGCAAGCCCCACTAGGCCGCCTTCCAATCAGAGAGGCCCCGTACGATTGGGGCAAGGACCCCAGCCCCCGGCATGAGTCCGACCTCGTCATTTACGAACTCCACGTGCGGCAGTTCACGCGGAACCCCAACTCGGGCGTGGCCGACGGCAAGCAGGGCACCTACGCCGGCATCATCGAGAAGATCCCGTATCTGAGATCCCTCGGCGTCACCGCCATTGAGCTGATGCCGGTCTATCAGTGCGACCCTCAGGAGGGCAGCGCTTGGGGGTACATGCCCCTGTGCTTCTTCGCGCCTCATCAGGGCTATGCCGCCCGCACCGATGCCACCGGGCCGCAGGACGAATTCCGCGACATGGTCAAGGCGCTCCATGTTGCCGGCATCGAGGTCATACTCGACGTCGTCTACAACCACACCACGGAGGGCAACGACCAGGGCCCTGTCTACTCCTACAAGGGCATCGACAACAGCACCTATTACCTCTGCAACGAGAATGCACCCTTCTGCTTCGAGAACTTCTCGGGCGCTGGCAACACGATCCACACCGCCAATGCTGCCGTCCGCGGCCTCATCCTCGACAGCATGCGCTACTGGGTCCGCGAGATGCATGTCGACGGCTTCCGGTTTGACCTGGCCTCGGTGTTCAGCCGCGACGCGGAGGGCGCGATCAACCTCGACGACCCGGCCCTCTTCGGCCAGATAGCATCGGAGCCTGACCTGGCGGGCATCCGCCTCATCGCCGAACCTTGGGACGCCAGTGGGGTGGGCTACGAGTTGGGCCGAAGCTTCCCAGGCAGCACCTGGCTGCAGTGGAACGGCCGCTTTCGCGACGACGTTCGCCACTTCGTCAAGGGCGATCCTGGCCTGATCGGGACGGTTATGTGCCGCCTGTATGGCAGCGATGACATCTTTCCCGATGACATCACTGACAGCTACCACCCCTTCCAGAGCACGAACTACGTAAGCTGCCACGACGGCCCGACGATGTATGACCTCGTCGCCTACGACAGCGCAGACGGCTGGGGCTGCGGCTGGCAGGGCGAGGAGAACGTGCCGGCCGAGGTCATGGATTTGCGCAAGCGGCAGATGAAGAACCTCTGCGCCCTCCTGCTCTTGTCCAACGGCACGCCGATGTTCCGCGCGGGCGACGAGTTCCTGCAGACCCAGCTCGGCCAGGTGAACCCGTATAACGTGGACGATGAGACGGTGTGGCTCGACTGGGAGCGGGCGCAGCAACACGCGGACATCCAGCGCTTCTTCACCCGGATGATTGCCTTCCGCAGGTCCCATCCATCGCTCTGTCGCGGGCGGTTTTGGCGGGAGGATGTGGCGTGGCATGGCGTGGGTCCGGCGCCGGACCAGGGATGGGAGTCGCACAGCTTGGCCTTCTACCTCCGCGGCGGG
Organism: Armatimonadota bacterium; assembly: GCA_003170595.1. Taxonomy (GTDB): domain Bacteria; phylum Armatimonadota; class Zipacnadia; order Zipacnadales; family FEN-943; genus FEN-943. The sequence goes on from PMZA01000436.1 coordinate 10,201, forward strand.
GCCGAGAGCGACGAGGATCTGTACGTCATGGTCAATGCCTACTGGGAACCGCTGACCTTCGACCTCACGGAGCCCGGCCCGTGGTCGCGAGTGATCGACACCAACTGCGCCAGCCCAGAGGATATCGTCGAGCCGGGCAAGGAAGTGGCGGTGGCGGAGGGCAGCTACTCGGTCGCGCCGCGCTCAGTAGTGGTTCTGAGTCGGCCGCAGTAGTAGCAACGACGTTTTCCGTCAGGCCGCTGTCGGGTCGAAAGGGGAGGGGGCTCAGATCGAGGCCTACAGTTGACCGGTGCACTTCCCTTCGATACCCCGAATCCTAGGCATGTCCAGCTGGCGTCAGATCTGGTAACATGCATTGAGGGACCCTCGCCCGGTCGGCTTGAGGGCCCGGTAGACGGGGTCGATCAGAGCCCCGCGTCCGCTGGGCGAGCGCGGAAGGAGTAATCCGCCCCAGGAAAAACTCGTTCATCGTCTGACAACCAAGTCACTCCGTGCGGCTTGGGTTGAGTGAGTGCGTACACAACCCGAATCCGGCTGGGTTCTGGATGTCCCACTTCGAGGGGTTACGGGTCAGAAGGCTGGAGACAGCACGGCTTACCCCCGCTTTCCGGTCCCAGAACCCACCGGAGTATTCCAGAACCTGGGATCCTTCCGGACCGGCGCAGGCACCAGCCCGCAGGTGTGCGTCACCAGCCTTGCCGGGGACGGCAACTGGGGAGATTCCCCAGTTGGAACTGGCGGCGTCAGGGGGCCTTGCACTGCAGCCCCCAAGGTACTGCAGTGCGGATGACCACGCCCCGCTTGTCCGCGGCCCTTCGACCTGCCGGCGGCCCTGCTCCCCTTCGTTAGCCCCGCCTCTCCACCAGCCGTGCCACCTCCTCCCTCATCCGGTAAATGTCCTCCGGATCCTTCGTATAGTCGTAGCTCTCCGTGATCACGCTGCGGAGGCTCAGCAACTCCTCGGCCTTCTTCCGCGCCTCGCCACGCAACTCCGGAAGCTTCGCCTTAAGCAGCGTCAGGTACTCGTAGTCCTCCATCCCGTCGCGCCAGTTCTCCAGCCGCACCGACGGCCAGGGGTGCCCGCCCGGCCCGGGGTAATACATGTATCCCTCGCCCGGCTGGTACGGCCAGTCCTTGCACGTCCATGCCCTCTCCGGCCACCGTCTGGGGTTGTCAGGGTCGCAGTTGTCGTCGCCCCACAGATCGGCCGACCACTGCAGGAACCCGTCGATCCCATACTTGAAGGTCATCAGCGGCATGATCCTCGGGTCGATGCCATCGTAGTTCAGCCCCCAGTAAGGGAACGGCGCCTGGTTGGCGCACGCCAAGTACCACCAGACCTCCTGCCCCCGCTGCTGGAACTTGTGGGCCCGCCGCAGCTCAATCCTGTCCAGGAGGGTCACGTGGGTGTCGAAGGGCTTACGGTCATCTTCGCCTACCGCCGGGAAGGCCGTGATGAGCGTTCTGATATTGGGCGCTGCCTCCTTGACCATCCCGGCCTCCCGGACCGCCGCCTTCCACTGGTCGGCGCTACGCGGCTCGTCGAACATGTAGAACCCAACCCTCCCGTCCCACCCCTTCTCATGCACGTGCCGCCCCAGCCGGCTGGCGTAGTCCTTGAGCGCGGCGATGACCTGCGGCACGTCCTTCATCTCCGGCCACGTGTAGGTCTTCCCGGCGATTTCCCCCGCGCACATCGTCGGGCTCACCCGCAGCACCCTCTCGGCGATATCATCCCAGCTCGCGTCACCCTCCCTGGGCCCGCGCGTGAAGTCGCATCCGCCGTCCGCCGTCCTCACCGGCCATTGGATCTTCCCCTGGCTGAAGCCCCACGTCAGAAAGCCGTCCACCCCCATCCGGTACCGGTTGCAGAAACCGAGAACCTCGAGGATGTTATCCTTGGGGATGTCGCTCCCAGTGGGGTTGTGGAACCACGCCCCCTTCGGGTACTTGGCATACCGGTAGAAGTTCACCCAGTTATGCGTCCACAGCCCGAACAGCGTCTTCAGCGTGCTCCTCTCGGGCAGCTGAAAGTCGCGAACCTTGGCCTCCAGCCGCACCGTCCGGACCAGCCGACCACCCGCGTTGATCCTGATCCTCCCTGCATATCGCCCCGGCGCCGTATCCTTCGACGCGTACACGGTCACCCACACGCACTGCAGCCTCCCCGGCTCCAGGTCGAAAACCCGGTTCGGCATGAGCGGGTCCGGGTAGTAGCCAGTCATGAGCTTGCCGGGAGGCTGGTCGGACCCGTTGATGTTCACGTCATCCACCAGGTACAACTCGATGTTCTCCCCGGGAATCCTGCCCCCGACGGCAGCCCCCTCCTTTCCCGTCAGGTCCGTCACGTCCACTTTCAGGTCACGCGCACCAGCCGCCGACAGCGGCACGAGAACCAGTTGCCCGCCCTCATACTCATGCCGCGCCAGAGTGACGTTCATCTCGTCACCCGTGAGCGGGCATCCCAGCTCGCCGATGGTGTTGCGCTTGGCCACCTTCACCATCGATGACTCAACCCCCACCGCGAACCGCCGCTCGTGGACGCCTCTACGCCGCAGATCCTCGCGGACATAGTCCCTCACGATCGCATCCCACCGCACCGCCGCCGCCGCGACCTGCTCCTCACTCACCGTCTCCGCCGTCAGCAGCCCCTCCAGGTCGCCCGACAGCTTGCTCATGGCCGCGTCCATGGACGGGATCTTCATCGCCGCGATCTCCCCGGCCCTCTGTTTCATCCGAGACCGCATCTTTGCGATCTTCCCCTTCGTCCCCCCGTAGCCGGTCAGCCGGATGTTGTCCACGTACCAGGCGATCGGCTTGTCCGTCGGGTTGCCGCACCAGATGCTCAGCCACTGCTTGTCACCGTACTGCACGGCGTCGTTGTTGGTGAGCCGTATCCGGAGATGATGCTCCTCACCCGGCTCCAGCGCGTCGTAGGCTAGCTGCAGGTCCTGGCAGTCACCACCGCGCAGGAGGACGGACAGGTAGTAGATGGGGGTTGCGGCCCGCAGGTCCATCTCGAGGAACTCGGCCTTGCGCACCTCGTGCAGGTCTACCTCGCGCCTGACCCCGAACCACGGCGTCCTCGGCGCCGCGGTAACCTTCATCGACGACTTCCCGTCCGTGGCGTATTCGGTGCTTAGTTCCGTGCTGATGCCCGGCTGGCACTGCCAGTCCTTGAGTTCTTCGGGCCTCTCGAAGGAGTAACGGAGGTATGAGAGCACGGGACCGCCTGCCTTCGCTTCCAGTGCCGGAACAAGGCACGTCAAGCCGGCGAGCCCAAGAGCCAACGGGACGTTCCGCATGTCACCCTCCCAGTGCGATTCAGCCCGGCGCGAAGGACCGAAGCACGGCGTGGTCGGAGGGCTTCGCCCGCCGGCGGGGATCATACCCCCGCGGTCTCGGCGTGCCGAAAAGGGCACGGTCGCCGACGCCCTGGCGGCTGTATCGCGTCGCCTGGGGCATACCTCCCCGAGGCTGCCCTCCGTTGCCTGCCTCGCTCCTCCCCACTGCGAGCCGCGAGGTCTGTTCGTGCGGCCGGCGCTTCGGCGTTGACCCCAGACGTTGAGAGAAGCAGAGAGCGGCTCTGCGTCGAACGCGCGCAACCGGCGGGTACGTCAAGGTGCCGCGGAGGGCAGCAGAACGTCAGGTGGGCCACGATCATGGGCCTGCATGAAGAGACGATCGGATGGCTCAGGCTGCTCCTTGTCTTTGGGATGCTGCTGCCGGTGGTGCAGGCCGAGGCGCGGGGCAGGGTGGATGTGAACCCGCATCCGCTCGTCGTGAACGTACCCGGCTCCCAGGCCAGCGACGACGACCAGGCTCTCGGCGCGCCCTGGGCTCCACCACGAACCCTGGTGCATCCGGAATGCGATTGGTCGACGATCATCGAGGAGCCCTGTTGGCCACACCGGCACGAGAGGGGACGTCACCGGGCAGGCCGGGGACGGGGAAGGCGAGGGCCGGCTGGGTGAGTTCCCCAGTTGCCGTATGCCTCGACCGAGCGCCTCAGTTCCTCGAACGCCTTGACCTGTTCCTCCTCCGTCAGCAGCCTCACGATCCGGCGCAGCCGCCTCTCGGTGTAGATGGCCTGCTGCTCGACCGGCAGGCCCAACAGGTAGTCCAGTATCGGCTGTGGTAGCCTGGCGATCTTAACCAGTTGCGTCACCCGGGTGCCAGAGATGCCCCTCAGGCGGCCGATCTCGGTCTGGTTCCGGACGACCCCATCATCGAGCATCTGACTGAACTCCAGGGCCACTCGTATGGCGGATTCCCTTGTGGGGCATGGGCGGAGCCGCTCCTCCACCCTGTGGGCTTCAGGCCGTAACAGGGAGAAGGAAACCACCTCGGTGAGGTTCTTACAGTTGTACCGATTCGGCAGCCAATCATATCCAACTGTAAGAACTGGCGGTAGTTGGTCGCCTCCTGCAAACTCCCCCGCCTGAAGGCCTCCGGCCAGTAGTGCAGCCGGATTCGCCTCCAGTCGGACCTCGTCTCCGTTCACCTCGATCCTCTCCAGCAGAAACGCAAGGTGCCGTTTGGCCACGCCGTTCCCGTTCATCAGGAAGACCTGCTGCAGGCTCATCTGGATGCTCAGCAGGCTGTGTTTCTTGAGCAGCTAGGGCGGCGCGGACGGGGTCCGCAGGCCCGAGGCCCCGGCCTGTCCGAGACGGCGCACTGGGGAATCTCCCCAGTTGACTGCAACGCCGAGGGCGATTGAGCCACACCCTAGCGCCTGCTGAGCTCGTGCCCATGTACCTCGTCGTTGGCAAGGTGGGAACGTGCTCATGGAGAACCCCCGTCCGCAAAACCCTAGCGGCAGGAGCCCATCAGAACAGCGGCGGGAAACGATCAACAGCACATCTCCGAGCTCGCCTCGCTCCACGGCCCGTGGTCGGCGGCCGCAGCACGAGCTACGACTTCGTCATGCCTGACGAACGGTCTGCCTAAGGCGACCAGAAGGGAAGCCCGTGGGTCGGGCGAAATCGGGGGACCATGAGGGCGATCTGTGCGCGGTTGGCGACGGTGTTCGTAGTCCTCGGCGGGCTGGCGGGTACGAGTCTGGCGGCGGATAATCTCGTTGCGAGCGTCAGGCTCGGGCCGGGAGGGCCGGCCGTCGTGTCACAGGCGCTCGATGCCGCAAGCGCTACCGGCCTCGCCGGGGCGCCGTCGGTGTGGTTCGTGACGCCGGGCGGCGAGAAGGAGGTTGCGTCGCAGTACGACCGCCATGCCGACGGATCGGCGCTGCTGACGTGGCTGCGGGCCTCAACGGCGGCCGCTGAGGAGTACAGCTGGCGTCTGCGCGCGCCTGGGGCGATCAAGCCGCTCGCGCAGGTCGCGGTCAGCTGGACGGCCGATGCTCTGATCGTCACGACCGGCGCCCTCGTCGTCCGCCACGATCTGCACCCCGGAGGCCTGCCCGTCGCCTTTCGTGCCTCGCCGGACGGCGCCGAGCATCCGCTGCATTGGGCCGACCGAATCTTCTCACCCAGCCTGGGCGCCTTCAGCCTGGCGGAGGATCGCGAGCCGCAGGTGTCCATCGAGGCGCAGGGGCCTCTCCGCGTCGAGGTCCTCGTGCGGGCGAGCTACAAGCGTGGCGACGAGCTCGCGCCCGGCCATCCTCGTGCCGAGTACCGCTTCGTCTACACGGCCGGATCGCGTGCGGTCGAGCTGTCGATGCGGCTGATCGGCCCGGACAAGCCGATCTGGGACGAGGCCCACACGGCCGAGCTGAGCGGCGTGTCCTTCCGCACGTTCTACGCCGACGCGAACGCCGACCCCACCCCGCTGGCCGGCCGCAACGAGCCGGTGTACAAGTCGGCGGCGCTCCTCGGCACCGGGCCGGAGGCGACGATCGGCCTCGCGCAGGACCTCTCGCGGGTCTCGGGCATCGACGACTACCTCGCCTTCTGGGACCCGGCGCCGCCGAAGAACGACGCCGAGCGGGCGGGTCTCGTGCCGACGTACGTGCGCGGTCCGTGGTGGGGCGGCTGGCATGGCGAGCGCAGCCATCGCCTGTCGCTCATCTTCGGCCCGGCGGACATGACGGGCGAAGCCGCGCGGGCAGCGATCCTGCAAGTCATCGCGACGGTGGACAAGTCGGTATCGACGCCGGCCATCGAGCGCGCAGCGGCGGCAGCCGGCAAGACCGGCCGAGCGTCGTCCGGCCCGGCCGGATGGTGGTGGGATGCCTGCCGGACGTCGGCTGAGCTGCGGCGAGCGGATGATCTGCGCTGCCTGGCGGCGACGGGAGCGCTAGCAGAGACGGACAGGGAAGCGGCGGCCTCAGCACCGGCGACGAGCGCCGGGCCGCGTCCGGCCAAGGGCTCGACGGTCTCGGCCTGGGCGGCGCAGGCCGGGGATCTGGTGACAGTCGGGTCCTCGCGCTGCGCCACGGCCGTCAAGGTCGGCGAAGGCGTGATGATCGCGAGCCTGGTGCGGCGCGGTGGGCAGGACCTCGCCCGGCCCGAAGATGCGTCACCTATCCTGCGCGCGCGGCTGCGCCTGCCGGACGGCACCGAGTTTGAGACCGACGGCAGTCATGCCTCGGCATCGGTCGGATCCGCGACCGCTAACGGCAACGGGGCGGCGCTGACCGTCCGCCTGCAGGAAGAGCCTCGGCCCGGCGTCCACCTCGCCGCCACCATCCGTTGCACGGTCGCGCCCAACGGCGATGACACGCGCTGGACCGCCTCCATCCAGGTCGGGGGGGCAACTCTCCTCTGGGTCCGTAGCCCGGACATGGCCATCGCGCCCATCGGCGGCAGCGCGGCCCTGAGCAGCCAGGTGGCGGTTACCCCGCGCGCGCTCTATGGCAATCTGATCGCCCGCCCCTTCGAGAGCCCGGCCCTGGCCGAGCGCGACCCCTTCGGCGACATGTGGAGCTCGGCGACGATGATCTATCCGCAGCTGTCCATGCCGGTGCAGATGACCTGCCTCTACCGGCGCGGTGGCGGCCCCTCGGCGGATTTGCTCTACATGGCGGCCGCCGACCCGCAGGGCAACTACAAGGCCTTCCAGTACGTCACCTCCCGCGGCCCGCACCAGGAGGCACGCCTGCGCGCAGGCTTCCTCCATGTGCCGGAAGGCCCCGGGACGGCGACGACCTACACGACGCCCTACGCGACCGTCCTCGCGCCCCTGACCGGCGACTGGTTCGATGCGGCGATGCACTACCGCGCGTGGGCGATCCACCAGCCCTGGTGCGCGAAGGGCCCCCTCAAGACCCGCCGCGACATGCCCGATTGGATCAAGGACGTGCCAATCTGGTACCTGGCGTCGGACATGGCCGACGAGCACGTCGAGGCGCTCGCCAAGAACGCCGACTTCCTGGGCGTGCCGGTCGCGGCGCACTGGTACGACTGGCACCACAACCCCTTCGACACGCGGATGCCGGACTACTTCCCGCCCCTGCGCGGCGAGGAGGCCTTCCGCCGCCACATCGACCTCTGGCATGAACATCACATCCGCAGCGTCCCCTACATCCAGGGAGTGCTCTGGGACGAGCTCACCGACTCGTGGAAGGCCGAGGACGCCGCGCGTTGGGCCATCGTCGGACAGGACGGCAAGGTCGGCTACTGGACCTCCTTCGCCGGCGATCCGAAGAAGGAGGGCCACTGCGCGAGCATGTGCGTCGCCACGGACTTCTGGCGAGGGAAGCTCTTGCAGATCGTCACGCGCCTGGCGTCGTACGGCGTGGACGGCGTCTATCTCGACTCGATCGGCTGCGGCGCCGGCGTCTGCTACGCTGCGAACCACGGCCATCCGGCCGGGCCGGGCGGGCCTCACTGGGCCGAGGGCGTGCGCAAGCTCCTCAACCAGCTGAAGACCGTCCGCGCCAAGAGCGGCGAGCGGATGATCTTCACGACCGAGGGCTTCACGGAGACCGGCATCGGCAGCTTCGACGCCTTCCTGCCCGACTTGCACCACCCGCGGCCGGACGAGGGCGCGATCTACGACGCCGTCTACCACGACTACGTGAGCTTCTACGGCTGCTACGCCGGCGGCGAGTACCAGCCGGATGGGACGCTGTCGCAGGCGGCCGCGGAGTGCTTCGCTCTCGGGCGGCCGCTGGGCTGGTTCTACCACGGCTTCCACAACGACAGGTACCTCACGGCTGAGGCGCGGCCGGAGATGGACTTCGTGCGCGAGCTGTGCCGCGCGCGGGTGAAGCTGAGCGCGTTCCTGGCGACGGGGACGATGCTTGCGCCGCCGAGGGTCGAGGTGATCGATGGCGACCCCACAGTGCTCGCGTCGGCGTGGACGGATGGCCAGGCGAGGCTCGTGGTGGCGGTCAACTACGCCGACCGTCGGGCGCAATACCGACTCGACCTGTCGCGACTGGGCAGCGCGCGGCTGAAGCCAGTGTGGCCGTCGGGCGAGGGCACCGCGCCTGTCCCGGGTCGCGACCTGACCCTCGCCCCTCGCACCATCGTGGCCTGGTCGTCACCGTGAGACCGGCCCTCAACCCGGGGAGGGATTGGGGCTCCCCGCCCGAAAGACGCGCACTGCAGGTGGGCCGAAGACGCGGGCCGCCACACCACCCGTGGGGCTGACGGGGCGGGTCAGACAGGCGCCTGCTGAGCGTGATCAGTGCAGCCGTGCCCTTTGGTATGGGTAATCCCAGATGTGGAGGACGAAGAGTCATGTTGCAGCTCTGCTTGCCGGTGTTGGGCGTGCTCTCCCTGGCGGCGGGGGCGTGGGCGCAGGCGCCCCGGGGCCTTCCCGACCTGGTGATCCCCGACGGCTTCGGGGTGAACATCCACTTCGTGGAGCCCAACGCCACGGAGGCGGACCTTCTGGCCGCGGGCGGCGCGAAGTTCATCCGCATGGACTTCGGCTGGGACGGCATCGAGCGCAAGCGCGGCGAGTATGACTTCTCCGGCTACGACAAGCTGGTCCAGGGGATGCTGGACCGGGGAGTCCGGCTGCTGCTCATCCTCGACTACGGCAATGACCTCTACTCCGCGAAGGGCGACTCGCCCCGTACCGAGGAGGCGTGGAACGCCTTCGCCCGGTGGGCCGCGGCCTCGGCCAGGCACTACGCCGGGAAGGGCATCGTCTGGGAGATCTTCAACGAGCCCAACATCGGCTTCTGGCACCCGACGCCCAACGTGGACGAGTACAGCAAGCTATGTCTGGCGGTGATCCCGGCGATGCGGGCGGCCGACCCCAAGGCCTTCATCGTCGCGCCCGGCTCGTCGGGCTTCGACTGGGCCTTCTACGAGGGCATGGGAAAGCACGGGGTCTGGAAGCTGCTCGACGGCGCCTCGGTGCACCCGTACCGGGGCGCGTGCCCGGAGACCGCGGGCGGCGACTACCGCCGGCTGCGCGGCCTGCTGAGCCGCTTCTGCCCCGGACGCAAGCTGCCGATCATCGCCAGCGAGTGGGGCTACTCCACCCAGCAGGGCGGCCTGCCGGAGCTGACGCAGGCCCAGTACCTGGCCCGTCAGCGCCTCGCCGATCTGGCCTACGACGTGCCCATCAGCATCTGGTACGACTGGCACAACGATAGCCCCGACCCCAAGGACAACGAGAGCAACTTCGGCACCGTCTACCAGGACTTCAAGCCGAAGCCCTCCTACCTCGCCGGCCAGACGCTGGCCAAGACTCTCAACGGCTACCGGTTCGTGCGCCGCGCTAACCTGCTCTCGGTGGACGACTGGGCGCTGGTCTTCCGCAAGGGGCCCGACGTGGCCCTGGCGCTGTGGACGACGGCGGAAGACCACGAGGTGACGGTGCCCGTCCCGGCGGGCGAGGTGCGGGTCGTGGAGATGATGGGCGCAGACCGCACCGTGACGGCGGGTGCAGCGGACCCGAAGGGTCGCCAGGAGGACGGCCTGAAGCTGACCCTCAGCGGCTCGCCGCAGTACGCGCTCCTGCCGCGGTCCGAGGCGGCCACGCTGCTGGGCTGCTGGGAGCCGGTGGATCCGTGGGTGACCGTGCGGGCCGGCGCCGACGTGCGCCTGCCGGTGCGCGTCCAGAACCCGACGAATCACCGCCTCACCTTCGAGTTGCGCATGGCCGGCGGCCGCTTCCTGACCCCGGCCGCGGTGGACGTCGGCCCCGGCAAGGAGACGACGGTGCAGGTGCCGCTGCGGGTGGACGATCGGAGTAGCGAGGAGGTCACGGTGGGGGTGCAGGCGATCTCCGGCCAGAAGCCGCACCCGCTTTCCACCTCGCCGGTCTACGTCCACGTCGCCAATTCCTTGCAGCTCCAGACGCTACCGCCGGTCGGCGGCATCCTCGGGATCGAGGTGGGGAACCCGTCGGGCGAGGCGTTGAAGGCCCGGCTGCGGGTGGCGGCGGCGGACCCGCAGGGTCGCCCGGCGGGGCCCGCGGCCGTGGAGGCGCCGCTGGTGCTGGAGGTCGGGCAGACAGAGAAGACCGTGTCGGTGCTCCTGCCGAAGGGCTTCCCGCCGGATGCGCTTCTCTCGATCAGCGCCGCGGACGGCCAGGGCCGTCCCATCCTCACCCTCCCGCCGGAGAAGTGGTCGCCGATCTGTCCTCTGGTGCCAGACGACGTCTGGCGCGCCTGGACCGAGGGCGACGCCAAGGTGGCCGGCAGCGCCTCAGTCTCCGTGGTGCCATCGCCCGAGCCACCGGCGCAGCCGGGGCTAACCACGGCGCTGCAGCTTGACCACCGCTTCGCCGAGGGCTGGCGCTTCGCGTGCTGGAACCCGCCGGCGAAGATGGAGGCGATCCCGGGCGAGCCCAGGGCCGTGGGGATGTGGGTCTTCGGCGACGGGTCCGGCGATCCCCTGAGCTGCCGCGTGACCGACAGCACCGGCCAGACCTTCCAGCCGCACTACGGGCCCATCACCTGGAAGGGCTGGCGCTTCGTGACCATGGACCTGCCGGCGCGCGGCCTGTTCTGCTGGGGCGGCGCCGGCGACGGTGTCATGCACTACCCGATCCACTGGACGGCCCTGGTGCTGATTGATCCGCTCGCCGGGAACCGGAACCAGGACCTGCGGGTCTACGCCACGGGCTTCGCGCTGCAGTCGTGAGGCCGCTGGTGCGCCTGCCAGGGCCGGCCTTGGTCGCGGCGCATTACTGGAGTGACCTTGCCCCCTAGAACGGGTCCAGGTTGGATGCCAATCGGAGACTTGGCGGTCTGAATCCCAGGACTCGGTCCATCTGGGACGCGAGTGGTTGATGGTAATCCAGGATCCCTGCTGGCCGCACAAGCATGACCGGGACGTCACTGGGCAGGCCGGGACCGGGAAAGGCCTGGGGCGGCAGGGCGCGGCGCTAGTCCCTCCCAACGCGGCGTAGAAGGTGATGGTCGAGCGTCGGCGAAGGCCTTGCCTCACGTTGAGGCCAGACAAGTCGTTAGGTTGCCAGTCGCCTTCCCCGGCGGCGGTAGTGTCCCAGGCTCCAGGCTTCGATAGACTCCGCCTGTCGCTCGCGATGGGAACCGTGGCGAGTCTGCCAGGGCGACTGCTACCGCTGAGGTCGGCGGGTCAGAGCTTGCTTTCGCGCAAGCCCTCTGCCCCATGTTGACCGCCAGCTTGCCGTACAAGGGAGACACATCATGCGCACCATGCTGACCGTCGTCGCGGCGGTCCTTGTCCTGTCCGTCGCCCAAGCCCAACCCCTCGTCCCCAACGCTGGTTTTGAGGCCGGCAGGGACGATACTCCCGACCACTGGTCGTGGCGCACAGGGGAGGGCGGAGTGGGACAATTCGAGTGGGCCACCACACCCGTCCACAGCGGCCAGCGTTCCTTCCGGGTCGCCAGGTCTGGGAACGGCGGCTACACCGCGCTCGACAGCGACTACATCCCCGTCGAGGTCGGCAAGACGTACCAGGTGACCGCATGGGTCTACCCCGTCAAGCCCGTGCGGCGCGGCGTGTACTTCATGATCACCCAGCACACCGCCGATTCCGCTGCCGACCAGGTTCCCAATGCCTTCGGAGCCACTAACGCCAGCTTCATCGCCGGCACATGGCAGCAGATCAGTGTCAACCTCACCATCCGTGAGAAGATGACGCGCATCCGCCTTCACTGCATCCAGGCGATGCTCCCCAGTGACCTGTACTGGGACGATTTCACGGTCGAGGAGGCCAAGCCCACAGAGAGGCCGCTCTATGAGCCGCCGGTGGCCGAGATACTGCCGGACCTGGCGCCGGCGCAGGCTCTTGTGGCGAAACGCCAGCGGGCGCAGGTGCGGTTCGACATGGTCGGCGCACGCCCGCGGCTATTCCTCGACGGCAAGGAGACGCCCTTCGCGTGGTATGTCAGCGCCTTTGGTGGACCCGGGTATTTCGCGAGCACCCAGATCGGTGACTTCGCCAAAGCCGGCGTCCACGTGTATCTCGCGCCACTGGTGCTGGGCAACGGGCTCTACGGCGCGAAGGGCCCCTGGCTGGGCAAGGACCAGTACGACTTCAGCGTCGTCGACGACATCCTCTGGCGAGTATTGCGCGTGGACCCGCGGGGCTACGTGATCTTCTACATGTGCTGCGACCCCTACCCGGCGTGGGGCATGGAGAATCCCGATGACGTTACCTGGGACCAGAACGGGCAGAAGGCGATCGTGGACATGCACCCCAAGCGCTGGGGTAACGACCCGCAGCCCGGCGAGCGCTTTGCCCCTAGCCTGGTCTCGCTGAAGCTCCGCTTGGACGTGGCGGAGACGCTGAGGAAGCTCGTGGCGCATGTGGAGAGTTCGGGGGCGGGCAAGGCGGTCATCGGATACCACGTCGCCGGCTTCAATGACGGGCAGTGGTTTCAGTGGGCGAGCTTCGACCCGGCGGACCTGCACCTGGCGGACTATTGTCCCGGAGCGCAGAAGGCCTTTGCCGAGTGGCAAACGCGCCGCCTTCTCTCGCCCACCGAGAGAGGGGCAGGGAGGGTGTCCGCCCCCGTTCCAGGCGCCGACAAGCTCTGGGGCGAGACGGTCTTCGTAGACCCCAGGACCGAGCAGGATGTAGCCGACTACCAGCGCTTCTACTCCGAGGGCGTGGCCGAGAACATCATGTACCTCGCCGGCGTGCTCAAGAAGGAGACGAAGCGGCGGATCCTATGTGGGACGTACTACGAGGACATCACCTGCAACAGCCCCAACCACATCGCGCTGGGGCGATTGCTGAACTCCAGCGAGATCGATTACCTGGCCGGGCCCGCGGCATACGGGATCCGCATGGCAGGCTACCAGGGCGCGGTGCGCAACGTCTTCGGCTCCACCTGCCTGCATGGCAAGCAGTACCTGACGGAGGAGGACTGGCGCTCGTGGCACTCGGAGCCCGACGCCGACCCGCAGAACAACTTCGCGTGGGGTCGCGCCGAGACTGCCGACATCCACAACGCGATGGTCCGCCGCGAGTGCGGGATGATGCTCGCCTTCGGCATCGGCACGTGGTGGTACGACATGTGTGGCGGGTGGTTCCGCGACGACAAGATCATGAGCGGCATCGCCGAGGCAGTGGGCGCCTTCAAGCAAGAACTCGCCGACAGGGACAGCCCCCGCGGCGACCTGGCCGTGTTTGTCAGCGAGGAAAGCGACAGCTACATCCGCATGCGCTTCGCCGGGCAGTACCGTTACCAGGGCGTCTTGCAGCAGATCGAGGAACTCAATACCGCCGGCGTGCCCTATCGGCTGTACCTGCAGTCCGACCTGGGAAGGATGAAGCTCCCCGAGCACAAGGCCTATCTCTTCCTGAACCCCTACGTGATTACGCCCGAGCAGCGCACGGCCATCGAGGCCCTCAAGCGTGACGGCAAGCTGCTGGCCTTTGTGCACTCGCCAGGGATCATCGGGGCGGACGACGCGGCGAAGGCGGCCAGCGAGATCACGGGAATGGAGCTGAAGCCCCTGGCGCAGGCCCCTGAGATCAGGGAACTGCCGAGAGCGACACACCCACTGCTGGCAGGCATGGACGACAGCGCGATCATGGTGGCGCCGGCGCCGGCCGGGGCGCTGGCCGTCACCGACGCCAGGGCGACGCCGCTGTCCCTGTACCAGGACAAGCCGCAGGTTGGCTGCGCGGTTCGCGATTTCGGCAAGTGGAAGTCCGTCTTTGTGGGCAGCCCCGGCATCACCGCGGACTTCCTGCACAACCTCGGCACCTGGTCAGGCTGCTGGGTGGCCTCGCCGGCTGGCGATGCCGTCTATGGCAGCCAGCACTTCCTGACCATCCACGCGCTGTTCCCCGGCCACAAGACCCNNCCCTCCGCCTGCCGCAGCCGTCGCGAGTGACCGACCTAACCAGCGGCAAGGTCATCGCTGAGCGGACGGAGACCGTGAAGGCAGACATGGAGCGGGGCCAGACCCGTTGGTTCCGGCTGGAGGCAAGCAAATAGCGCGCAGGGGCGCCGCCCCGGGGGCCGGTAGGAGTCCTGAGCCCCATAAGCGCTAACTTAGACGNNAATCCCTAAGTTAGCGCCTATGGCCCTGAGCCCCCTGACCTTGCCTCCGAAAGCAGGTCCAGGGCGATGGTCATCCAGGAGCTTCCTCGGCCGCACGAGCGTGACAGGGAACGTCAAGGGGCAGTCCGGGGCCGGCGCATGACTGGGGAACTTCCCCAGTTGCCGCTCGCCTCGACCGAATGCCGCAGTTTTTCGAATGCCTGGAGCTGCTGCACTTCGGTTGGCAGGGCGGCGATCCGACGCAGCCGGCGCTCGGTGTAGACGGCCTGCTGCTCAGTCGGGAGGCTCAACAGGCAGTCGAGTATCGACTGAGGAAGGCTGGCGATGTTCACCAGTTGGGTCACCCGGGCACAGGACAGGCCTCGCAGGGGGGCGATCTCGGTCTGGCTCCGGACAACCCCGTCATCGAGCATGCGCCGGAACTCGAAGGATGTCCGTAGGGTAGAAACCTTTGTGGCGCATGGCCGGAGCGGCTCCTCCAACTTGGCGGATTCGGGCCGGAAAAGGGAGAAGGAAACCACCTCGGTGGTGTTCCCACAATTGCCCGAGTCGGGGAGCTCCATAAGGACGTTACGCATTTGGAGAGCGCTGGAACCCCGGCCTCGCCAGGGGGTTATTCGACAGCACCACCACTTCTGTTAGCTCCTGGTCACACCGCCGAGTCCTACCCGTGGGATCACGTCGACCAAGCCGATTGGCGTCCACTGGGCTCCCATCATCCGCGGTGAGTTCTATCTCCGCATGACGCTCGCTCTGGATGGTCTGCTCAGGTGTGTGTGCTCTCTTGGCCATGGCCAGTACCCTCTTTGGGTCGGACCCAGGTCGGGTCTATACTGAGATAGGACCTGCGCCTGCTATAAGGGGCCAGGGCATCGCCCCAAACCGACGGCTGGGAGCAAGGTTGATGGCAAGAGCGCATCTCAGGATACCACGGCGGGAGATCCCCTCGGCGCCATGTGTTCAGCGACCGGAGGGAGAGCCAGGCGTGCGGGCCAGGCGCCGTTGGGGGATCGCGTGCACAGGCGCGATCGGCCTCGTGCTGTGGACCGTGGTGTGGTGGCCCGCATTGGTCGGCGGCCGCGTGGTCTACCACGATGACGTAGCCCACCAGAACTTCCCGCTCCGACTTTACGTTGGGCGGAGCATAGCCGAGGGGTGTATGCCCCTTTGGTGCCCTGCGCTCCTCAAGGGCGTGCCCATCGCCGGGCAGCAGGCGTCAGAGTGGTGCCCGAGCGTGTGGCTCATGGCCCTAGCCGTGCCCGACAAGGCGGGGTTGTTCACGATTCTCACGGCGTCGGTGTACTTGCTGGCATGGTATGGGCAGTGGTTGCTGGGGCTGAGACTGAGGCTGGTCCCGTGGGCAGCTGCGCTGGCGGCGACGGACTATCCGTACCTACTGATCGTGGAGGAGGCCCGAGGCTAGCCCGGATTATGCATGAGCA
>PMZA01000373.1 GCA_003170595.1 Armatimonadota bacterium
GCACCTTCCGATCCGCTGCGCCCTCAGCATCAGCGCGAGCGCAGCGAGCGCGAAGCACCTTCCACTTCCTTCGCACCTTCCGATCCGCTGCGCCGATGCCACGGGGGCAGCGTCCGAGCCACGCACTGCCGCGCCCGCTTCCACTTCCTTCGCACCTTCCGATCCGCTGCGCCCCGCCCACCAGACCCGGTGCGATTCCGGACACTTGGCGGGCGGTTTGCGAGCGGTCCCATATTATACCCAGATCACCCCCGGCTCTTGTCCCTACCGGACACCGGCGCCACGGCACGTTTCCCGCTGGATCGAGCGCCACCGGTACTTTCCGCGTCGCCGAGCCGCTCGCGCAGCTGACGTACTTCACCCTGCAGCCGGACCACCTCCGCCTTCAGCCGCCGGTTCTCCACCTCCAGCTCGTCCAACCGGCTTACCCGCACCTTCTGCGGCAAGTACTTCTGCGCAATCTTCCCGGCCGTCCACTCGCT
The DNA here is from genome assembly GCA_003170595.1 of Armatimonadota bacterium. Lineage (GTDB taxonomy): Bacteria > Armatimonadota > Zipacnadia > Zipacnadales > FEN-943 > FEN-943. Next base: position 483 of record PMZA01000373.1, read on the forward strand.
GAGCGGGTAGCCCTGATCCTTCGCCGCCACGTTCATCTCCTCCAGAGCCTTCATCCGCGCCGGGAGCTTCTCGATCCGAATGGCCTGCTTGGCCGCTTCGATCCCAATCTTCTGGATCTGTTCCGGACACTCCTGCAACGCCCGCTTTCCGCGCGAGTACCGCTCGGAAGCGCAGATGTGCTGCCGCACCAGGAACGACTCGAACGTCCCCGTACTCGCCGGGCGCCACACGTCCGTGGCCTCCACCGCCACCAAGAACTCGATGAACTGAACCTCCGTGGTGTCCGCCGCCTTGCGCAGCTCGATTGCCGCCTTGACCACCTGCTCGATCGTCATCTTCGCAACTTCCCTAGTTCCCATCTTCGATCTCCACTTTCTGGCGCCGCTGCGCCGCCTTCACGATCGCGGCCGACTTCTGCGCCAGGCGCTCGACCGCCGCGTCGTCGATGCCCATGTCCACCAGCGTGTTCCACATCGCGATGAAGTCCGAACCACCCCCAACCTCGCACTTCGTGCACCGGAACCACCGGGCCCGACGATCATGCTGCGCCGGATCGTCGCTGCCGCACTTCGGGCAGCGCTGCGCGTTGTGGTCCGACTTCACCCCGACCAACTCCACCCCGACCTTGACCAGCGCGTGCTTCACGCTGTCGCGCAGCTGGCAGAACGGGAAACGCCGGAGGAGCTTCTGCACGAACGGGTCCGGGTGCGTCGGCGGCTGGCTCTCCTCGAACTTCTCGATGAGCACCCGGCTGCACCCGAGCTTCACTGCCGTCTTCGCCACGTGCGCCGCCTGCTGCCGACACCACGTCAGCACATAGTTCGCCTCCAGCTGACCCAGCCGATCGTAACTCCGGTACCACCGCTTCTTTCCGTGCCCGCGCGCCCCCTTGCCCTGCCACGGCAGATGGCCACGCATGGCCGCCTTGCGCGCATCAATGCCCCGCTTGAACGCAATGAGCGAGCTGCCCGCATCGAGCGGCGCCGGCATGGTCCCATCATCCACCAACATCGGCAAGAACCGGTGCAGCCCCCGCCGCAGCACCATCACCCGCTCGCCCGTCGCTTGCTCGGGCATCGGGTACTCGTAGCTCAACTTCAGCTTCCACTTCCGCTGCTCCTCGTCGTACACCAACCGAGCCGCCCGCGGCTCCCACTCCCGCGTCAACAACCGGTGCAATGTCGCCCATGCGCTCCCGCCGCACGCCGCCACCCCCACCACAATCGGCGGCTGCCGGTGGCCATCCTCGGTCATCCCGAACAACCCGATCGAGCAATGTACCCCGTCCTTGGTCTGCACCAGCTTGATCGCACGATGGTGCAGCGGGATCCCCGGGCGCTTGTACCAGGGGGGGCCCTTCTTCGGACCCGCCTGGTACTGCCCCTTCCGCCATGTCGCGTAGGCATCTGCTGCCATCTTGCTAGCCACACACACCACGTTGCCGGTGTGCAATCGCAGCCGCAGCCCTGCCTGCTCCGGCGTCTTGGCACGCAACCGGCGCTGCTCCAACGCATCGATCGCAACCTGATATGCCTCCGTCGCCGGCGCCACGTCCTGCCGATCTTGCCGAACGTCACGCGCGATGAGGTGCGAAACGACTGCACGCTGCGCCTCCGGCACCGCACATCCGGCCTCCCACAACAACCCCCTCAGCTCGGGCCACGTTGCCGGTTGCACCGGAGCCACCACCTCCAGGTCCACGGCCGCCACCAGCCGCTTGGACCGCTCCCGCGCTTCGGTCCGCTTCGGTTTCTTGGGCTTCGGGGCAGTAGGCGGCGAGTCACCACGATGCGAAGTGTCCGAGCGTTTCCTCGGGCTTGGCTGAGCGGGCCGAAGCCCCTCGCCTTCGGGGGAGTGGAACGCCCCCTTTGATTGATGACTCGTCGCCTGCTGCCTCGAAACTGCATCCATTCCTCTATCATGCCGCGGAAGCTCCGCCACCCCCGCTGATGGAAACGCGCGTTTCCATCAGCTTCGAAACCCCGAAGAATCGCCCTACCTCCGCCAGATCCCGGCTCACTGGCAACCCCGCCGGCAACGCCCGGACGAACTGCCGCCCGTACCCCTTGGTGACCAGCCGCTCGTCGCAGCAGACCACCACGCCCCGGTCCTGCTGGCTGCGGATGAGCCGGCCGAACCCCTGCCGGAACGCGATGATCGCCAGCGGCAGCAGGTAGTGCTGGAACGCCTTCCGATCCCGCTCGTTGATGGCATCGATGAGCGGGTCCGTCGGGTTGGCGAACGGCAGCTTGTCGATGAACAACGCGCTCAGCGCTTCCCCCACCACGTCCACTCCCTCCCAGAAACTCGAGGTCCCGAGCAGCACGCTGCTCACGTCCTCCCGGAATCGCTCCACCAGCTGCGTGCGCGGCGCGTCCCCCTGCTTCATCACCCGAATGCCCCGCGCCACCGGCGACCCCTGCAAGACCGAGTACGCCAGCTCGAGCACCCGGTAGCTCGTAAACAGCGCCAGCGTCCGCCCATGGGCTTCCTCCACGGTCCGCACCAGCAGCCGAGCCGCCGCGTCCGCGAACCCCTTCTCCTGCGGGTTGTGCCCACCATCCGGCAACACCAGCATCGCCCGGCTCGCGTAGTCGAACGGGCTCGCCGCCGTGAACGTGTCGGCCTCGTACGCGCCCAACTCCTGCACGCAGAAGTCGAAGTCGCCCTTGCCCGTCGCCAACGTCGCGCTGGTCACCACCACGGCATGCAGCCCGCTGTCCTTCTTGAAGATGTGGGCCTCGAGCTCCTTCGCCACCAGCACCGGCTTGCACGCGATCGCAACCCGGGGGCCAACCTCCTCCAAGAAGTACACCAGATCCTCCGCCCGCTGGAACGTCCGAGCCGCCTCCAGCCGATGCACCAACTCCCGGCAGTTGTCCGCCTTGACCGCCGTCTTCGCCGCGTTCGGGCCGTCCTCGTCGGCGCTCTGGTTGTCGTACGCGTTGGCCACTTTGCCGAGCGCGTTCTCCAGCCGCGTCGAATCGAGTTCGGGTTCCGTACCGTTCAGCCGCGCCCGCTGCCGCTGACTCCGGTGCAGCTCGAGTAGCGCCCCGAAGTAGCCCTCCGCTTCCTCCTGCACCTTCGCCTTCAGGTCGTGGTCCCGCAGCCGCCCGAGCGCCCGCCGCACCGCGTACCCACTCACCTTGAACCCGAAAAAGTCTCGCGCAATCTCCGCCGCCCGGTGCCCCTCATCCCACACCAGATGCCGGTACGGTGGGAAGATGGCCCCGCCCGTTTCGAAGTCCGCGAAAAAGAGGTGGTAGTTGGTCACGATGATGCGCGCGTTGCGGATGCGCGCTCGCGAACGCCGAACGAAGCAGTCCCCGGCACTCGTGCACTTCGACCCCGGACACTCCTCGCTGCTGCACGTACATAGCTCCCGCTCGGCGGCGCGCAGCTCGAAGGGGAGTTCGCTCACGTCCCCGTCAGTGGTGGAGTCCGCCCAGCGTTGCAGCTCAGACCAGCGCACGTCCGACGCCAGCGCATGCCCAACCAACAACGCGTTGCGCGCTTCCTCGAACCGGTCCCGGCACAGGTAGTTCTGCATCCCCTTCGCCAGCACCCAGCTGAAGTCCCACCCAGTCGCGCGCTTCAGCAACGGGAGGTCCTTGCTCACGAGTTGCTCCTGCAGGTTGATGCCCGCTGTCGCGATGACCGTCACCACGCCGGCGCGGGCCCGGGCCGCCGCCGGCACCAGGTAGGCGAGGCTCTTGCCCGTTCCGGTGCCCGCTTCGGCCAACAGCCGCCCCCCCTGCTCGAAGCAGGCGTCCACCGCCGTCGACAGTTGGACCTGGCACTGCCGCGACTCGTACCCGGGCAACGCCCGCGCCAACGCCCCACCCGGACCGAACACGGATTGCACTTCGCTCATGCCCAGCATCATGCCGCGGAACCGGGCCGGCGCACGCGCGGCGCGGCCAGCGGGTCCACGTGCAGGTGCTGCGTAGCGAACCGGGAGATGTGCCGGCGCACCTGCCCGG
>PMZA01000019.1:0-271 GCA_003170595.1 Armatimonadota bacterium
GCGACCAGCCGACCTACACCTACTGCTTCTGCCTCTTGGCCGCCCACTACCTCTGCTCGAACCTCTTGGCCTCGGCGCAGGGCATCCGCGGGCAGGGCGAGTGGCTGATGCAGGCGAAGACCGTGGGTGACATCTCCGCGCAGTACATGATCCCCGACCGGATCAACCAGCACCCGTATCTCGGGCTGCTGACGAAAACCCGCTACGGCTGCCAGTACCTCGAACTGATGCTGCCCAAGATGGTGGGGAACATCATCACCTGCTTCGGCCC
>PMZA01000019.1:316-501 GCA_003170595.1 Armatimonadota bacterium
CACGAGTACGGCTCAGCGTCGAACAACATCCCGCCCCGGTCGTTCCTGCGCGTGCCGCTGATGACTGAGCTGCCCAAGCGGATGCAGCAGATCGGGCGCAAGGTCTGGGAGTCGATCATCAACAGCAAGGGGATGTTCGTCGCGCTGAAGGAACTGGGGGTGACGGGCGAAAACGTCGTGCAAGG
>PMZA01000019.1:512-2878 GCA_003170595.1 Armatimonadota bacterium
ATGCGCAAGCGGTCGAAGATCATCGGCCCGGTCGGGCCCGGCTCGATCCTGATCCTCTCCGGCCAGCTCGCGAAATCCATCTCGTCCGAGGTGAAGGAGGCACAGAAGCGATGAACGCCCCGGTGATGAGCGCCAAGGACTACACGCCCGACGTCGGCGCGGTCTCGACCGTGCCCGAGGTGGGCGATGCCCTGCTCGGATTCCTCGAGCCCGTGACGTTCTCCATCATCACCAAGCGGCAGGATCCGCGCACCTTCGAGGTCACGGAGGTCGCGCGTTCGGTCGCCACCCTTGCCTCGATCCAACCGCTCAAAGTCCGCGAGCTCGCGATCAAGCCCGAGGGAGAGCGGCGCTGGAAGTGGCTCAAAATCTACGCCCTGCCTGACCTCATACTCCAGCCCAAGGACGTGGTGGCGGTCAACGGCGAGAAGTTCCGGGTGATGGGCGTCAAGGACTGGGCGGCCAAGGGCTACATGTACTACGAAATCGTCTCCGACTTTCAGGTGCCAAACGACTATGCAGGCTGAACCCCAGACCGTGCCCGACACGATTGCGCTGCTCGCCACGCTGCTCCGGCGCGAACTGCGCCTGCCCGAGTTGCCGCCCCGTGTGCTGGTCTACAACACGAACTGGGACATCCCGCAGACGAACGACCTGTTCCTTGTGATCGGCATTCTGGCGGACGACAACTACGGCGAGGGTCAGGGCTACTCGTATGACCCGGTGGCACAAAATTTGGTGGAGAACCAAATCGTCGCGCGATCCACCACCTACACGGTGGATGCCTTCTCAGTCACGACTGAGGCGCGACGACGGCGGCACGAAATCCTCTTCGCCCTGCAGGGGGACGCCGCGCAGCGCCTGAGCGAGCGCCACTCCTTGCGCATCTTCCGCCCCACGCCTTTCGTCGATCTTTCGCACCTCGAGGCCAGCCGGCGCCTCAACCGCTACCAGACGCAATTCGCGGTCTTCGAAGGCTTCGGCCAGACCAAGCCCGTGCCGATCCTCACGCCTCCCTTCAAGCCGGAACTTCTAATCAACGCCTAATCCTATGAGCACAGCCACCCTCCCCGTCTCCACCATCGTCCAGGTTTCCATCGCTGCGCCGCAGCCCGGCCTGCTCGTTCCGAACGTCAACAACATCTGCATCCTCGATACCGAGACGCCGGCCCACCCGGAGAACCTGACGGCCCTGATCGGCGTCTACTCGAACTCCGCCGAGGTCGGGGTCGACTGGGGCACGTCATCCGAGGCTTACAAGCAGGCGGTGGCGATCTTCAGCCAGCGCCCGAACATCCTGGCGGGCGGCGGCCAACTCGTGATCTACTACATGACGGGCTCGATTGTCACCCTCTTGGAGGCGATTACCGCGGTCGAGGCGCTGATCTACGTCGGCGCCTACCTCTGGGCCGGCTACAATCCGGTCAATGCCGAGATCGAGGCGGCCGTCGCGACAGTCAACGGGCTCGGCAAGCTGATCGGCGTCTCGACCTACCTCACGAGCGACCTGACGGCCGGCAACCTGCTCTACGTCGTGTCGGCTGCCAACGAGCCGTCCGGCGTGCTCTTCCTCTACACGCAAGGCGGGACGTACCTCGCGGCCCGGCTGGCAATGGCCGCGGTCTTCTCGGCGCAGATGAGCACGAACTTCGCAGGTCAGAACACGACGCTGAACCTGAACGTGAAGACGCTGCAGGGCGTGACGGCCGACACCGGGATCACCCCGGCGGTGCTCACCACCTGCCAGACCTTGGGCGTCAACGTCTACGCCTCGATCCAGGGCGTGGCCAAGTTCATCGCCAACGGCGGCCCGAATTTCATCTTCATGGACAACGTGTACAACCTGCTGTGGTTCGCGAACGCCCTCCAGATCGGGATATTCAACGCGCTGGCCATGACCTCGACGAAGATTCCGCAGACGGAGGCCGGGATGACCGTGCTCAAGAACGCGGTGATCGCCGTCTGTCAGCAGGCGGTGTTGAACGGCTACATCGCGCCCGGCACGTGGCAATCGACCGACACGTTTGGCGACCTGAAGAGCTTCCTGCGGAACATCGTGCAGCTCGGCTACTACATCTACTCGCAGCCGATCGGTGACCAATCCGAGGCCGTGCGCGAGACCCGGGCCGCGCCGCTCATGCAGCTCGCGGTCAAGCTCGCGGGTGCGATCAACACCGCCAGCCTGCTCGTGTTCTTCAATCCGTGATCCTCTCGTAACGACAACCAACCACAGGAGCTTTTATGAACCAGCCCACCATCGTCCTGACCGGCAAAGACACCATCGCCATCGACGGACTGCCGATGGTCAACTTTGGCCCCGGCGACATCTTCACCGGGGAGTTTCCGAATGACGTGGCCGCGGTCGA
>PMZA01000018.1 GCA_003170595.1 Armatimonadota bacterium
TCTCACGACTCTGCCGCCGATCCGGGCAACGGCCAAGCCGGAATCCAGAGCGACCAGGTCATCGACCGTGACCTTCCCCTGTAGGCCCTTGCACAGCTCGTGTGCATCGTCGCTGTAGACCCGAAACATGATCGTGGAACCTACGTTGAGCAGGACGTCCGCATGGCAAGAATCTGACTGCCTCATGAACTGGTAGGTGAAAGTCATTGATACGCCGAACCTCCGGGTATCGGCCATCAGAGCGTCTGGGCCGTTCGGCGTGAAACGATGCGCCTCATCACAGTAGATGTGAAACGGGCGCACAGTACGGTCATCCGGACCTTGCCGGCTCACCGCAGCCAGATGCAGCAAAGCCAGCACCAGGGCGCCGAGCACATCGCCGGCCTCCGAACTGATCCGCGACAGGTCCAGAAGCAGGATTTTCCCAGACTCCATGATGTCGCAGAGGTCGATAGGCGATTCCCTTTGGGAGAACATACGTGAGCACGGGCCCGAGGCAAGCAGCCTGCGAAGTACGACGACAGCGCTCTGCAGTTCACCCCACGAGTACCTCGTGACATCATCCCTCCAGAATCTCTTGGCCATCTGATCATCACCCGAGGCTCTCAGGACCCGGGAACGAAGCCTGGCAGCGTGCCTATCGCTTCTCTTCGCGCAACGAAGAAGATCCCACGCATCCCACAAGTTCCCGTCAGGAAGCCGTGAGGCTGCCAGGACCGCCTGCCGAGTGATATGTTCTGGCCGGTCGCCGAACGTGCATCTCGGCAACAAGGCAGAGGTTACTGCGTCAGCCATCCGGCCCGGATGCGCAGAAATGCGCTGCCGCAGTGGGTTCCATGCTGGCGCCCAGAGCGGGTCTCCNNGGATCGAGCACCGCGACACCGTGGCCCTGCTGAATATCATGCAGAACCATTCGCTCTACGAGCGTCGACTTGCCCGTCCCGCTGGAGCCGATTATGTGGGTGCCCCGCAGTCTCAGGTCGAGAGGGATGCTCACTAGCCGCCGAACGCCTTTAGCGATCCGAAAGCCTACCGGTGTCGCTGTGTCCACCGCGGCTTCTCCTATTGCCGTGGTTGATGCATGGGCGGCGTCACCCCATGTCCCTGTCGCTTGAATTGAGGTCGCCCCGCAGGGGTCGGTCATCGTGGGTTCTGCCGGCATGCCCGCGAGCAACCTCCAGGGATCTAGGTCAGCACCGGCCCTCATGCCTGGCGTAGTCCGAAGAACGGCCTCAAGGTCACTTCCATTCAGGATGTGTCCATGGCGGTCGATCACAGTAATACCGTGTTGACGGAGGATATCCTCCAGCACCAAGTGCCCAAGCAACTCGCCTTTTCCCGTACCAGGACGACTGATGACGTGTATCCTGGGCAAGGCGTTCTTGGGGAGATTCACAACTAGTCGAGAATAGTCACGACCGTCTGGATCTACCGAATCAGTCATCACTGCGCTCCTTGCCCCGGCCTTGGGGCATTCGGCAGAGAGGCCATCTGGCCCGCCTGCCACGTCCGGGTTTCCCGAGGCCAGAAGCGTTCTGGGACCCGGGCCTCATTAGGAGAGCGGCCGAACTAGCTGTGGCGTTTCAGGTAGGCGAGGAAGGGCACGTTTGGGGGAGTGCGGGCAGTGCGAGCCTCAAAACGCTGTCAAAACCGGGCCGGCCAGGAGCCTCGCGTTCGTTTTCGACGCGCTCGCCCCAGACCGCCGGCCGGTGCCGCCCATTTCGCCGAGTACACAACCGGAGGTGCACCGCCCAGGGCGTCCGGCACAATTTAGGATTCGCTATCATCGCCCGAAGAAGATGCCGATAAAAGGCTTGCAACTGGCACATAACGCCAGTATCATACAACCATGCAGCGGTTGACGGAAATCGCGTTGGAGAAGGCCAGCCAGAGCATTTTCACCCGGGCGGAGGTGGCATGCTGGGTTGGCGGCAGCCCCCAGCGGCAATTCAGGGCTCCTCGCTGTTTGGTGTGGGTGGATTTGGGGGGCCAGCCCCCCAAACCCCCCGGCATTTTGCGCTTTGGGGCCTGCCGGCAGACGGGCAGAATGAAGCGAGCCAGCTCGGTTGGGCCAAGCTGGCTCGTCTGCCGTATAGGCCCCTGAGTCGGCGCTCGAGTTGCGTGCCCGCAGAGCTCTGTCCTCCGCTCAGGTGCCTGTGATACTACGTTTTCCTGCGGGTAGGATTCAAGCCGATGCCGTCGCAGATACAGCAGTTGTTTCGGGTGGCGTTGGGACTGGCGGAGCCTTGGGTGGTCAGCCAGATCGAGTTCTCTGACGAGCAGCACCAGTTGGACCTGTACTTGGACTTCCCGACCGGCAGCAAGTTCCCCTGCCCGCAGTGCGGGCGGGCTGGTTGCGGGGTCTACGACAGCACCGAGCGGACTTGGCGGCACCTGAACTTCTTCCAGCACAAGACGTTCTTGCACGCCCGCCAGCCACGGATCGACTGTCCCGATCACGGGGTCAAGACCGTGGAGGTGCCCTGGGCTCGTCCTGGGGCGGGCTTCACGCTGCTGATGGAGGCGTTCATCTTGGTGTTGGTGCAGGGTGGGATGACGCCGGCGCAGGCGGCCCGGCTGGTCGATGAGCACGACACCCGGCTGTGGCGGGTGCTCCAGCATTACGTGGAGAAGGCCCGGGCCGAGACTGATCTCTCGGAGGTTACGACGATCGGGGTCGATGAGACCAGCCGATCCAAGGGGCACCATTACATCACCGTGTTCATGGACTTGGAGGAGGACCACCGCCGCGTGGTGTTCGCCACCGAGGGCAAGGATGCCGAGACCGTGGAGCGGTTCCGGGAGGATCTGGAGGCCCATGGTGGCAAGGCCGAGCAGGTCCAGGAGGCCTGCTTGGACATGTCGGCGGCGTTCATCCGCGGGTTGACCGACGAGTTCCCCGATGCCGAGTTGACGTTCGACAACTTTCATCTGATGCAGTTGCTCACCGAGGCGGTGGACGAGACCCGCCGCCAGGAACAGCGGACGCACCCGGAACTCAAAGGCACCCGGTACGTCTGGCTGAAGAACGAATGGAATCACACCGAGGAACAGGCCAGGATCTTCGATCAGTTGCGGTCCAGCAAGCTGGCCACGGCGCGGGCGACGCACATCAAGAGCGTCTTCCAGGACCTGTTCGCCTGCCAGAGCGTGGCCGAGGCCGAGCCGCTGCTGAAGTCTTGGTACTTCTGGGCAACCCACAGCCGCATTGCGCCGGTGATCCAGGCGGCCAAGACGATCAAGGCGCACTGGGCCGGGGTGCTGCGGTGGTTCCTCTCACGGATCAGCAACGGGGCGCTGGAGGCGATCAACAGCCTGATTCAGTCGGCCAAGACCAAGGCTCGCGGCTTCCGCAACAGCCGCTACCTGATCACCATGGTCTATTTGATCGCCGGAAAGCTCGACTTCAAACTACCGAACGTGGGCTACGCTACCCACACCAAATAGCGAGGAGGC
>PMZA01000162.1 GCA_003170595.1 Armatimonadota bacterium
GCAGGTCCCGGCCTGCCTGCCGGACAGGCTGTAGCCCCCGGCAGCGGCGGCGAGGGTCCCGGCGGAAGCGGTGGCTCCGGCCCCGGTGGCGAGAAGGGTGGCCTGGGCATGGCCATGGTCGTTGGCCTCCCAGGCGGAATTCCCGCCCCGGCCGGGAGAGGCGTCCCGGGAGGCGGCGGTGGCGGCCTCGCCGACGACGGGACAGGTCCCGGAGCTGGCGGGCCTGTGGCCATCTCCCTCGGCGGCGGNNCGGCGGAGGCGGGATCGGCAGCCTGACAGGCCCGGCGCTGCCCGGAGGCGCCGGTGGGGGAGGAGTGGGGATCTTCGGCGGGCCCGGCCCGGGTGTGGGCGCCTCGCCCGAGGAGCGCCTCGGCCTCGATACCGGCCAGGGCCCGGGCGGGCTCGACGTCGGGGTGGCCGGCACCTTCGACATGCCGATAGGCGTCACTGGTAGCGACTACCAGGCGGACGCCGGCGGTATACCGAACCTTCTGGCCGAGGTCCGCAATCGCACCAACGTTCATGTCACCTTGCAGCAGCGTACGGTTCCGCTCACGCTAGCCGCGATGAGCAACACGCCGGTGATCTGGATGACCGGCCACAAGGCCTTCAGCTTCACCCCCGAGGAGCGGGAGACCCTCAGAAAGTACGTCGCTCAGGGCGGCACGATCCTGGCCGAGGACTGCCACGGCGCCTTCAAGGAGTGCTTCGAGCGCGAGATCAGGGAGATCTTCGGCAAGCCCCTCCGCGATCTGCCCACGAGCCATGAGGTCTACCGGTCTCATTACGTGCTCGGGTCCACCCCGGCCGGCGACATGGGCGAGCGCTATTTGTTGCAGGGCCTGGACGTCGGCGGCCGCCTCGGCGTCATCTACTCCCGCAACGACTACTGCGGCTGTTGGGACGGCGCCGGCGGCTGGGTTCAGCCAGGCAGCCGGGAACCGGCCTTCCAGATCGGCACCAACCTCTTCGTCTACATCGTCGCCCACTGGAATAAGCGCACCAAATAGGCCGACGCCGCCCAACTCGTCTTGCGGGGAGTTTGGCCTTCGGACAGCGGCGCAAGCCGGGCTCGTGCCGATCTGGCGGGTGATGCAGCCGTCCGGGTTAGTTCTGGAAGGCCGCGTAGTTGAAGGTCTGCAGGAACTCGACGCACCGGCCCTTCACGCTGCCGAACCAGGCGTCCCTTCGCGAGGACGTGGCCGCTCCAAGGAGCTTGGGACTGATCGGTGGCCTGGTGTCAGCGTAGTTCTCGTCAAGCACGGCTGTGCCGAGAACTCCCGCGCCGACCAGGTCCTCTAGCTGGGCCTGGGTGAAGATGTTCCCTACGTTGTCGAGTACCTGCCGGGCGACCGCCTGGCCTGCGGACACGGCCAGAGTGGTGAAGATGTTCACCTTGATGAAGCCGTCGTCGGGCAGCCCCGGCAGGTCTGCCGGCGGGACGGACGAGGCCCCGTGTATGCACAGTATCTTGCCGACAGCCGCGCTTATCTTCCTCGCGTCCTCAGGCCGGTAGCGGGCCTGCATGCCGGCAGCCCGGTGCTCGGTGCCCACATTCGGCACCAGGATGTCTACGCCCGTCTCGCGGAGGTAGAATTCGGCCCGCTCCACGCTCGTGGGCACGTTCTTCTCCGCTCCGTCGTGCTCGAAGATCTCATCCACCGCCCCCTCGACGACGACCCGGCCCCGCACCTTCTCGACATACTCGGCCGTCAGCCGCACGTTCTCCTCGAAGGGGCGCTCGCTCGCGTCGCACATGACCGAGGCGAACCGGTCGGTGAGGTTGTCCAGCATGTCGCCGTCCAGCCACGGGAAGGCGTGGTCCAGATGCGGAAGAACGCGCAGCTTCCGGTACGGGCTGGTCTCGCCCATGAAGGCGTCCAGATCTGAGAGCATCAGGTGGGTGCCCAGCACCGCATCGCCGCACGCGGTGAGCAGGAGAATCTGCGGCCGGGCCGGATAGCGGCCGGTCCAGGCCGGGATGATAGGCAGATCCTCGACCCCAAGCTGCTCGCCCAGGGCTGCCGCCGCGGCAAGCACGGCCTCCAGGGTCTCACGGTCCTCGCAGCAGAACACGGGCATCGCGACATGTCGCTCCTTCGCCTCGCGATAGATGTCCTTGACGGCATGATAATCGGTGACTAGAGGCACGAGTGGATCTCTCCTCGCTAGTTGGGCCTTCGCTCGACTGCAGGATGCGACGATAGCATACAGCCCCCGTCAGTGCATCACCGAACCACCCTTGACGTTGAGGCACTGCCCCCTCCGGCGCGAGACGAACAGGTCGCATCAGCGACCCTGTGGGTGGTACCATTCTTGGGGGAGGTGCTAACCCATGGCTGCCGTGACCCGGGCCGCGCAGGCGCTCCTGATTCTGCTGGGGGTGATGCTGGTGACCGTCCCTGCTTGTGCGCAGGTGTTGCCCACCAAGAGCGAGATCGCGAGCGCGAAGCGCTGGCTGCAGGCTCACCTGCTCGCGCCCGGGGCACAGCCGCCGTTCTCGTTTCTCTACGGTGGTAAGAGGTCTGAGACAGTGCTCCCGGGATGGCCGCCCCAGCGCCGGACAGAGCGCCTGGACCGGCTCCGGACTCGACACACCGTGGTGTGGACCGATCCGCAGTCAGGGCTCAGGGTCCGCTGTGAGGCGGTGGAGTACGCCGACTATCCCGCCGTCGAGTGGACGGTGCGCCTCCGCAACACGGGGTCCCACGATACGCCGATCCTCGAGGGCCTTCAGGGGCTGGACGCTCGCTTCGACCGCACAGCCGACGGCGAGTTCACCCTTCACGGCATCAAGGGCGACTTCTGCGCGGCCGACAGCTTCGAGCCCTACGCGCGAACTTTGAAGCCCGGCGCCGAGGCCCGGTTCGCGCCGCCCGGGTCGGGCAAGTCGAGCGACGGCCCCGACGGGTGGCCCTACTTCAATCTGCAGTTCCCCGGCGGAGGGGTCGTCCTGGCAATCGGCTGGCCCGGGCAGTGGGCCGCTTCCTTCGCGCGCGACCAGTCTGGCGGGCTGCGGATCCGCGCCGGACAGGAGCTTACGCGGCTCTACCTCAGGCCCGGCGAGGAGATACGCACGCCGCTGATTGCCCTTCTCTTCTGGTCGGGGGAGGACACCGTCCGCGCCCAGAACCTCTGGCGACGCTGGTTCGTCGCGCACAACATGCCCCGCGTGGACGGCCATACCCAGCAGGCGGTCGCCCAGATCCAGGTGGGCGGCGCCGAGAAGGAAATCGCCAACGTCCAGGCCTTCCTAGATGCGGGGATCCACGTCGACCTCTGCTGGCGCGACGCCGGCGGCGACGCCGCGAGTGTATGGTTCCCCACGGGTCCCGGACCGTTTCACCCGCCCGATCCGGCCTGGCTCAACTCGGGCACCTGGGATGTCGACAAGACCAGGTACCCGAAGGGCTTCCGGCCGTTCACGGACGGGATCCACGCTCGCGGCATGCAGTTCGTCCTCTGGTTCGAGCCCGAGAGAGTAGGCGACCCGGATTCGTGGCTTGGACGCAACCACCCCGAGTGGCTGCTGCCCAACAACTGGGGGGGCTCGATTCTGGACGAAGGCAACCCGGCCGCACGGCAGTGGCTCACCGATCACGTCAGCGACATCATCACGGCCGAGGGGCTCGACTGGTACCGGGAGGACATGAACGGCGGTGGCCCCGCCCCTGCCTGGCGGGCCCACGACGCGCCCGACCGGCAGGGCATGACAGAGAACCTCTACGTCCAGGGTCACCTCGCCTACTGGGACGAGCTGCTCCGCCGTCACCCGCGCCTCCGGATCGACTCCTGCGCCTCGGGCGGGCGCCGCAACGACCTCGAGACCATGCGCCGCGCCGTGCCGCTGCTACGTAGCGACTTCCAGTGGAACGATATGCCCGGCGTCGTCGAGGGCAATCAGGGGCACACCTACGGCCTCTCCTCCTGGCTGCCCTTCCAGGGCACGGGCGTCTACCAGTACCAGCCCTACGCTTACCGCAGCTTCTACCTGCCCTCCTTCGGCATGGGTGGGTTGACGCCGGAGAACACGGCTGCCCAGCAGCGGGCGTATGGCGAGTGCCGCCGGGTAGCTCCGCTGATGCTGGCGGACTACTATCCCCTGACCCCCTACAGCCGCGACCTCGACCGGTGGATCGCGTGGCAGTTCAACCGCCCGGAGCAGGGGGATGGCGTCGTCCAGGCTTTCCGTCGTGAGCGATGCGCGGAGTCCGCCATGACTCTCCGCCTGTCGGGCCTTGAGCCGGACACGCTCTACCGGATCACCGACCTCGACCGGGCGGACCCGTGGGAGGCGCGCGGCAGGGACCTTATGGAGAAGGGCCTGCGCGTCGAGATCGGCGACCGGCCCGGCGCCGCCATTCTCCTCTACACGAGGGCGCGATAGAACCGCCGACGGGATCAGGCCAGCGAGTGCCGCAGCCCGGGTAGGTCGCCGCCGCGGGCCGTGCCAATCAACGCCGGCCCGGTTGTCTCCTTCGAACGCAAAGAGCCCCGACGCATGGATCGCATCGGGGCTCGTATTGTTGATCTTGGCGGGGGTGACGGGACTTGAACCCGCGGCCTCTGGCTTGACAGGCCAGCACTCTAAACCGAACTGAGCTACACCCCCGCTCAACTGGACCGTTAGTCTACCTAACTCTCCCCGCCCTCGTCAACACCAACTTGCGAGTTGACCGCATCCTCACTCCCGGCTAAACTACTTTCCACCCAGATACCTGGTATGGGCGGGTAGCTCAGCTGGGAGAGCGCTGCCCTCGCACGGCGGAGGTCGAGGGTTCGAATCCCTTCCCGTCCACCACCCATGCCGACTAACGACGCCGCGCCATCCTCTCGGATAGCGCGGCGTCTCTCTTTGCCCCTCAGTCCTTGTCCTGGCCTTTCAGCCCTTTGTCTTTGGATGTCATCCTGACAGAGCAGCGCCTTTTGCTGCTACGAAGGATCCCCGACCAGACCAATCGCCCTTACGCCATGTCTATCTCCACATCCTCCGCCACGACCCCCAGTATCGTGTAATCCCCCGGCAGCGTCTGCAGCACCGTCCCCGGCACGAACCTTGTCACCGGCCCATGCGCCGCCAGCCTCGCGATGAACCTCTGCCAGCTCATCGTCGTCCCCGGCCCGCACACGCCGTCCAGCCAGAAGCTCCGGTATTGCGCGCCCACGATATCCACCGGCCCGATGCTGCAGGCCTTCGGCGGCACCCACGACCAGTCGCCCCCGAAGCTGTGCAGCGCGTTCTGCATGATCGTCATCGGGTTCAGTTCAACGATCTGCGCCTTGGCCTTCCGCCACTCCTCATCGCTGGCATACTCGTGCCCGAGATGGCTCTCCCAGAACGCGATGTGCCCGCACCATCCGATCCCGCCGTAGCAGCAGTCCACGCCCTTCCCGCCCGTCGCCTCGGCGATCATGTCCGAGTACGAGTTGATGTTCATCGTGCTCGGGAAGTGGATGTTCTCGGGTAGCGGCCGCAGGTCCTGATCGATGCGGCCGAAGAAGTTCTTCCACATCGCGGTCGCGAAGGACCCGTCCCAATCGGCCGGTGCGGTCTGACCATTCTCGTCGGCGTACTCATCCATGTTGAAGGTCGTCACATGCTTCATGTCGATGCCCAGCCCGTTGATGATCATCGCCGCGATCGCGAACTGCGGCACGGGCCCAACTGGCAGGATCATCGCGCACGGCCGCTCCTCGTTGGCGGCCGCGACGATGCGCTGCACGATGTCGAGGGCGAAGCCGGCGTAGAACTCCTCGGTCGTCTCAGCGATGCGGATATGAAAATCGGGGTTGGGATGCTTGGTGATCTCAGCCTTGGTGATGCGCCTGACGCGGGCGCACGCTT
Source organism: Armatimonadota bacterium (assembly GCA_003170595.1). Taxonomy (GTDB): domain Bacteria; phylum Armatimonadota; class Zipacnadia; order Zipacnadales; family FEN-943; genus FEN-943. The sequence continues at coordinate 5,846 of PMZA01000162.1, forward strand.
CCTTATCTCGGAAGTCCGTGAACTGGGCAAGCTCGGGCATGAACTGGCTCATTGGTCCCCCTCCTGAAGCCGTTCTCGAATCTCACCCCTGCCTTTTCCCCGACCTACCCGCCTTTCCTTTCCGCCCAACTCGACTCATCACAGAACCGTACTCGCGGCCTTCCAGGCCGCGGGGGTGG
>PMZA01000523.1 GCA_003170595.1 Armatimonadota bacterium
GCGCTACTCCCCTCATGCCCACCCTCTCGGCCCTTGCCACCGACCTCAACCTTCGCGTCAGCCTCGGCACCTACCCGCGCGCCGCAGCCCTCCCGCAGGCCCCGGCCCCCTACGGCCTCTCCCGAGGCTTTCCTCCGACCATCACTCTGCTTGGTGGCGGCGTCATCGACCCCTCTCAGTATCAACTCGGCCTCGCCGACGCCAGCGTCACCTTCAACTGGGAGGCCGCCCCCAACATCCTCACCGTCGGCGGCGCCTCGGCTGGGCCCATCTACGGCCAGCCCATCCTCGCCTCCTGGACCTCCGACAACGGCACGCCCGACAACCCGGCCGACGACGTCACCCTCGGCCCCGAGCTTTACGTCGTCCCGCCGCTCGGCCGCTTCAACGAGACCTCGGCCTGGCTGTCTCCCTCGGCTACGCCCGGCGTCTCCAACGTCAACGGCGTGATCAAGCTTCAGCATTACCCGGTCGAGCTGACCTCCGTCGCCATCGCCACCGCCGACGGCATGCCCGTCGTCGGTTGGACCGCGGCCGAGGGCACGCTCGCCTACACCGACAACACGACCTCGCCCTCTACGGCCTACCCGTCCCTCCTGCCCCACGGCTGGATCAACCTCACCTCCGCGAAGCTCGACCTCAACGGCAACGGCACCGCCGACGCCACCGAGCCCTCGGTCCCCATCGGCATCACCCTCCTCGTCTCCTATCGTGGCTTCAGCAACGACTTCGGTTTCTTCAATGTCGGCTCGCCCCTCGGCGGCTACGTGAACCCGCCCTGGGCGCCGGCCTTCCCGCGCGAGCATGTGCAGGCGCCGATCCTCTTCGGCGGCTCGGCCTCCGCGGTCGCCATGGCCGGCAGCGCCATCCACATCGGCACCGAGGGCTACGCCTACCGCGACACCTCCAGCCCCGCTGATGGCTTCCAGGATTTCGAGGCCCCCGGCGGCGACATCAACGACACCTTCCTCAGCTTCCAGTGGGATCCCGCCTCCAACTTCGTCCGCGCCTTCACCTGTCCCGTCGCCAACCGCGGCATCTTCGGCCCGGCCGGCGCGATAGTCGCCGCCACCGGCATGCCCGCCCCGACCGCCAACGGCCTCTTCACCGGCGGCCGCGTCATGTCCAACGCCTCCCTCGGCCTCGAGATCGGCTTCCTCAGCAAGCTCCGCACCCGCGAGACGGTCATCGTCGACGCCGGCCGCGTCCTTCGCTGCGTCGGCCAGGACCCCGCCTCCGAGCTGACGGGCACTCAGTCCTTTGAGCGCGGCCAGTCCGCCACCGATCGCCCGACGCCGCTCCCCTTCAACCATCCCTCGAAGGTTACCGTCCTTCAGAACGGCAACCTCCTCATCGTCGACACCGGCAACAACCGCGTGGTTGAGACCGACTCCGCCGGCAACGTCCTGTGGCCTCTCGACAACGCCGGCTTCAACTATTACTCCTCCGGCGCCAACTCCAACCTCCACCTCCTCCGCCCGACTGACGCCGAGCGCTATTACACGAGCTACGACATCAACGGCGACGGCACCATCGAGGACGTCACCAACACGGTCATCGCCGACGGTGGCAACAGCCGCGTCATCCACGTACGCTCCTGGTGGTCGTGGAGCGCCGCCGCCGGCTCCTGGATCCAGAATCACCAGGTCCAGGTGGTCACCCCCGAGTTCCTCCGCGACCCGGCCAACCCGGCCCGCCGCGTCCGCGCCCATTACACGCAGGTCGAGCTTCTCACCAACCCGACCTCCGGCGCGCTCATCGGCTACCTCCTCGCCGCGCCCAACCTCAACCAGATCATCGTCCGCGGCTTCGTCGGCACGCTCCTGGTGACCAACCCGCCCGCCGCGGTCCCCATCCCCGGCGCCGGCAACTACACCTGGGCCCTCTGGTCCTGGCTCTACAACCCGCCCGGCCCCACCGTCGTCAACAATCCTCTCTCCTTCCTGGGCATCCGCAACATCTCTCTCCGCCACGTCGACAACAGCGTCTACCTTGACGTCTCCGCCTTGCAGTACCAGGGGCAGTACACGGCCTTCGCGGCCAACGGCGTCCCCTTCTATCAGACCATCGGCGCAGCCGTCGACCCTGGCGCTGGCGTCTTCGAATGGGCGGTCAACTACGACCCCAACGGCACCCCCGGCCTCGTCCACGCGACCCCCAGTGGCACGGACAACTACGCTTGCCCCATCTGGCGCTTCACGCAGGTCGAGTACGCCGCCATCCCGTACTTCAACATCGCCCTCCCCGGCGGCGGGACCTACACCAAGCGCTTCGTCCCGACCTCAGCCTCGATGCTGCCTTCCGGCCGCCACCTCATCTCCAACTACACCGGCGTCGTCGAGCGGTTCACCAAGGCCGCCCTCAACGCCACCGGTGTCGTCACCTCCTCGGAAGTCTTCGAGGTCGCGACCAATACCGGCGGTGACACGAACCCAGCCAACGACACTTTCGTGGTCGACTACCGCCGCGTGATGCCCGACCCGTATGGCCCTGACTGGCCTGATCCGCTTATCGCTCCGGTCTACGCGGAGCGGGTGATGTATTGATGAGATACCGCAACCGGTTTTGGCTTTCCACCCTCGGGCTTATTGCCGCCGCCGCCGCTCTCGCCATGCTCTCCGGCTGCAAGCAGCCTCCCTGGGAGCTTCGCACCTACCAGACCAGTGCCACCGGGATGTTCACCGACTCCTCCGGCACCGCGTCGTGGCAGTACGCGAAGTCTTCCGTCGAAGGCCGCTACGTCTGCCCCTATTGCGGCTACTCGTCCGCCACCGTGACCACTCCCGGCGGCAACAACAACTGGTGCCCAAATCCCTGGGCCGTCCCGGGTCATCCGGCCAACGTCAGCCTTCAGTTCCAGCCCATCGACCGCTGCTTCCTTTCGACCACCGGCATCCCCGTCACTCATCCCTCCGGGCCGAACCTCCCGGCCATCGTCGGCCGTCCCTTCCACCCTCTGACCGGCATCGATAAGGACGGCTCCACGGTCCGCCTTGCCGCCTCGGGGATGGAGAACAACCAAAACGTCCTTGACCCGACCTCCGGAACGCCCAACGCCTTCTGCCGCTTCCTGGTCATCGAGCCCGGCGCCCGCTTCCCGGCCGCCCAGGCCGCGATATCGACCACGGAGAATGGCTTGCCTCTCGCGGTCACCAACATCCACATCAACCCCTTCCGTGTCACCGACGGCGAGATCTACCACGTCCAGGTCTGGACCGACTGGCACTACACGACCAACGTCCCCGACTACTTCCAAGTCGCCGTCCGCATATACTCCGGCCTCGACGGCCTCGTCTCTTTCCTCTACCACGACTCCCGCACCGACCCAAGCCCCCTCCCCACCATCAAACAGTTCTCGCT
>PMZA01000042.1 GCA_003170595.1 Armatimonadota bacterium
AGTACCATGGTTTGCGGATACAGATCGGGGCAGGCATTCAGGATGTTGGCAAATTTTGCATCGGTCAGCGCGATATGTTCATACATATCGTCGGTGGCAATAATGATGTTCGGGTGCTTGCGCAACACCGCGCCGAGGGCTTTCAGGTCTTCCAGTGAATACACTGCACCGGACGGATTGCTCGGGCTGTTGATCACCACCATTTTGGTCTTGGGCGTAATCGCGGCCTCGATCTTGTCCTCGTCGATGTTCATCGTGTCGAAGTCGATATCCACGAACACTGGGATGCTGTTGTGGTGGAGGATGCAGGTCGCCGACGAACTCCACGAGTAGGCGGTGACGATGACCTCATCGCCCGCGCCGCAGCCGCAGGCATAGACCGCCATGTGGAGGGCTGCGGTGCCGGAGTTAGTGAAGATGGCGAAGCGGTTGCCGTTCCATGCCGCGAACTCCTCCTGCAGCGCGGTGCAGTTGGGGCCGAAGGCGTGGTTGTCGCCGCTCAGCGAGGCGCGGACCATCTCGTAGTCAGAGTCGTCAACGGGCGGCCAGTTCTTGATAAGGCCTTCCGGCACTGCCCTGGGACCTCCGTGGATGGCGAGCTGCTCACTCATTTTGTGCTCCTTTCAAGCAGGGGATCGGCGTCGAGGACGACAAGAGTGTAGAGCAACCGGCACGCGCCGCCAATCACTATTGTGCAGGGCCGGGCCGGACTCCCCGCAAAGGATAGCGGAACTCGCCACGGAAGGTGTATGTCAGCACTGGGGTGAGTGCATGCCCCGCGACCCCCTGGCCAGGCAGGTGATCCATGCAGGCCCGACGCGTCAGTCTCACGGGTAGCGCCGTCTGCGTGCTCTTGGCGGGCCCCGCCCTCGCCGCGGGCAAGGGTGGCCCGGCGCCCATCGCCATCGCGGCCATCGCGATACCGCTGGTGGGCGCGATGGTGCAGTTCCTGGTGGCCGTCCTCCTCCCACGTTTCACACTGCGGCTGCAACGCGCCATCGCTGAAGGGTTCTGGCCCATGACCGGGTGGGGCGCCATGGTCACGGTGCTGACGGTGATCCTCGCGGTCATGTTCAGCCAGGGCGGCGGCGGCGCGGGCAAGACGCTAGCGGCCGTGGTGGGCGTGGCGGTCCTGGTCCTGGCCCTGACCGGAGGCGTCGGCATCAGCAAGATCCTTGGCGACTGGACCCTGCGTCGCTGGGAAGTCGAGCCGGTGGGGCCGCTTAGCGTGCTGTGCGGGGCCACGGTCTGGGCGTGGGGAGCGGCGGTGCCCATCGTCGGTTGGGCGGCCGGACTGCTCGGCCTCTTCGCCAGCCTCGGCGCAGCCGTTCAGGTGCTGCTTCAGCCGCAAGCCTTCGATCCGCCGGAGGCCCCTGTGGCGCCTCAAGCGCCCGCGACTCCCGTGACGCCAGCGGCACCAGAGGAGGGTGTGGATACCGTGGATGCCCCGCCTGCGCCGACCTGACTGAGCAAGATCTCGGTCATCATCCCCGTCTACAATGAGCAGAGCACCGTGCGGGAGGTGATCGAGCGGGTGAAGGCTCTCCCCCTGCCGCTGGAGATCATCGTCGTGGACGATGGCTCGACCGACGGCACCGGGCAGATCCTCCGCGAAGAGGGCGCCGATGGCGTCGTGCGCGTCTACACCTCGCCCACCAACTTCGGCAAGGGCGCCGCGGTGCGCACCGGGCTCAGTTTCGTCACCGGCGAAGTCGTCATCATCCAGGACGCCGACCTGGAGCTTGATCCGGAGGAGTACCCGCACCTGCTGGCACCCATCCTCGACGGCCGGACCGCCGTCGTCTATGGCTCGCGCTTCCTGCACCCCTCGCCGGGGATATCGGCGCGCACTCGCTGGGCCAACTGGCTGCTGTCGCTGTGGTGCAACCTGCTATACTGGTCACACCTGACAGATGTATCCACGGCCTACAAAGTCTTCCGCACCCCCCTTGTGAAGGACCTTGGCCTCCGCGCCATCGGCTTCGAGTTCTGCGCCGAGGTAACGGCGAAACTGCTGCGGCGCGGGGAGAAGATTATCGAAGTGCCGATCGGCTATCACCCGCGGGGCGCCCAGGAAGGCAAGAAGCTGCACTACTTGCGGGACGGGATGAAGGCCGCGTGGGTACTGCTGTCGCTGCGCTTCTCCCGAGAGCTCGCGGTGGCCGCGAGCTCAGGTCACTGACATCGCCATGGCAAGCACGGGTCTGCGCGCCGTCTTTTCGAGAGTTGAGGCCGACGAAGTCCCCTGGTCGGGCGGATCCTTGCGCGTAGGCCCTCTGGACCGGTTCGACCGCTTCACCCTCGGCCTGATCGCCGCCATCTTCCTGATCCTGCTGGCCAACATCAACCACCTGAAGCCCTCGATGTCGGACACCTGGTACCACGACAACGTGGCCCAGCAGTTCCGGGACGAAGGCGGCATCGGCGGCTGGGACATGATGGACTATGCGCCCACCGGCCGCCCTCAGCTTTACCCGCCTCTCCTCCATGTGCTGCTGGCCACGCTGGCGACGTTCACCGGCGGCATCGTCCATGCCAGCCAGCTCTGCGCGGCGATGTTCCTGCCCCTCGCGCTGCTGACGACGTGGTACGCCGGGCGCCGCCTCCTTGATTCGCGAGCTGCCCTCCTGGCCGTGCTGCTGGTGATGACCGACCTCATGCACTTCGTCATCATGGAGGCGCATATCGCTGGGTGTCTCATCAACATCCTGCTGCCGCTGCTGGTGGTCACCTTCCTCGCGCGGCGGGCGTGGTGGTCGATTCTCCTGATGACCTTGATGCTATATGCGCACCTCGGCTTCCCCATCTGCGTGGTCGCCGGGCTGCTGCTCTTCGGGCTCAAGTATCGCAGCTACGGCCGTCTGGCCCTGCAGGTCACAGGGATCAGCCTGCTGCTCTTCACGCCGTGGCTGACGCATGTTCTCCACTACCTGGACTGGCTGCCGGTGCTCAAGCAGGGCGGCATGCCGGGCAATCCTCTCCACAAGCTGATGTCGCTGCAGAGCTTCAACCTGCTGACCCTGGGGCTCGGGTTCTGGGGGATAGCGACGGCTTCGCGACGCCTACCCCAGCGCATGATGCCGGCGTACCTGCTGATCGGCTTCCTGCCCATCCTCGTCACCTACGGCGGGCGGTACATGATGCACACGATGCCGCTGTGGGCGATCCTGGGGGCCCCGATGATCACCTGGCTCCTCCCTCCTCTGGCGACCACCCGGCGCATCCTGGGCGTGATGTTCCTGACCTTCCTGCCGTGGCCAACCATCGGCCTCATGAACGGCTTCAACGCAATCCCACTGACGGCGCCTCACATGCTGGCGATCATGACCGTCAAGGGCGGGGCTCCCCTCGAGAATGGAGACAAGAGCGAGGCCTACCGCCCGGACTGCGATCAACTGGCCGACTGGCTGCGCCGCAGCACACCTCCCGACGAGATCATCCACACCAACACCGTCTGGATGGCGGACATGATCGCCCTGCTGGCACACCGGCGCACCGACTCCGGGGCGTGGTGGGAGGACAGCAAGCAGCAGGAGATCATCGACGGGCAGGCTCTGCGCGACCGGATGCCACACAGCATCTTCGCCTGCATCAAACCGTCGGCGGACGCCGGATCGATCCTGGCGGACACGAAGCCCATGCCGGGCGTCGATCACGTCTACGAACTGGGCCGCTTCCAGATCGGCGTGCGCGATCGGCATTGGCTGGGCCGGACCGGCGCCGCCGTGACCGGGTGGCAGCCGTTCTCCGTCGCAGGCACGGCCGGAAGCGTGGCGAACGACGCCGGCTCCCTGCGCTGGACCTTCCCGGTGCAGAGAGACCAGTTGGCGCTCATCACCGCCAACGCGCCGGCCGGATCCTTCGGCGGGGCGAAGCTGACCCTGGCCTCCAGCGTGATGTGCGACGACCTCGTCTTCGGGATCCGGACACCGGACGGGCACGACTATCGCTGGCCCCTGGCGCTAGCTGTAGCGGAACGGAAAGACAACGTCCGTGTCATCTTTGACTGGATGCTCGATGCGCAGGGCAAACGCTGGCCTGGCGGCCCGATCAGCCAGGTCTACTTCGCCTGCCCTCCCGCGAAGGCCGTGGAGAAGACCAAAGGGGATCGTTCCCTTGAGGTGATACAGGTTGAACTCGTGCCGGGCGGTCTCGCCCGCTAATCGTNNATCATCGCGATCCTGGCCGCCATCCTGTTCCCCGTCTTTGCCAAGGCTCGCGAGAAGGCCCGGCAGGCCTCGTGCATGTCTAACCTCAAGCAGCTCGGCGCCGCCCTGACCATGTACACCGAGGACTACGACGGCACCTACCCGCGCGGGCAGTTCTGGCCCTTCGACAGCTCGCACACCTGGATCATGGTGCTCGATCCCTACGTCAAGAACACCCAGGTCTTCCGCTGCCCATCGGCAGGCAACGATCCGTACAGCTATGGCTACAACATCGCCTTCTGGGGGGCCGGCAATCCGGTGAATGGCATGCACGGCATCAACGACGCGAGACCGGTCTCCGAGGCCGATGTGCCGACCCCGGCGGAGACGATCTGGGTGGTGGACTTCGGCCGCTACTGGGGCTGCGGGGAGGAATTCGGCATCGACGATCCCGCCCGGCGGCACAACGACGGCTTCAACGTCCTGTTCGTAGACACCCACGTCAAGTGGCTCAACGACGCGCCCCAGCGATTGTGGACGATCAACGAGGACTGACGACCCCTTAGGCGTCAAGCGACACGATCGTGCTTGAGCCGGCCGGGATCATGTCCTGTCGGCACCTCCTGGGAGGCCCGAGGTCCCTTCGCGGGCTCAGTTCCAGCACCTGCCATGTTGCGGTGATCCTGGGCGCTGGGAACGGGGGCTCGGTCAAGGCGTGCAGGACACACCTTGGCCAGATGGAAGAAGGCGCCTGTGGGTGGACCAAGCTCGGGGTGCGTATCCAGGCTGACATCCAACCTGGACCCATTCCCGCAGGCACGGTCCCGGGAGGAAGTTCGAGATGCGGGCGCTAGCAGTGAAAAGTTCAGTGATCCTGGCCTGTTGGTGCGCGGCCCTGGCGGTCGTGTGGGCGGCCCCGGTTGGACAGACGTACTACGTGGACAGCGCGACCGGCAGTGATGCCCACGAAGGCCTCTCGCCGGCGACGGCCTGGCAGACGCTCGCACCGGCGAACAGCCGTGAGTTCACGCCCGGGGATCGCCTCCTGCTCAAGGTCGGGACTGCCTACTCCGGTCCCCTTTCGCTACACGGCCGGGGCACGCCAGTTGCGCCCATCGTTGTGGGCAAGTATGGCGCCGGGCCGCTGCCGAAGATAAGCGTCGGGCCCGGGGGACAGCCCGTCGTCTCCCTGTACAACTCCGAATACTGGGACATCACCGATCTGGAGCTTAGCGGCGGCGCCATCGGCGTCTTCGCCTACGTCAAGGACTTCGGCGTCACCCACCATCTGCACTTTCAGCGGCTGAACATCCACGACGTCGCAGGAGGGACCACCGGTGACACTGGCGGCTTCCTGTGCAAGCGGGAAGGGGAGGACACGTGGTTCGACGACCTGCTCATCGAGGGGTGCACCATCGAGCACGCCGACCGCAACGGGATATTGCTCACGGACTACCCCACCGCGTCAGACAAGCATCACAGCACGCGGGTTGTGATCCGTGGTAACCGGCTACGGGACATCGGCGGCGACGGCATCTTCATCCTCGGCTGCGACGGTGCGGTAATGGATGGCAATGTCGTCAGCTACGCCCACCAGCGCGTGGGGCGGCAGCCCGGTGAGCGCGCCTGCGCCGGAATGTGGCCCCATCGCTGCAACGGGACGGTCATCGAGAACAACGAGGTCAGTCACACGGCGGTGGGCGGTGTGACCGTGTGGGACAGCGAGGGTTTCGACGATGACAATAGCTGCCGCAACAGCGTCTTCGAGTACAACTACAGCCACGACAACGCCGGCGGGTTCCTGCTGATGTGCGGCGAGGCAAGGGGGACGGTCGTCCGGTACAACGTCAGCCAGAACGACGCCATCGCCCTCTTCACCCTGGAGGGCGACGGCACCGGTCGCGCGACCGTCTACAACAACACGTTCTACGTCGGCCCGGCGCTGAGCGTGAACCTGGCCCGCAACACCTTCGGCCATCCTCGGGGCCTCCGCTTCCTCAACAATCTCTTCTACGCCGACGGTACGCTGGGCTATGACTTCGGCGGGATCCAGGACGTCAGCTTCAGCCACAACGCCTTCTGGGGCAATCACCACGGCCGCCCGGCCGACCCCGCGGCAATGCTGGCGTCGCCGATGCTCGTCGCGCCCGGCAGCGGGGGGGATGGACGGGCCAGTCTCGACGGGTACAAGCTCCAGCGAGGATCGCCGTGCCGTGGGGCGGGAGTGGTCGTGCCGAACAATGGGGGCCGAGACTTCTGGGGGCGCGAGGTCCCACGGGATCAGCCGCCCGGGGTTGGGGCGGATGGCGGCTGATTGTCGCGCCGGCCGCAGGAGCATCCCCCTTTCGCTTATCCCCAAGGTATGCGACTACTCAGGTGCGGGGACGGCAAGGGTGAGGCGGGTGCCGCGGGCCGGGCGGCTGAGGCACCTGGCCTTCGCGGGCGCGTGGAAGCAAGGCGAGCCCCTGTGGGATGTGGTCATCCGCGCGAAGAGAGTCGGGGCCGTGAGGCCGGCGCTGGAAAAGGTGCTGGCGGGTGGGCGGAGGAAGGAGGGATTGGCGCGGGGATCCTTGGGAGCAGCACAGAACGCTGCTCACTCAGGATGACGCCGTGGGCCGGCAGCGGCAAGGTCAGTCCGGGAACTCCCCCACCTCGTTGTCATAGGGCATCTGGAACCACTCGTCCACGCTGTAGCCGAACCGCTCCCAGTAGACCTCTCGCGGCTGGAAGTCATCGCCGAGGCGCGCCAGCCAGCCCTCAAGCTCGGCCTCGAGCCCATCCTGCAGGGCGCGATGGGCGGGGTCATCGATCAGGTTGGTCAACTGGTACGGATCGGCCTCGTTGTCGTAGAGCAGCCACGGGCCGTCAAGCTTGCGGGCGTAGGTGTGGCGCTTGGTCCGCACGCCCCGCCACTCAGGGATGGGCTCGCAGAAGGGCACCGGGTTGCTGATGAAGGCCGACGATTGCTCGTCGAAGGGCTGGCCGGTCACCGCGCCGGAAAGGTCCGTGCCCTCAACCGTGCCGGGGACGGGCAGCCCTGCCAGCGAGAGCAGCGTCGGCATGAGGTCCGGCGTATTCACGATCGTATCCAGCCGCATACCGCCCTCGGCCGCGGCGGGGTAGCGCAAGAAGAAGGGCACCATGATCGACTCGTCCCAGGGCTTCTGCTTCTTCTGCTGGCCCTGGCTTCCCAGCATGTCCCCGTGATCGGAGGTGAAGACGAGGATCGTGTTCTCCGCCAGGCCCAGCTCGTCCAGGGCCTGCGTGATGCGCCCCCAGCAGCGGTCGAGGGCAGCGATGTGGGAGTAGTAGCCTGCCAGCTCGTCCCGGTCGGCGTCGGGCGCGTTGGGGCGGAGGGTGAGCGCCTCGGGATCGTAGACCAGGTACTCCTCGGGCATCCAACGGTATGGGTCATGCGGCGGCGCCCAGGAGAGGAAAAGGCTGAAGGGGCCCTTCCCGTGGTGCTCGCGGATGTACTCCACCGCGAGGTCCGTGTAATGGTCCGCATCGTACCCATCGATCCAGATCGGCTGAGGGTCGTCGCGGAAGTAGAAGGAGTGCATGTAGTCGTGGGTGCAGTTCGCCACGGACCAGTAGTCGAAGCCCTGCCGGCGCGGGCCCGGGGGTGTGAAGCCGCCCCGATGGTGGCCGTCGAGGTGCCACTTGCCGATGTAGGCCGTCTGGTACCCGGCGTCGCCGAAGCAGTGGGCGATGGACCGTTCGGTGGTGGGCAGGCGAACGTCGTTGAGGACCATGCCGTTGCTCATCGGGTAGCGGCCGGTCAGCAGTGAGGCGCGGTAGGGAGTGCAGACCGGGCACGTCGACACCGCGTTGGTGAAGACGATCCCCTCCTCGGCAGTGCGGTTGAGGTTGGGCGTCCGGATCTGGTCGTTGCCCATGAACCCGACGTCCTGGGCCCGCATCTGATCCGCGAACACGAACACCACGTTAGGGGCGGCACAGTCGGGCATGGCTGCTCACTGCCGCCACTCGTCGAGCATCACGATCTGGTCGATCGCCAGACGGCTCTTCTCTCTCGGGCTGTCGGCCGGATAGCCCAGGGGCATCAGCTCGACGACCCGCACGTCGTCGGTCTTCGGGATTCCGCAGATCTTTTTGGCGGCGGCCTCATCGAAGGCGCCGATCCAGCACGTGCCAAGACCCTCCTCGACGGCCTGAAGCGCGATGTGTTCCAGGGCGATGGCGACGTCAATCGGATAGCAGGCCTGGCCGCAGCGCATGATGCGGCCATCGTGCTTCGCGCAGGCGACGATGACGACCGGCGCCTGGCCGACGAAGCCCTGCCCGCTCGCGGCCTCGACCAGCCGGGCGCGCTTGCCGGGGTCGCGGACGACGACGAACCGCCCTTCCTGGCGGTTGCTGGCCGAGGGCGCAAGGCGCGCGGCCTCGAGGATGCGGTCGAGCTTCTCCTGCTCGACGGGCTTGTCCTGGTAGGCGCGGACAGAGTAGCGCGCCCGTACGGCTTCGAAGACAGTCATTGTGGGCCTCCCCAAGGCGGGTTTCCAAGCTACTTCACCGTGTCGCGATCCCTTCGGCACTGCTCCATCAGCACCTTCCTCGCAGACGGCGCTCCGCCGAGGGGACCGTGCGGCAGGCCGGAAGGACAGGCTAACGGCGGACCTGGAGACCGGTACCGTTCCCGGGAACAGGCCACGCCCGGCAGGAGCCCTTGGGCCGTCATCGAATTGACTCCCTGACTTCAGCAGGGCACGGCGCGCCGGACCTGGGCGCCTACAACGGAGGAGAGGCACGATGACGAAGCCCGCTTCCGCGCTACGGTATATCGTCCTGATCCTGGGGGTGCTGGTTGCCGCATCCTGCGCGCAGGCCGACCCCGATCCCGGCTACACCGCCTGGCTCGCGCGGATGAAGTACAACAAGAGCTGGATCGCCTTCGACTGGACCTCGCTGCAGGGCCGCCTGACCGAAGGCGACAAGATCGGCGTCACGATCGAGTACTACCTCGACCCCTCGGAGCACTACAAGACCACCACCCTCCACCTTGCGGCCCTCGGACCACGGGTGCCCAAGCCCAACGCGCCCAGGCCGGTCAGCTTCGACAACACGGAGCACATCTGGTACGGCGAGCAGACCGTGGAGATCCAGCCGGGTCGCGGCAAATACACCTTCGACCTGACCGTCCCCAAGGCGCTGTGGCAGAACTGGCTCCTGCTTCTCGGTTCCTTCTCGGATTCTCGCGGCAAGCAGTTCCCCTGGGATGTTCGCGCCGAGGCCGGGTACGCGCGGAAGGGAGGCTTCTTCGAACTGGAGACCGGTCATGCGGGCAACCTGTTCACCTACGACGAGCCGGTCCGCATCGTCGCGCGGCTCAAGAACGTCGGCCAGCCGGGACAGCCGAAGGTCCTTCGGTACGAGGTCTACGATGCGACGAAGGCCCTCGTGACGAAGGGCGGCGTGCCCTTCACCACCGACCACGACGGGCAGATAGTGCCCGTGGAGATGCGCCTCCTACGCCGCGGGACGTTCCTCTTCCATGCGGAGGTCGACGGCTGGGAGTCCCGCGAGACCACCTTCTGCCGCATCCCCGACGTCCTGGCGGTCACCGGCGGCAAGCCCACGCCCTTCGGGATGACGGTCCACTGCGCCCCGTGGATGGGAGCCGGCACCGATGAGGTCGTGCAAGTTGCGCGACGGCTGGGCCTCACCACCTGCCGGGCCTTCACCGAATGGGTCAACCTCGAGCCCGGCCCCGGCGTCTACGCCTTCCCCTTCTTCGACCACTTCTTCGACGCCGCCCACCGCAACGGTGTCGACACCGTCCTCACCATCTACGACCCGCCCGCCTGGGTCCAGCCGCAGGGCCAGTACGTCGGCTACAACGCCTTCGACTTCGATCTCAAGGCCTTTGCGGACATGGTCCGCGCGGTCAGCAGCCACTACAAGGGCAAGCTGTGGGGGTGGGAGTGGCTCAACGAGATCACGCCCGGCGGCCCGGCCGACTACATCGGCGACTACCTGAGCCTCTGCAGAACCGGCACCGAGACCGCCCGCGCGGTCGACCCCAACCTGCACTTCCTCCTGGCGGGCGGACTGTGGCCGAGGGGCTTTCGCCTCGACGTGCTCAACGCCGGTGTCGGCAAGTATGTCGACGTGCTGCCTATCCACTACAGCAATGGCACGGGCGTCGAGGAGGCGCGGGCCGACCTCGACAGCTTCGGTTATCCGAAGACCGCCGTGTGGGACGATGAAACCGCCGGCGAGATGATCCAGTGGGACCAGCCGGGTCTCGACGTGGTCTCCGACACGACGCAGTCGAACTGGGTTCTGAACCAGTGGACGGACGAACTCTCGGCTGGGTGCCGGAGGATCATCTACTTCGGCGGCGAGGGAAGCTGCATCGGCGATTGGGACTACCTCCTCTCCGACCACTCGCCACGGCCGGTGGCGGCGACGCTCGCCGTGGTCGCATCCAAGCTCTTCGATGCGAAGCCGCTCGGCCTCTTCTGCTCCCTGGGCAAAGCCTCCGCCTTTCACGTCTTCGAGCGCCAGGGCAAGGCGATGCTGGTGGGATCGAGCAGCGAGCAGGGCGGGGAGGAGGTGCCCCTGGCCGTGGGAGAGGGCCCGGTCGTCGTCAGCGATTACCAGGGCAACGAGAGCCCGCTGCCGGTGAGCAACGGCGTCGCGACGGTGCCCCTCAAGCCTCTGCCCTGCTTCCTCGAGGGGGCCGACCTCGACACGATCAAGGCCTATCTCGTGCCCACGATACAGGTGCCGTCGGCCGTCGCGGGGCGCGAGCAACCCGGCGTCATCCCGCAGGTGACCGCTCTCCGTGGCGGGCCCGGCAGCATCCCGATCCGGCTGTGGAACCCCTATGGGCAGCGCCTGACCGGCACGTTGCGGCTCGATGGACAGGCGCCATGGCTGCATGAGGGCGCGACGGCCTTCTCCCTCAATCCCGGGGAGGTCAAGACCGTCTCCTTACCCATCCCAATCCCTGCGACCACGGAGCCGGCCGCCATCGCCGCGGCTCTGACCGTCAGGTACGGGTGGAGCAAGCTGCCGGTCGTCACCAAGCCTCTCACCGTGTCCGTCATCTCGCGCGAGAGCGTTGGCAATCTTCTGGCGAACGGCGGCTTTGAGGAGGCTGAAGTTGACGGAGTCACCCCGAAGGCCTGGCGTGGCATCAACGCGAAGCTGTTCAGCTCCGAGGGCCTGGGCCTCGGCCTCGGCCAGCGCGTCCTCCGCTTCGAGAACTCGCCCACCTGGGCGAGCTTCGTCCAGCAGATCGACCTGCGCGGCGGCATGACCTACCTCTATACCGCGTGGGTCTGGAACCATGGCATGGAGGGCGGCTCGAACATCAACCAGGTCATGCAGGACGGCTCCGAGCGCGACCTCTATGACCAGCAGGTCCTTAACATCGGCAACACGACACCCTACTGGC
Organism: Armatimonadota bacterium; assembly: GCA_003170595.1. Classification (GTDB taxonomy): domain Bacteria; phylum Armatimonadota; class Zipacnadia; order Zipacnadales; family FEN-943; genus FEN-943. The sequence goes on from PMZA01000042.1 coordinate 11,575, forward strand.
AGGTGTTCACCTGCCGCTACCAGGCGCCGCCGGAGCTGAAGACGGCGGCCTTTGTGCCGGTTGTCGAGGGCTCAGGCTGGGCGATGTACGATAACGTCCGCGTGACGGCCTTCGAGGGCAGCGACTTCGCGGCCGAGGCGTGGAAGGTAGCGAAGGCGCCGGCCCTCGATGGGACGCTCGACGGCTGGAACCAGTCCTGCCCCATCCCGCTGATCGGCCAGAACCAGCTTCATGTACTCGACCCGAACTACCAGTGGACCCCGGACAATCTTAACGGCGTCGCCTACCTCGCCTGGGATGCCGCGAACCTCTACGTGACCGTCCAGGTCCGCGACGACGTCCACCATCTAGCCGGGGACGGAGAGACCGTCGTTCAGGGCGACAGCGTCGTCCTCGCCTTCGACCCCACCAATCGCGGCTCGGACGCGGCCAGCCGGGCCGTTGAGTACCTCGTGTCCGACGCCCGGCCCGCCGGTGGCAGCGGCAAGTACACCCTCTGGCGGACGAGGGCTCACAGCGGCGGCCGCCCGGCGGGACACGTCGCCCGAGACTCTTCGGTCTATGAGGTCGCCATCGCCCAGCAGAAGGGCGGCTGCGTCTACCAGGTGCGCATACCCTTCGGCGAACTCGGCGTTTCGCCGGCCTTCGGGGGCAAGCTCGGCTTCTCGATCCAGCTCAACGACAACGACGGCACGGGCCGGGCGGCGCAGATGAACTGGGGCGGCGGCCTCTCGCCGGCGTGGTCGCCCGCCAACTTCGGGATCGTCACCTTTGTCGAGTAGCACGGGCGGAGACATCGGGGGCTTGATTGCGCCGCCCTGCGACCCCGGCGTACCATCTGCCCGGGTTGCTTGACCACTAAGATGAAAGGGTGGAATCACCCCATGGACCCCCGACATGCCTGGCAAAGGCGCCTCCTGCTAACCGTAAGTCTGCTGGCCCTCACCGGTTTTCTCACGGCGCTGGCTACCGCCGATACGGCCGATAAGCCGCTCCTCGACCTCGCCGCTGCCGGCGCGCTCGACCGCGTTTCGCCCAACCAGCCGGATCAGGTCTCCGTGGCGCGCGCCGAAGATGGCACCGGATTCGTGGTCACCTGCCGGCTCGGCAAGAACGATTACCCCGGCGTCACGATCAAGCCCGAGGCTGGCCCCTGGGACCTCTCCGCCTACGGCCACGTGGAGGCGCGCGTGGTCAACGTGGGCGCCGTGGCGAGCGGTGTGTCCCTGCGTGTTGACAACGCAGGGGATTGGACGACGAACCCGTGGAACGGCGAGTCTCTGTGGCTGAAGCCCGGCGAGGCCGGGACCGTCCGCGTCCGCTTTGGCTACTCCTGGGGCAAACCCGGCTTCGCCCTCAACCCGGCCAAGATCACGCAGGTGCTTCTCATCGTGGGCCGCTCCGACAAGGACCAGGCCTTCCGCATCGAGTCGCTCGTGGCCGGCGGAGCCGCCGCGGAGAAGCCCCCGGTCGACCCCGAGTCGATCCGCGTGCGCCCCATCGATGGCGTGATCCTCGGCAAGGGCGCAACGGTGGATGCCGCAAAGCAGGTCGTCGCCCAGGGCGGGGCGAAGGGCGAGCTTGTGGACCAGGCCCTGTGCGTGACTCTCCCCGCCGGGTCCGCGGACGCTTCGGTGATGCTGAGGCCTGAAGTCGGCAAGTGGGACCTTCGCGACTGGCTGCAGATCGTCATCCACGCCCGCAACGAAGGTAAGGGCCCTGTCACGCTGAGGGCGCGGCTGGAGAACCGTGACCGACCCGGTGCCTGGGTCGAGGCCGCAAAGCCCCTGGCTCCTGGCGCTGAGCAGGACCTGACGCTGCCCTTCGCCGGCGACATGGTGATCCTCGGCTCCCCCGGTAAGCTGTCCTCCGGCGGGACGCCCTTCGAGAGCGACTCCGCCAGTGGCGTCGCGGTTAGCGCCACCGGCGACGGTGAGAGAACGATCCGCGTGGACTCCATCCGGGCAGTCCTTCCGCCGCCGTCTGAGCCCGCCTGGCTGGGCAAGCGTCCGCCGGTGCCGGGAGACTGGAAGCAGACCTTCGACGACGAGTTCACCGGCACGACCTTCGACCCGTCGAAGTGGTCGATCTACTACCCCAACTACTGGGACCAGCGCGCCCACTTCAGCAAGGACAACGTGATCCTCGGCGGCGGGCTGCTGCGCCTGCGGTTCGATAAGCATCGCGGCCACGCCGAGGATGACGCCACGAAGCCTGAGACCGACTGGCAGACCGGCTTCCTCACCAGCATCGGCAAGTTCCGTCAGCGTTACGGCTACTTCGAGTGCCGGATGAAGCTGCCTCACGCGCCGGGGCTGTGGCCCGCCTTCTGGATGATGCCCGACCGCGGCGCCGGGTCGCCGAACCGCGAGGACACGGGCAACGGGGGGATGGAGTTCGATATCCTCGAGTACCTCACTCGCTACGGCCCCTGCCGCTATAACCTTGCGATGCACTGGGACGGCTACGGCGCCGACCACAAGTCCATCGGCACCGACCACATCTACGTGCGCCCCGACAGGGACGGCTTCATCACCGCCGGCCTGCTCTGGGAGCCCGGCCGCGTGACCTTCTACGCGCAGGGGCAGCCTGTCGCCCGGTGGACAGACGCCCGCGTGTCGAGCGTGCCCATGTACATCCTGTTCACCGCGGTGAGCGGAGGGTGGGGCGGCAACGATCTCACCGGCGAGGGTCTCCCCGACGACTTCGTCCTCGACTACGTCCGCGCCTGGCAGCGCAGTGACCTGGGCGAACCAAAGGCGCCGTAGCCCATCCGTGTATGCCTCGCCGTGTTCGTTCGTGCCCTGTTCGCCGCGTCCCGCGCCGACGCTGAGGCTGCGGCAAGTGATGCTCAGCCCTCGTCGACAACCGTCATCATCACGCAGGAGATCCACCTCTCGACAGCGAAGACAGCGCCCGGAACGCTCGCACCACAGGAGAGCAGAGATGAGCAAGATACCGATCGCCTTGCAGTTGTACTCGGTTCGCGGAGAGGTCGAGAAGGATCTCCCGGCGACGCTGGAGGCCGTGGCCGGCATCGGCTACGCTGGCGCGGAGCCCTGGGGCTATGACGGCGCCGCCCTCGAATGGATGGGCCACACTCCCGCGCAGATCCGCAAGATGAACGACGACAACGGCCTGAAGTGCTGCGGCTTCCACCTGCTCACCGGCGCCCTGCTGGGCGATAACCTGCAGCGCACCATCGAGATGAACCAGGTGCTGGGTAACAGATTCCTGATCATCGCCATGGACAAGCTGCGCATGGGCGCCCGCGACACTATCCTTGAGCTGGCCGGCATCCTCAACGACGTTGCCGAGAAGCTCGCGCCGCTGGGGATGTTCACCGGCTACCACGCGCACGGTTTCGACTTCGAGATCGTCGACGGCGAGATCGCCTGGGACATCCTCTTCAGCAACACCCGTCCGGAAGTGATCATGCAGATGGACATCGGCAACTGCGCGAATGGCGGCGGCGACCCCCTCGGCACCTTGCGCAAGTTCCCCGGCCGCGCGAAGTCGCTGCATCTCAAGGACTACGGCGGCGCCCCGGACAGCGTCATCGGCGAGGGCGTGGCAGACTGGCCGACCATCTTCGAGCTCTGCGACACCACTCAGCCGGTCGAGTGGTATGTGGTCGAGGAGGGCAGCGCGGACGGTATGGGCTTCGAGATCTCGAAGCGGTCGCTCGAAGCGCTGCGCCGGATGGGCAAGTAGCGCCAACTTGGAGGGCCCGGCCATGACTTCCGATCAGGTCGCAGGCGTCAATCCCTTTGAGCTGTGCAAGCTCTACCGCTTCCTTCGCGTGGTGGACGTGGTGGACGCGATGGACGGCATCGGCTGGTTCAATATCGGCTTGATGTGGCCGGAGATCCGACCGCTGTGGCCCGGGATGAAGTTCTGGGGCCCGGCCCTGACCATCCGCTGCGTGCCCGCCAACCGCCCGATGTGGCGCCTGGACACCACCGAGGAGATCGTGGACGCCCACGGCCTCTGGTTCAAGGAAGTGGGCCATGTCGGGATCGAGGGGCTCATCCAGCCGGGCCACGTGATCGTCACCGATACCGGTGGTAGCGGTGAAGTGGGCTTCTGGGGATCGAATAACAGCCTGGGCGCGGTGGCCGACGGCGCTGTGGGCATCATCACCGACGGATACTGCCGCGACACCGGGGAGGTCGCGCTCCAGAAGACGCCCATCTGCTGCCGGGCGCGCGGGCGCACCATCATCCCCGGCCGGATCGAGGCCGTCGAGGTGCAGACGCGCGTCGGGTGCGGCGGCGTGCAGGTCCGCCCTGGCGACCTTGTGGGCTGTGACGACGATGGGGTCGTTGTCGTGCCCCTCGAGATCGCCGCCGAGGTGGCCGTTCATGCCCGCGCCATCCTCCTGGCCGACATGCGAGGCCGCCATGCCCTCTACGAGCGCCTCGGACTGCCTTTCGACGAGACCGTCGACTACGAGACCGTCGCCCGGTACTACGAGGACATTTAGCGACGGCCTCGACTAGGGGCGACTCGGCTGGAGCAGAATGGTGGCAAGCCCGCGCGCGGGCACGGTTACACGGACGGCGGCGCCGCCGGGGAGGATGGGCAGCTGTGCCTTCGGCGCGCCCGTGAGGTCGGCCGTCCAGGCATCGGCGAGGCGCAGGCCCGGCAGCGTCACCGTTGCCTCCGACGCGCGCGCGGATGGGTTGTAGAGACGCGCCTGGAGCAGCTTCCCGCGCCTCGTGACGCCCCCCACGACGACCGTATCACCGGACAGCTGGAGCAGGGACGTGGTTGTTGCGTCGCCGGAGGCGGAGGACATCGCCTGAGCCGGCGGGGCGGCCCAAAGGTCCGCGGCGTCACCCCGCGCCGGGTCTACCATCGTGCTTAGCGCGTCCCAACCAAAGCGAGTCGCCGCGGCCGGGTCGAAGGCCCCTGCACGCAGGTCGAGCAGGCAAGAGAAGACCATGTCTCCGCCCTGCCAGGCCTTATAGTTCGTGTCCCAGTTGTTGTTGAAGAGGTAGGCGAAGATCGCGCCGTTGAAGGGGCCGGCGTGCTGCTTCAACCGGTCGCGCAGGATGTCGTTGAAGGTCAGCATCGGCGAGTGAGGTGTGGCCAGGGTCGCCGTCCGCTGGCCGTCCGACACGGCGGCGAAGCTGTTCGTGGCGTACCAATCGCGGTATCCGCCCGGCGCCTGATCGTGGTCGACCTCCATCGCACCATAGGGCAATTCGACGAAGGCGCGGCAGGCCCCTGACCCGGCGAGCCGGAACGGGAAGGCGAAGTAGCCGGCTTCCTTAGCCAGCGTCGGCGCCTTGTGCACGACATTCAGGAACTCGATCCGGCGACCGGGTCCGATGATGAGGTACGTGTCGGTGGTGGGCGCCTGGGGCCCTGTCCTCGTAAGGCGCAGCACCGCGCGGACTGGGCCGTTCTGGACGATCGTCGCGGTGGCCGTCGTGTGCGTGAAGACCGTCTTCGCACCCTCCCGGCCCAGGACGTAGAGGAACTGGTTGATGCCGTAGCCGCCGACCGATCCGGCCCATTCGGTGTGAAGAGCCTTGTCGTACAGGCTGCTCAAAGCGCCGGTCGCGGGGCTGATCTTGAGCCGGAAATCCGGCGTCTCCCACGACCACTCATCGGGTCCCTTTCGGAGGATCGGCGGGGCTGCCTCGGGTACGGAGGTCGCTTCCACCCGATAGGACCGCCAGCCCAGCGGCGGCACCTGCCGCGCCAGGAACGCGACCCTGTCGCCCTCAACCTGACATGGGGCCTCCATGGTGGCGCCTGGCGACGGGAAGCTCGCCACGATATCTCGCGGCCACGATTGCTCGTTGAAGACAGTCACGGTCTGAGAGGATCGCTCGGCTGGCGGCTGCGATGCCTGGAGGCCTGACTTCAGCAGGTCATCGGCGCGCTGGGCGGCCTCGTGCGCGAAGGCCGCTTTGACCGCCCATTGGTGGCGGGTCTGCTCACTTTCCGGGTCCGACACACTGCCCGCCGCACCCCAGGTATGCTCGTCATACAGCAGGACTTGCTCCCACGCAGCGTGGAGAGCCGACGCCGGGTAGGTCGCCGCCGAGTCATGATTGGCCGCCAGGGCATGCCAGCGCTCGGCAGCCTCCAGCCGCGCCTTCGCCCGTCGCACCATCGCCGTCTCCAGCGCCGTCGAGCCCGCGCCGTCCTCCCACACCACGCCCATGTCGCCGTGCACGACGGGAAGCTGCTTGCCCGCGTGGTCCTCGACGTAGTGGAAGAACTCGTCCATCCGCCCGACGATGATCTTGGGGTATTCCCACCGAGCGTTCCACGCGGCGGCGACGTCCGCATACTTCGGGCTCATCGGCTGGTTGTCCCCGAACGCGCCGTACACGTAAGCCGCATCGCAGGGATAGCCCTCGCGGCCGATGTTCCGGAGCCACCCCGGCAGCTTCTGCTCCATGGTCGGCACGTCGTCGACAAGCCCAACCACGTAGGCCTGGGCGTAGCCTCGGGCGCTGATCGCCAATACCCGTGAGCCGTCCAGGCCCTCCCACCAGTACGGGCTCTGGTCGACCTGCCGGCCGCCCCAGGTGAAGGGTGTGACGTCGTTCACCCCATCCGCAAAGTACCGCACGCCCGATTGGGAGAGCAGCATCGGGAGGGTACCGACCGCCGTCGGCACGTCCGTGAGGTTGGCGGCCTCGGCGTTGCCTCCGGCCTCGCGGGCGATCTCCTGCACGAAGGTCACGGCGCGCGCAAGTTCTTCCCCCGAGCAGAGGCCCGTGAGCATGTTGAGGTATAGCGCGCCGAGGCCGACGCGCCCGTCCTTGATACGCGCGAGGAGCGACCCGTACGCCTGCGGCCCCATCGTCCGGAACAGCGCGGCCTGGAAGCCGACCTCCAGGTTCCACTTGAACTCCGGCGAGGCGTCACACGCGGCCAGCGCCGCAGCCGTGTTCTCGTTGTGGCGGGCGAAGACGCGCTCCTGGAAGTCGGTGTATCCAATATCCGTGTGAGTCGAGGGGCCAAAGAAGACCTTCCACCGGCGCTCGGGTTGGGCGACGAACCTGGCGATGTGGTCGCGGCCACCTGCATGCAGGGCGACCTCAATCGGCGTCGCGCGATCGAGCGGTGGCACCAGCAGGTCGACGGAGTTCTCGCCCGGCGTGAGGGGCACGACCTGCCGCAGGCTGTAGGCGCCGCGAAGCTGCACCTCCACGTCCCCGCCCACGCCGGTATTGCGCGTGGCCACGCGCACGACCTGCCGAAGCTCACCGTTCACGCGCCGGAAGAGCGGCGTCGTGGATGCGGCCATCCCCTCCACGCGCGGGCCGTCCGGCAGGCCGACGCCCGTCTCGATCGAGAGATCATCGTAGGTCATCCAGCTTCCGCTCACGATGGTCAGCGTGATCTCGTTCGGGCCAGCCTGAAGCTGTCTGGCGGCGATGGGGACCGCGAGCTTGTAGTGATGGCCGAGTGAGGCGTCGGCCAGCGAGTTGTCGCTGCCGCCTGACGGAAGCTGCATACGCTGGGGCAAGGAACCGTTGACCTTGACCTCGAGGGTCGGCCCGCCCAGGGGCTGGGTATCGACCAGGTCGACGTTGAGGCGGGATGAGCCGACCGGCGCGGCCTAAAGCCCGAAGTCGATGCGGAAGGGATGCGGTCTGGTCCCCGCCCACGCGTCGCTGGGACCAGGATGGATGAAGGGCCAGTCCTTGTCGGGACGGCTGGTGTCGACGTTGTAGGTCACATCGCCCGGAAAGCGGCGGCTGTACTCGGGGTACTGCCCGGCGATCGCGAACTCATGGTAGTCGCCATCGGGCTTGCCGATGCGCCAGAGGAACCGTGGCGACTGCACGTCCACGGTTTGCGTCTGACCGCCTGCCGTGACCGAAGCTCTAAGCGGCCGGTCGCCGAGGCCCGCCGGCAGGGGCAGCGAGAAGGTGTTCGGCCCCGGCGCGGCGTGAACCGTGACGGCCTCCTGCGGGCGATCCGCGACGCCCAGCACGACATCGCCCTCTGCGCCGATGTTGTCCACGGCGATGGCCACCGAATCTGTCCCGAGGCGCGCCAATACCTCCACCAACTCCGGCGACGATGGGATCGAGGAGCCGGTCTCCAGGGACACCGCGTCATACAGCAGCCAGCAGTCGTTCACCACCGTCAGCGTGACGCGATTGCGCCCCGCCTGCAGGAGCGTCGGCGAGAAGGGGACCTCCACGGCGGACTGCCGTCCCGCGCCGGGATCCGTCAGTGAGCCCTCCCCCACCCCCGGAACGACAGCGAACCGGTACTGGCGGCGGCCGTTGATGTCGATCTCTAGCACCTGCGCGCCCTCGTGGCGTGCATCGACCAGGTACACGTTCAGACGACAGGGAGTGGTCGGCACGGCCGCCAGGTCGAAGTCGATGCGGAAGGGGTGCGGTCGTGCACCGGCCCAGGGGTCGCTCGGCCCCGGGTGGATGTAGGGCCAATCCCTGCCGGGTTTGCTCCGGCCGACGAGGTAGGTGACGTCCTTCGGGAAGCTGCGCGGGTAGTCCGCGAAACGCCCGGCTATCGCGAACTCGCGATAGCTTCCGTCGGGCGATCCGATCTGCCATAGCAGCCGGTTCTCAGCCTGCGCGGCGCCCGCCAAGGAGGGGCAGATCACCAGGAGGACCAGCGCGGCTCGCCGGAAGGTCTGCAGATGGTTCATGGGATTCCCCTCGGCGTGCCGTCGCCGGCAGTCGCCCTGCTCGCGGGAACAGCTTCAGGATGAGTCTCAGTATAGACCTGACCTGGGCCCAACCCAAAGGTGGCATCATGAGGGGTGGCCCTGTCCCGCGAGAAGGTGCCTCAGCCCCAGGCGGCGAAGCTTGACGCCGGAAAGCCCGAGGAGGGGAACGCAGGTGATCGCCAGCCTTGCTCTCGTCGCCATGACCATCTCATCGCCCGCCCTGCGCTTCGATCCGACAACGGCCTACGCGAAGGAGGCCGTCCAGGGCTTCACCGTCTACGTCAATCACAAGCTCACGGACGGGCAGCCCGACCTGGCAGCGAAGGTACTCGAACTCCTCGCCGCGAAGCTCCTGGAGATCAACCGCACCGTGCCGGCGAAGGCGCTGGAGCGGCTGCGGCAGGTGGCGATCTGGGTTGAGCTGGATGACCCCAAGTTCCCGGGCGGATGCTACCACCCGTCGCGCGAGTGGCTGACTGAGAACGGCTTCAACCCCGACAAGGCGAAGAGCGTCGAGCTGGGCAACGCGGCCAACTTCCTGACCTGGTCGCTCGACCAGCCGTCGATGGTGCTCCACGAGATGGCCCACGCCTACCACGACCAGGTCCTCGGCTACGACAACGCCGACATCAAGGCGGCCTACCAGCACGCCGTGGACGCCGGACTGTACAAATCGGTGCTCTACTGCCGAGGCGGCAAGCAGCGGGCGTATGCCCTGAGCAACGACCAGGAGTACTTCGCGGAGCTGACCGAGGCCTACTTCGGGGTGAACGACTTCTACCCCTTCGTGCGGGCGGAGGTCCAGGACTACGACCCGGCGATGTTCGAGGTGCTGCGAAAGCTTTGGGGAGGCCCCTGAGGACATGATCTCCCAGATCGCGGTGGCGCTGCTGGCCCTGCTGGCAGTGTCGTGGGCAGGCGCGGAGGATGTACGCGATGTCCCTCCGGCCGACTGCATGCCCGGCCTGCGCGACCACAGCTTCATGTGGTGGGCCTATGGCTGGCGCAATCGCTCGCCGGGCGGGGCCATGGCGCCGCAGGGCCAGCAGATCCGCTGCGTGCAGACCGGCCACTACGGGCTCGCGATGGACGTGGAGAAAGCTGCGATCCTCCACTTCGGGCCCTTCGCAAAGGCGTCTTCGTATGAGGAAGAAGTCAGCCAGGGCAACGACGCCGTCTTCGCCCTCCCGCCCGCCGACCTGGGCCTGACGATCCGCGTCGGGGGGAAGACCTACCGGTGCACGGGGACGTCCAGCCGCGAGCTTGGAGTGCCCTCGCCCGGGCGACTGATCGAGAGCGGACGTTTCGTGCAGCGCGCGGACATCAAGTACTTGCGCTTCGCGGACGAGGGCGGCGAGGTCTTGCCTTGCCGAGCGCGGCTTGAGACCGTCGCCTGGCCCGATACGCTGGTGCTGCGGCTTGAGGCGTCGCCGGCGGCCTACAACCTGCCGCTGAAGGCGGGCCCGGCGCCGGGACGTGTGGGCGGGGGCTATGCCTTCGATGGCAAGAACTACCTCGAGTTCCCGGACGCGCCGGGCCTTGAGCCCGAGAATCTGACCGCCGAGCTGTGGGTCTACGTGCCCGAGGGCGCGCTTGCCCATGACGGCGACGCGTGGATCCTCTGCAAGGACGGCAGCGAGTGGGACCTGGGTAACTACGGCTTCCACCTCGCCCAGGATCGCATCGATGTGTCGCTCAACTGCGGCGGCGGCAGGGAGAACTGCCTGTGGCTGAGCGCGGAGGAGCGCCTCCGCGAGGATCGCTGGACCCACCTGGCCATGACCTACGACGGGGCGACGCTGCGGCTGTATGTGGACGGCAAGCTGAGCGCGAGCAAGGACGTGAACAAGAGGCGTGCCCCGGGCAGCAGACCGCTCGCCCTTGGGCGGCGGCAGGACAACGACGGCACCGGCTATCACTTCACGGGGATCGTCGACGAGGTCCGCGTCTACGGGCGAGCCCTGAGCGACCAGGAGATCGCCGCCCACGCCGCGGAGCCGGAGAAGATCGGGCCCGATCCGGCGCTGGCCGCCCACTGGAGCTTCGACGTGGCGAACGAGCAGCAGACTACCGCTCCCGCTAGTGACTGGAAGGGCGCGAGCCTGGCCATCGATCTTGCCTACGCCGGCCGGCACTATGCGGCCCGGATCGACGCCGCAGCCGACGAAGTGTGGAAGATCGGCGAGCCGCACCGGGTTGTGCTGGCGCTGAAGCCGGCGGAGCCCGAGGCGAAGGCTGAGCCACCCGTCGAGGCGGCCGGCCTCGAGGTCACGGATGTCAACACCGGCAAGGCTCTCGCCGCGACCTGGGATCCGCTCTGCGCACGCTACACTATCGACGTGCCGAAGCTCACTCAGTGGCCGCCGGACAACGACTTCATGGACCGGATCGCAGTGCGATTGAGCAACCCGACCGGCCGCGAGCTCGTCGTGCCGCTTTGCTTCAGGCAGGACCCGGCGGACGCGGTGGTGGGGATGTCGCCTATGCTTCGCGACAGCGAGGGCAACCCTACGGGGATACCGGTCCAACTCTCCAAGGACTGGCACCAGCTGCCGTCCGGCGCGCCGTACAACGGCTGCTGGTTCCACGGCCTGACGATGCTTCGCCTCCCTGCCCGGTCCCGCACGCAGGTGGAGTTCGACCTCGCGCGGGCAAGATGGGGTGGACTGCCGGCGGTGGCCCACGCCCAGCTTTGCCTCCTCGGCTGGGGCACGGACCAGCTCTGGGATCAGGTCGCCCTCGGGTCCTGGGGCGAGAGCATCTGCTACGAGATGGACGCCTGCCAGCGCGCGTGCATGATCGATGACGTGCGGCCCCTGATGGTCAACGGCGTCGGCGGGGGCAAGTGGCAGTGGACGGGCAACGTCGGGGGCGGCGACTTCCTCCTCTACCAGGACCCCGCAGGTCGGCGCCAGTTCCTCTCGCGAATGAGGGTTGCTTATGAGAGCCACTGCCCGAACCTGAGCGATGTGACCTATGCGGGTGTCACGGCGGACGGCAACATCGCCGCGCGGATCACGGTCTCGACGCCCCGCGTGGATGACTACCCGCGCCACTTCCACCACTTCCGCTACGACGTCCTAAAGCGCACGCCTTTGAGGACGCCAGCGTCCTCTCGGCGCGTTGCCTTCTATCAGATCGGCGCGGACCAGTACAACGAGGCGGTCTTCGACAAGATGGCGCACGGGAATCTGGCCGGCATGATCGAGGAGTGGCCCATCGAGAAGAGCACGCAGCAGTACGCACGGGTGGGCCTTCGTGCCCCGGGCCCGGTCGCCTGGTTCTCCATGCACTCGACCCAGCCCAACGCCTACGAGAACAGGAAGTGGGCGAGCCGCGGAGTCATTGTGCGGTCATGGAAGGCGCGGCTGGGCGGGCGCGACATTCCTACGCCGTACTACTCGGTCTACGGCGCGCCGCCGAGCGCCATCGTCGAGCTTTCGCCACCCGCCGACGTTCACACCCTCCAGCCCGGCGACTTCGTCGAGGCGGAGGTCGAGTACATCGTCCTGCCTCTCTCGGCAGGGGAGTACTACGGGCCCAACGCGAACCTGACCGCCGCCCTCAAGTCCGGGGCCGACACGTGGAAGATGGTGCTGCGGGAAGCTGTGGGCAACAACCTGAAGGTCGAGGCGCGGGCGGGGCGGGTCCTCCACGACTACCCCATCGTCGTGGCCGTCGATGAACATCAGACAGCGGACTTCACGGTGACCGGCGGCCTCGGCTATGTGCCTGTGACCTTCACGGGTCTGAAGCAGCCTTCGGGGTTCGAGCTGTGGCAGACCGTGGACGGGAAGCGCGACAGGGTGGATCAGTCGGTGCACGGGCGCGACTTCTGGCAGACTGACTACGACCCGGCGAGCAAGACCTACCGGCAGACCTACAACGTGCCGCTCGATAGTCCGGGCGATCAGCCGCGGGCCGTGCGGTTTGAGTTCGGCCCAGCCTGAAAAGTGGTGCAAGAGGACAGCGACACGATGGCCGCCATCTTCGAGGAGGCGCTTGCGCGATGAGGCTTTCAGCAATCTGCGCTGCAGTCCTGGTTGCTGCGATGCTCCACGCGGCGCCCTGGGAGAACGTGCCGCCACTTCAGCGCGCCGTCGTCATGGACCCCGGCGCGCGTGAGATCGACTACCTCCGCGAGTGGACTGCCCCCGCGACGACCCTCGTCTTCTCCGCCGACGAGACGCCCGTCCTCGCCGTCCTCGCCCGCATTGATACGCCCGGCGACTCCGGCTGCAACTTCTGCCTGCAGATCCTCGTCAACGGCCGCCTGCTCACTGATGCGCCCTTCCACCCGCGCCTGCTCAACAAGCCGCTGAGCTTCGACCCGCCCGGCACCGACTACCACTTCCAGTGGTACGAGGGCGAGAAGTGGATGACCATCTTCTCCAACAGCTTCGGCACGAACTGGGGCGGCAGCGGCCACGATGCCGAGTTCCTCTTCGACCTCACCGGCCTCGTCGTGAGCGGCAAGCCCGCGACGATCACTTTCCTTGACGCCGCCCCCTGCGACATCGCCGCGGTCTCTCATCTCGCACGCACGCCGCTCGTGATAGACAAGCCGACCCTCGGCCTCCTCGCCCGCTCCGACGCCGACCGCCTTCGACGGCAAGCCGAGGGCGGCGACGCTCGCGTGATCCCGGCCGCGCCGGACCTTCCGCCCGACGCCAAGCCCGGCCCTCGCGCGTATGAGGTGGTGTGGTCGGGCCGTCCCGCGCCGCCGTCGCAGGTCAACTTCGATGATCTTCACGGATGGACGGTTCAGGCGCGCGGGGATGGGGCCCTGACGCTCTCCGCCTCGGAGGAGCAGCTCTTGTGGCGGCCACGGGTCGCACGCTTCACCTACTCCGGCGGCACACACCCGACCTCGGCCGAGATCTGCCCGCCGCAGCCCATCCTGATCCCTGGTCCCTTCGACGCGGTGAACCTCTATCTCTACGGCGCCCTCAACCGCGAAGGTGACGCGCCGGTCCGCGTGGAGGCGATCCTCGAGGACGCCGACGGCAACGACTGCACGGTCGACCTCGGCGGGGTGAGCGCGACCTACTGGGGCCTCCAGCACGGCGTCCTAAGGCCGGGCCCCGGCACCGCGCCGCGGTTTCCTATGAAGTTCCACGGCCTCGCGCTGACCAATCTTCGCGTCAAGGGCGACCGGCGCATCTACCTCGACTCGATGCTGTTCTACCAGCAGCATCGCAAGCCGATGAAGGCCTATCGGCGCCCGTCCGACGCCAGCTTCCCCACCTCCGACGACGGCATGTTGCCTACGCCACCGCCCGGGGTGAAGGTCGAGGCCCGCCGCGTCGGGACGGGTGCCGAGTTTCTCTCCCGCAGCCCGGCCGGCGTCCTGCGCTTCACGATCACTCCGCGGCGAGGCTGCCTCGACGGCATCCTCGCGCGGTGGGGCGATGGCAACGCCTTCCGTCCGGCCAGGGGCGGCGGCATCGCTCTCGCCCCGACTCAGGGCGCGCCCACCGTCCCCGAGGACGCCGTGCTCGTCGAGTCCTCGCTCCGCAACACAACCTTCGAGGCAACGTGGCGCGAGAAGTCAGGCCCGGCGAAATGGTCGGCCACCTACACCCTCCGCGGCCGCACCCTCGTCGTGGACCTCCGCTGCGACGATGGCCTGGCGGCAGGCGTCCAGGCCGGACGCATCGCCGGTCTGGCTCACGCCCGCGCCATCGATGTCCCGTACCTCTTCCTCAACGGCTTCACCAAGATCGCCTGCGGCGACAGCCTCTTCGTCTCAGTCCTGCCCGACTGCTATCACAGCGACTTCTCCCTGGTGGACGGCAACGCTCTTGCCGACAGTGACGAGGGCCTATCGATCATCACTGACACCCAGTACAACCCGCTCACCGACGGCCGTCGCCTGCCGCTGCGTGACCGTTGGCTGATCACCGTGTCGCCCGAGTTCGCCGACACGCTGCCCAACACGCGCAACCCCGTCTCGCCCAATCGCGCGCGCCTCGCGCCCTACATGTTCTTCATGGCCGATAGCCTCAACCCCAACCTCTACCGCGTCATGAAGCGCTACGGCCTCGACAACGTGATCGCCACCGACTTCGCCGCCCTCTTCGTGATGGATTACGCCGAGGGCTTCTCCATGCGCTGGCGCCCACACCCGCAGGTCGGGATGGAGTACGCACAGTCCTACGTCAAGGGCATCAAGGACCTCGGCTATCTTGTCGGCCTCTACGGCGATTTCTGCGACTACTTTCCTTACAACGAGACGTGGGACGAGGACAAGGTGAGCCTGCGCTCCGACGGCGCCTTCCTCGACTCGTGGTACGGCAACTACGCGACCAAGCCGCCGGCCCTGCCCGGCCTCGTCCGAGCCGTGGGCACGAAGTGCCACGACCTCTACCACCCCGACTGCGTCTATCTCGACACGCACTCATGCTACGGCCCGGTAGCGCGCGACTATGAGGCTGGGGCGGCCGGGGCGGGCATCGGTTGGACGACCGTTCTCCCCAACGCCGACGCCATCGTCGAGGCCCGCAAGCAGTATGGGTCGACGATCAGCGAGGGCCTCCACCGCTGGCTCTATGCCGGCATCACGGACATGGACTACGCCTCGCTGCCGACCTTCGCCGGCTCGGCCAAGGCCCCGCTGCTCGTCGACTTCGACCTGCTCAAGATCCATCCGTACAACCTCGGCACGATGATGGGCTACTCGCCCTCCGCGTTCCTGACGGGCGAGGACACGGCGACGCTCTTCGCCGACGCCGGCCGGGGCCTCGGCCCGCCGGCGTTCTACAAATACCTCTCGGCCAGCCTCGCCTATGGGCACATGTGCATGCTCGGCTACAGCTACGTCCCGCCGATGGCCCGCGCCATCCAATACTATGCGACGATGCAGGGCGTCCAGCGCGAGTACCTGACCGACGCCGTCGCCGAGATCAGCTATCACAACGGTGCGGCTTTCCTATCCACCTCGCGCGCGCTCCTCGACGACACGGCCAAGCTAGGGCGCTTGCGCATCCGGTACTCGCGCGGGCTGGTGGTGTACGTCAACTACAACGAGAAGTCGACCTGGACGGTCCAGTCCGGCGGCGTGACCTACGACTTGCCGCCCTACGGCTGGTTGATCGAAAAGTCCGGCGAGATCCTCGCCTTCAGCGCCCTGATGAACGGCGCGCGCGTCGACTATGTCCGCTGCGCCGACTACGCCTATCTCAACACGGGCGACGCGACCGCCGTCGAGGGGCCGCTCGACGTGTCGGGCGCGGCATGGGCCAAGCGCGAGGGTACAGCGTGGAGGGTGATCCCCTGCGGCGACCTCGGCGGTTGGCAGACCTTCCCGACCCCGGGCGTGCCGGCGAGCCGATACCACGACTTCAAGCTCGCGGGGCCGCCCGCCGACCGCGGCTGCAAGCGCCTGGTCATCGATACGCAGGCGCTGATGGGCAAGGCCGCGGCCGACGTGAAGGTTGAGGCCAGGGACGACGAGGGCAAGCCTGTTGATGGGGCCGCGAAGGTCCTGGACGGCACGCATCTCCTCCTGCCGACGACGGCCCAGATCGCCGACTACGTGCTCCGTTAACTGACCTTGCCAAGGCCAACGGGCCCGGATCGGGCCTATACTGACGCCCAACCTGGGCTTGGAGATGCCCGGCTGCTAGCTGCTTCAACGCCGGCGCTCTTGCGGCACAACGGAGGGTGATGCATATGCTCCTCGCCTGTTTGTGTGGCGTGCTGGTGTTCCTTGCGTTGTCCCCGGCCATCGCCGCGCCGGTGACGGACGGCCTCCTGCTGCACCTCGATGCCGCGGCTCAGGTACAGGCCGGGGGGGCGGGCGCTGGAAACACCATCTGGCGTAATCTTGCCGATCAGCCCGACACCGTTGCCGGTTCGGCAACCCTCCACAACTTCCGCTTCGACGGGACCTGCGGCTGGGAGGGCCGAGGGACGCCGGGCGAGCCCTACGCGCTGCGCTTCGACGGCAAGTCCGCCTACGTGCAGGGCCCCGGCAACCTCGAAATCCCCGAGGTCACGCTCGAAGCCTGGGCGCGAGTGGACGGCGTGGGGTGCTTCGACGGACACTGCCTCCGCGCGGCCACGCTCGTTGGCAACGACTTCGGCGCGGGAGGCATCGCGCTGATGATCCAGCCGGTGGGCCAGGCGCCGCTCCTCCTGCATGGCGTCACCTTCAGCCCGGTCGCCGCCGACACCCCCGCCCGCCAGTGGCAGCAAGTCGTAGCGGTGCTCAAAGACGGCATGGCGCGCGTCTATGTCAACGGCATGCTGAGCGCCGCGCTGCCCGCTCCTCGCGAACTGCAGGCCGGCCACTTTCCGGCGTACTCGATCGGCGCGGCTCGCAACCCCTCGAACGACTACGTCGAGGCGGATGGCCTGATCGGCTCCATCGCCATCGTGCGCGTCTACGGCCGTGCCCTGACGGCGGCCGAAGTGCTCGCCAACTTCGAGGCCGACCGAGGGCGGTTCGGGCTGGCGACTCCGCAGGCCTACTCGGAGCAGGTCCTCGCCCCGGCGGGAAGTTGCGCGAAGTGGGACTATATCACCCACCCGGTCGGGGTCTCCTGCCCCGATAGCAGCGGCTGGCCCTACGGCGTGCGCTGGGCTTTCGATAGCTACCCGCGCGATCTCTCGCAGCCCTACGTCCGCAACTTCTGGGGCCAGGCCGCGCCGTCGCGGGAGAAGCCGGCCGAGGTTACGATCAACTACAAACGCCCCGTCGCCGTGACGCGGTACGTCCACTACTTCGACCGCTTCCGCACCCCGCGCGCCTGGCGCGACGTGGACATGCTCACCAGTGACGACATGGAGCACTGGACCTTAAGGCAAAGCTTCGCCGACCTGCCGCCCGACTGCCCGCAGATCCTCGGCTTCGACGCCCCCGTGGCCGCGCGATACTACCGGATCGTCGTGAAGTCGCTGGCCGCGGGTGCGCCCGATATCCGCTCGCACGAGATCGAGACCGACTACGGCGCGACGCTCGGAAACGTGACGACTGTGCCGTCCACGCCCGTGCAGGGCGAGGCGGTCGACGTGCGGGTGCACGTCGTCAGCCCCGACGCACCACTCCCGGGGGGCACCATAAAGCTCGTTGCCCCGCGCGGTAGTCTGAAGGGCCAGTCCGTGGCGAGCGTTACCGCGATCGCGAAGGCCGGCAGCGCCGAGGCCAGCTTCCGCCTCACCCCGCTGACCTGCGGCGAGGTGCAGATGCGGCTTGAACTGCAGTCCGGCGGCAAGACTATCGATCGACGGCCTGTCGTCCTGCGCGTGCGGCCGAAGCTCGCCTTCGAGGGCATCGCTCCCGCGGGCGCCGTAGTCGCACGGTCCGGCGAGACGGTTACCCTCAGCGGCACGGTGCGCAATGCCGGTTCGACACCGGCAGAGGGCGTTGCCATAACGTGGTCGGGCGCGTCGACCGACCTGGGCACCCTCGCTCCCGGCCAGTCGGCGCCCTTCCGCCTGAGCGCGAAGGCAGCGGCAGGCTACGCCGAGGGCGAACTGCTCGCCACTGCTCAGGGCGCCGTGCGCACCTCCCTGCGCCGGGCGGTCATCTGCCAGGCCGGGAAGCGGTTCACCTCAACCGGCCCCGGCGTGGCGACTACGTGGACCGCCGCGGATGGTGCGGTCAGATTCTCCACCAAGATCCCCGCTGTCTCGGCGCCGCTGACCGGCATGCTCCGGCTCTTCGTCGGAGACCATCTTTGCCCGCTACTGCCGGTCGGCGGCGAGGCATCCTCGCCCCGCCTGGCCGCGGCCGTGCCGGGTGCGGTAGGGCTCGTTGAGGTCGGGCGGGCTGCTGGCGGTGGGGACGACCCCGCCCTCAAGTTCCGCGTCATCCCTGACGATCCCAGCCCCCTTGGCGAGCCCTACCTCGACCTCGACCTGCGCCTGGCGGTCGACGATCCGCGGGTCATGTTCCGGCCCCACATCGACTGGTACACGGTCGAGCACGGGCCGAACTACCCCTACGCCGCGAACGGTCACAACAGCGCCACCCGCATGCTCTGCATCCAGACCCGCGACGCTACCCTCAGCATGGTGCCTGACACTGACAACCTCACCTGGGGCTTCCGGCCTGACAACGAGATGACGGCGCAGTTCCAGATCCCGCTGAAGTCATCCGACCCTCTCGGCGAGACCGTCTGGCACCCGATCTATGAGGCCCCGGCACATTTCTCCATCACGCTTCCCGTCCGCAAGGGCGACTGGTGGGACGCCTACCGCCACGTGGTCACGGACCTTTTCGCCTTCGAGCAGCCCCGCCAGTGGGCGATGCCGATCACGCAGATGCAGATGCTCAACACGCGCTACCTGCTGCGGCCGGAGATCTGGAGCGAGAAGTGGCAGACCGTGCGGTCTCATCCCGGCGTCGAGTTCTTCTACAACTTCTACGGCACGACCTATACCCTCCCGGCGCTATACTCGTGGTACCTCGCGACTGACGACCAGGCCGCGAAGGCCCGCGCCGAGAAGATCCTCGAGTGGCTGCTCAGCGTCCAGGAAAAGGAGGGCCCTCTCGCGGGAGCGTGGTTTTCGCAGTACTGCGTTGAGGGCAATCCCGCGAAGCTTGTCGGCCGCGACCAGGCCTGGAACCGCTGGGCCATGCCGCACGCCGTGGGCACCTCGGCCAAGACGCTGCTGTGGTACTGGGAAGCCAGCGGACGCCGGGACGCTGCGGTGCTGGCCGCCGCCCGGGGTGGGTGCGACTGGCTCCTCGCCAACCAGGAGCCTGACGGCGGCTGGCCCTATGCCGTCGACCTGGGGGGCAAGCCGGTGTCCAACCTCAGCGGCGCGGGGCAGATCTGGTGCGCCTGGGCGCTGTGGAAGATGGCGGACTTCACCGGCGAGGACAAGTACCGGCAGGCGGCGCTGCGGTCCAAGGACTTCTTCAAGCGGACGTTCATGGATGTCCATCGCTACGAGGGCTACTGGGAAGACGTATCCGGCGCCGGGGGCAAGGTGGCGCGAAGCTGGGAAGGGTATGAGCCGGCCATCGCAGCCGAGGCTTTCGGCGACATGGGCGACACGGCCCTCGCCCTCGAAGCCGCCAAAGACGCCGCCACCTGGAGCTGGANNTGGACGCGCGTGATCAGCACCCGCCAGTACGAGACCTGCTATGGCGAGACCACCGAGCAGTCGCTCTGCGGCCCGTCGCAAGCCCAGAGCCCGATGACCGCAATCGGCATGCACCGGGCCTACGAGATGACGGGCGACCCGCTGTTCAGCGCGCTCTCCGGCGCGATCAAGGCGATGAACTTCTGCGCCGATCCCGACCAGGCTTACGGCATGGTCGCGACGGGCGGCTGGGATGATCCGACGACCGGCGTCGTCGGCCCGCCCTACGAGAACGTCCGCCCGTGGGTGACGCCGAACAATAGCCGTGGCGACGAGTACGGGCGGCAAGTGTGGGCCGAGTGGGAGACCTCGCAGTTCGCCTGGCTGGCGCTCGACTGGCTGGTCCGCGAGGCGAACCTGCGCGCGCCCGAATACGTGAAGATCGACCCGACGACCCTCCGAGGCACCGTCCTCGGCCTTCCCGGGCGGGTGAAAATGCCCGAGGAGAAGTGCGACGTGGCGGGGATCGAGCACACTGACATCAACTGGGTCGGCTACCAGAACGACGATCAGTACGCGCTACTGGTGATGAACCACAAGGAGGCGCTGAGCGTCCTGGTCCGCCCGCATGAGGCGCACCTGGATGTGTGGAAACGGGCGCCCCGGGTGCTGGTCGGCAGCGGCGGAAGGTTCCAGGAGCAACCGATGAAGCGCCAGGGCGTGCAGTACCGGGTGAGCATCCCGCAAGACGGTACGGCGATCGTGATCTGGGACCGGATCAAGTAGCCCCTGGCTTCGAGCCGCTATCGCAAGCAGGCGCAGGCGCATTCGTCAGCGGGCACAAAAGCCTGGCTCGGGCGACGGCTACGGGCCTCCCGGGCCGTAGATCGCGAAGTCGAAGAGCGAGTAGCCGAACTCGGTCCCTCGTTTGCGCCCGGTGAGACGGACATACCGCGCGTCCACCGGGTCGAAAGTGATCATCTCCTCCTCGCCCTGGCCCGCCTCCGTCGAATAGACCTCGCGCCAGGTCGTCCCGTCCGTGGACACCTCGATCGTGTAGGCCGACGCGTATGCCGCCTCCCAGCGCAGGCCCACGCGGTTCACCTTCATCACCTTGCCGAGGTCCACGCTGATCCACTGCGGATCAGAGAACTTGGACGACCAGCGGGTGTCCATGCTGTCGTCCACCGCGTTTTCGGGCTTCGTGTCGTCCTTCTCGACCGAGGAGGCCGTGACCGGTCGGCCGAGGGCCAGGTTGCGCCCGAGCTGGGTCGTCTCCGTCTTCCACTTACCCATGCCGGGCACTGCCTTCGTCCAGGTGGCCGCCAGGTCGAGGTTGCCGCGCAGCCGAAGGTCGCGCGAGGAGGCCCCGATCTCGACCTCGTAGCGCCCTGCATCGGCGCGCCACTGCTTGCCCGGGACGTCACAGTAAGCCAGCGCCTCCGGGTCGAGGGTGAAGCTCACCGTCTTGCTCTCGCCCGGACGCAGCGCCACCTTCGCGAACCGCTTCAGCTCACGCACCGCCTTCTCGATCTGTGGCTTGGGGTCGTGGATATATAGCTGGACGACCTCCTCGCCGGCGCGCTTGCCGGTGTTGCGCACGGTGAGGCTGACCGTCGTCTTGCCGGTGGCCGCCATTGGCGTGGGGCTAACGCTAAGGTCGCGGTACTCGAAGGTCGTATAGGACAGGCCGTAACCGAAGGGGAACAGGGGCGCGATCCCGTCCTTGTCGAAATGGCGGTAGCCGACGAAGATGCCCTCGGCGTACTCCACCTGCCCGCCGCTGCCGGGATAGTGGCCGAAGTCGGGATAGTCCTCCCGGCGGGCGGCCAGCGTGTCCGGTAGTCTTCCGGAAGGGTTGACGTCGCCGAGGAGCACGTCCGCGACGCTGTTGCCGCCTTCGCCGCCAAGGTACCAGGCCTCGAGCACGGCGGGCGTCTGGGCGAGCCATCCGCCGATCATGAGCGGCGTGCCATTGGTCAGGACGACCACCGTGTTCTTGTTGGCGGCCGCCACAGCCTTGATGAGCGCGTTCTGCGAGCCGGGCAGTTCGAGGTCGGTGCGGTCCTGCCCCTCGCCCTCATACTCGGAGGAGAGGCCGGCGAAGACGATGGCCACGTCGGACTTGGCCGCAGCCGCCACAGCCTCGTCGATCATCGGGTCGTGCTCTGGCGAGGCGTTGGGCGCGCGCCAACCCAGGATCATCGCGGCGTCGCCCGTGCTCTGATAGTACTCGACGCGCAGGTCGTACTCGTGGCCGGCCTGCAGCGTCAGGCGCGTAGTCACCGATTCCACGGCGTGATCGCGCCAGTTGTCGATGAGCAGCTTGCCGTCCAGAAAGACGCGCGAGCCGTCGTCGCTGGCCGCGCCGATCTTGTACTCGCCGCTGACGGCCGGGACGAGCTTGCCCGTCCAGCGCGCGGAGAAGTGGTCGTGGGGGATCTTGGGATCGGGGGTGCCGCCCACCCAGTTGAAGTTCACGGCGGCGTCCGTGCGCACCACCGCTGGCTCCCCCTGCAGGTCCTGGTTCGCGAAGTACTCGGCCCTGAGGCCGTGTTGGCCGGCCTCAAGGCCGTGCTGGCCCGCCGGACCTTCTGCGGGCGTGAGGGCCTCGGCGGGGATCGCGGGGAGGGCTTCATCGCCCATGTCGGAGCCCTTGGCGTAGTTGATGGTCACCGCGTCGCCGGCCCGTGCGCGAAGGGCCTCGAGCGCGCTGACGTTGTGGGCGGGCGCGACGTAGCCGCTGCCGCCCATGGAGGTGCGGTTCTCGGCCGCGTTGGGCCCAATCACCGCGATCGAGTGAAGCTTCTTCATGTCCAGCGGCAGGATATTGCCCTCGTTCTTGAGGAGGACGATGGACCTGGCGCCTGCTTGCCGGACGAGGTCGCGATGGGCCTGACAGTCGACGACGCTGTTGTCCGGGGCGGGCCTCGGGTCGAGCAGGCCCACGCGGATGATGGTGCGCACGATGCGCCGCACCTTGTCGTCGATGAGGGCGGGGCTGATCTTGCCCTGGGCCATCAGCGGGCTCAGGCGCTGGGGGTTCATGAACGCGCCGGTGGGCATCTCAAGGTCGGTGCCGCCTAGGGCACAGCCGAGGGTGTTGTGGGCCGCGCCCCAGTCGGTCATCACGCAGCCGTCGAAGCCCCACTCGTCCTTGAGCACGTCGGTGAGGAGGTAGGTGTTCGCCGAGCAATGGGGGCCGTTGACGCAGTTGTACGCGTTCATGATGCAGCGCACGTGGGCCTCTTCCACCGCCGCGCGGAAGGCGGGCAGGTAGATCTCCCGCAAGGCGCGCTCGTCCACGCGGACGTTGATGCTGCCGCGCTCCCACTCCTGATTGTTGCAGGCGTAGTGCTTAATGCACGACGCGGCGCCGGTGCTCTGCACGCCCTCCACGTAGGCGACGGTCGTCCGGGCGGCGAGGTAGGGGTCCTCGCTGAAGCTCTCACCGTTGCGGCCGCCGAGGGGCGTACGGTGGATGCACACGCACGGCCCGAGGATCACCTGGGAGCCGGGGCCCTTGTTGATCAGCTCGCGCCCGATGGCGGTGCCGATGCGCTGGACGATCACCGGGTCCCATGTGGCGGCCATGGCAATGCCGCAGGGAAAGACCGTGGCCGGGCCGGTGGTGCCATCGCCGCCGCCGCGCACGCCGACGGGGCCGTCGCACATGCCCATGGCCGGCAGGCCCAGACGCTCGATTGGCTTGGTGCCGAAGCCGGTGCCGCCGAGAAGGTCAAGCTTCTCGGCCATCGTGAGGCGCTTGAGGAGATCGTCCACTCGCGCTTCCAGGGGGGCCTTCGGGTCCTTGTAGACCGGGGTGGGCTCGTCGGCGGCGAGGGCGATCGCCCCATAGCTCAGAACCGCCCAGGAAGCGACGAGGAAGGCAGCCATCCAGCGCATCCGGGTCATGTCGTACTACTCCTCTCATTCGGATTCGCCCGGCAGACCGGGCACTACTCGGCCAACGCCC
This sequence comes from Armatimonadota bacterium, assembly GCA_003170595.1. GTDB lineage: Bacteria > Armatimonadota > Zipacnadia > Zipacnadales > FEN-943 > FEN-943. Next base: position 35,265 of record PMZA01000042.1, read on the forward strand.
CGCCTAGCAGTTCCCCTGCCGCGACACCGCCCGCTTCAACGGCGGACGCACGCGGTGATGGTACGGGTCGTCGGTCTCCATCTGGCAGTGGTAGATCTCCATCAGCCGCAGCATCGCCGCTTCCGCCTCGGGCGTCTCCAGGCTGCCCACGACGAAGCGTTCGTGGTCCAGGAGGGCCCGCTGCAGCAGGATTTGCCAGCGCCAGCCGCTCCTCGCCCAGTTCGGCAGCCTCCGGTCGATCTCCTCCGCCAGGCTGCGAGCGCGCTCCACGGCCGCGAGGTCCACGGGCCGGCCCAGGGTCGAGCTGGTGGCCGTGCCTTCCAGCAGGTCTACCAACTCCAGGACCTCTTCCGTCACGCCCGCCCCGAACTCATAGTCGCTGTACTCCTCCAGGGTCTCACGCGCCGAGCTGTCGCGGTCCCAGTAGAACTGGACGGCGACGGCCTTGTTCATGTCCTCGTAGATGCCTTCGCTATAGGGAAAGCCGCCTTCCACCTTGTCTTTGACCTGATCCCACAAGCGCTGGAACCGGGCAGGGAGCGGGTTGGCGCCGACGCCGCCCCAGGGCCAGTTGCCCCACATGCTGATCTCGGGGAAGCTCAGCAGCGGCAGGTTTCCCGGCACGTCATGCTCCAGCGGATAGCGCGGATAGTCCTCGTGGGCGTCGGCGAGGATGTAGTCCACCCAGTCGTTGCCCTGCCTCAGGTACTCGGCCAGCCCCTCCCACTCGCCCTCGGGCGGCGTGTCGAACATCCAGGTCGACAGCACGGTCTTGAGGTCGGGGAAATATTCGCGCCCCAGCAGCGTCAGATCGCGTGAGAGCCTCAGATACCCGTTGCTGCCCCACGGCAGGCACTTCTCGCACGCACACCCGCCCTCGTCGTAGGGCCAGTGGACGACGACGTCCAGCCCCACCTCCGCGAGCCGCTCGCACAGGACGCGCCAGTTGTCCAGGATGTAAGCGTGGCCCTCGGGCGAACTTGGGCATACGGGATGGCCGGAGTTGCCGCGCCTGCCCAGCGGGTCGGGGAGGGGCGTGGCACGCAGATGCGGCGGCAGGCCCTTGAACATGGTGTTGCCGACGCCCGTGGCGAACTGGAGGTCGAGGTCTCTGGCAGCCCTGGCATACTGGCGCAGCCGGGACATCGCCGGCTCCGCTTCCGGGTCCTCCCAGTTCTCGAGGTTGAGGAACGGGTAGATGGCCATGACGGCGTTGACGCCCCACAAGGCCAGGTCCTCAGTGTAGCGGACGATCTCGGCGTCGCTTGCCAGGTGGTAGAAGTTGTGGAAGTGCATGGCGAAGTACATGCCACGCAGGCTGCCGCGGGGCACGGAGGTCCCGCGCCACGCCGACGGCGTGAAGCCTTCCCCATAGTGGCTCGTCCTCAGCAGCTTGCCTACGCCATACAGCAGACCCCGCGGCGAGCCACCGCTCACACGTACCCCCGCCCCTGCCTGCTCGATGCGAAAAGCCTCGGCGGGAAGCCCCTCATCGATCGCGAGCGAAAGGGTAGCCCCATCCCGCCCTTCGACGACCTCCGCCGCGCAGCGCTCCTCGATGCGCTCCTTGAGGATCGCCAGAGCGCGCGAAACCAGCGGGCCGCCGTGACCCTCGATCGTGATCGCTACTTGCTGCATGATCTACCTCGCGAAGTCCACCGTAATCTGTCCCTTCCCGCCGGCGGGCACCGTCACCGTTGCCACGCCCTTCGCCCCATCCCAGATCGCGTTCTGCGCGACCCCGTTCACGGTCACCCGCCCCGGCTTGCGGCCGGCGTGCAGACGGACCTCATACTGCTTGCGCGCGCCCATCCCGGCGTACTCGCCCTGCGGCGGGTCGATGGTCACCCGCCAGGCGCCCTCCCGTCCCGACAGCCGCACGGGCGTGCGCCGGTACTTGGTCGCGGTGTAATCCATCGACAGCCCGTCGTCCTCATAGACCGAGAACGCCGCCGGGCCGCCCGGATATACGTCGAGGATGAGCGGGTCCACGGGCGTCTCGGTGTTGTGGGCGACATCCGGCTGCAGGGGCAAAATGCTGCCCCTTCGCACGAACAGCGGCATGCGCTCCAGCGGGCAGTCGTAGTCGACGGTTCGCCCGCCGGCGTAGACCTCGCCGGTGAACCAGTCCACCCATTGCCCCGGCGGGAACCAGATGCTGCGAGTCGCGACCCCATCGACGGCCCGGCTCGTCACCGGCGCCACGAGAATCTCTCGCCCGAGCAGATACTCGTCGAAGCGCCGGTAGGCCTCCGCCTCTTTCGGGTATTCGAAGTACAGCCCGCGGCAGATCGGCAGGCCGGTGTCGTAGGACTCACGGCAGTAGCTGTACAGATACGGGATGAGGCTATAGCGAAGCTGGAAGAAGCGCCGCGCCATCTCGACGCCCTTGTCGCCATAGGTCCACGGCAGCCGGGCGTTGCCCTCCGTCGGGTTCTCGTGGGCGCTGTGCAGCCGCAGGATCGGGCTGAGCGCGCCGAACTGCAGCCAGCGAGCGTATAGCTCGAAGTCATCCTTTAGAGTCCCCGCGAAGCCGCCGATGTCATGGGTCACGTAGGGCACCAGCACGTTGCCTGACTTGATCGTGAGGGGGATCTCCCACGCCAGCACCTTCCAGTTGGCGTAGCAGTCGGCAGTGAAGAACGCCGGGTAGCGGTGCGACCCCGGTCCCCCATAGCGGCTGAAGATGAGGCTGCGCTGCCCGGTGTGCTGCTGCTGGTAATCGTAGTAGACCCGGTTGGTCCACATCTGGCCGTCCAGCCCCTCCATCTGGGCGCTGTCGCCGTCGATCCACCAGAAGGCGACGCCCTGATCCACGACCTCGTTGTGGTACTTCATGTACACCTCGGCCTGGCGCTTGTCCGCCAGGTTGAAGAAGACGTTGTCGTTCTGAAGCTGGGGATCGGAGGCCAGGAGCGAGGGCTTAAGGATGCCGCCGAAATTGCCCCAGTCGAGCACGCGCACGGCAAGGACGTTCGGCCCCGGCACGGTGACGTAGGGCGTGATGTCGGTCGTGGTGCGCTTGTCGTAAACGCTGTTCCCCGCCGAGCCCCAGTGGTGCGCGAACTTGCCGTTGACGTAGAGATCGTACTCGTCGTCCACGCCGCCGAAGCTGATGTAGACTGGCTTGCCCGTGAAGGCGGCGGGGATGTCCACGTGGGCCCGGTACCACCCATAGCCGTCGTAGTCGGGCAGGCCCGCTTCCTCCCACGGCCCCGGCCCGGCTATTTTTCGCCAGCCGGAGTCATCGAAGTTCGGGTTCTGCCACCCGGCCGCCAGCCCGGTATCGTGGGGGTCGGCCTGCAGCCGCCAACTTGCGCTCAGGTCGACGAACTGACGGGTCTCCGGCGCGGGCAGGCCCAGCTCCTTGCGTGCATCCGCTGCGTGCGAGTCATGAGTATCGAGGCCACTGCCGGGGTGATCGTTGGGACTGATGCGCAGGCCGGCGTCCCGCATCCGCGCGAGGAAGGTCTTGCCGTCGCCGAGGAAGGGGCTCCAGTCCAAGCTGCCCTGCCAGCCGTAGGGATGCCAGCCGAAGTCCAGGACGAATACGTCGAGGGGGATCTGCTCCTTCCGGAACCGGTCGACGACGTCGAAGAGGTACTGCTCACTCACCTTCTGGTTGCTGTACTCGAAGTTCAGATCGGTCACCCAGGCACCCAGCGCGTACCGGGGGATCATCGGAACTTTGCCCGCAAGCTGGGCGTAGCGCTCGAAGAAGGACCGGAAGTCGGCGCCATACACGAACAGGTACCAGTCCTGGGCCTGCCGGTCCTTGCGGGGCTCGATCCAACCGGCGCCTGCGTTCCAGACGGGGGTGCGGCTATCGTCGAGCATCCAGCAGCCGGCGCGGCTGAGGAAGCCGGGCGGGAAGGGCGGCAGTGTCCCCTCGGGCCTAGTCTGCTCGATGATCGCATTGAAGCTGCTCACCGGGCCGCCCAGGTTCTCCTCGTCCGTGACGCCCGGCGTCCACTCGCGGTGACCCTCGGGGCCGGCGTAGGCCACCTGCAGGTTCTCCGAAGTGAACTGGCCCGAGCCCAGACGGTACCGCAGGCGCATCCGGTCGGTGGTCAGGTACAGCCACTGATCGTCGGCCTTCACCTGGAACTTGTCCGAGTGAAGGGCACGGTTGCTGACGACGGCCGTGGGAGCATCCACGAAGGCGCCTGTGGTGTACTGCATGCGTATCAGATCAGGTGCCAGCACATCGAACCGGGCGGCGCCGCAGGTGACAAGGTTGTCCTGGACAACGTAGGGCTCAGCCGCCGTCGCGACCACGGTCAGCCCCAGCGCAAGGGCGCAGGTTGTGAGAGTCAGTCTACGCATGGCAGACCTCCCGGCCTGGGGTCATCTAGAGCGCCCCGCCAGCCGGTGAGTTCGCCACGTGGGCACCTGCGACCTGTCTACTGGGGCGCGCNNTGTTCCCGATCCGGGCGCGCCATCGGCAGAGCAGGTCACGGCAGCCGCAGTACAACGGCACCCGCCCCGCCTGGCACTAGCTGCACGGTGGCCGTGACCTGCTTGCCCCCGGCTTCGGCCGTGACCTTATGCTGCCCGTAGAAGGCGCGCAGCGTGGCCGTTCCCTTGCCATCCGTCCTGCCGTGCCACTTCGTCCACCACTGCTTGAACACGAGGTCTTCGTAGACGTCCACCGTGGGACGGCGGCTCCAGTCGCGCCGGAACATCGCCCCGCCGTCGGCGGCCCGCCAGTGTGAGCCCTCCCAGAAGCCCCACAT
>PMZA01000260.1 GCA_003170595.1 Armatimonadota bacterium
GACGGCAAGACCCAGGTGACGGTTGAATACCATTACGGTAAACCGGCCCGCTTCCAGACCGTGCTGGTCAGCACCCAGCACTCCCCCGATGTATCCCACAGCGAAATTCGCGAAGCAGTATTTGAAAATGTGATCCGTCCCATCCTTCCGCCCGAAATGGTGGATGACCAGATGCGAGTGCTGGTGAACCCCACCGGGCGCTTTGTGATCGGCGGCCCAATGGGCGACTCGGGTGTGACCGGCCGCAAGATCATCGTNNGCATGGGCCGCCATGGCGGCGGCTGCTTCAGCGGCAAAGACCCCACCAAGGTTGACCGCTCTGGGGCCTACGCCTGCCGCTGGGTGGCCAAGAACATCGTGGCGGCCGGGCTGGCCGGGCGCTGCGAGATCCAGGTGGCCTACGCCATCGGCGTGGCCCGCCCGCTGAGCGTCAACGTGGAAACCTTCGGCACCGGCAAGATCCCCGACGATACCATCGCCGATCTGGTGCTCGATCACTTCGACCTGCGCCCGGGCGCCATCATCCACGACCTGAACCTGCGCCGCCCCATCTTCCAGCAGACCGCCGCTTACGGCCACTTTGGCCGCGACGACCTGGACCTGACCTGGGAGCACACCAACAAGGCCGAAGAGCTGCGCCACGCCGCCGGCCTGTAAAAAAGTAATCTAATAATGGATCGAACACCCTATTGGCGTTCGATCCATTGTTTCTTGGGAGGGCAAATTCTATGAATAAGTCAGTCTTAATCCACCCTGATGGTCACAGGATAGCTCCTGCCGTCACAACCTTTTTGCTGGCCTGTTTTTTGTTGAGTCAGGCAGGCCTGACCGGCTCGCAGGCCGCGCCGGCCACAATAAATTATTCTGTCGCCATCTCCTCAGAGCCAGCCACACTCGACGCGGCGGATACTCCTATGTACAGCCAGGACCTGCTTGTTTACAACCAGATTTACGACACCTTGGTGCGTTTCGACCCCGGCAAGACAAACGTCCTTCCTTCGCTGGCATCGTCCTGGACTACCTCCAGTGATGGCCTGACCTGGACCTTCACGCTGCGAACCGGCGTAACCTTTCACGACGGTAAAGCCCTGGATGCCACAGCCGTGCTGTTCAATTTTGAGCGCTGGTGGGATTCAACCAATCCATACCACGATGGCAGCTTCGAGGTTTTCGCAACCTTTTTAGGTTTTAAGGATGATGCAGCCACTCCAAACCTGATCGCCAGCCTGAGCGCGCCGAACGCGACCCAGTTCGTGATCACCCTTAAAAGCCCGGCGCCTCTGCTCACGTTTTTGGCTTACCCGGCCCTGGGTATCGCCAGCCCGGCTGCCATTCAAGCTGGAACGATCGACAGCCTGCCGGTTGGAAGCGGGCCCTTTAAATTCAATTCATGGGTCCACGGCGATCATATCAAGCTCGACCGTTACAGCGGATATTGGGGTAAAAAAGCGGTTGCCGATAGCCTGACCTTCAAGATCATTGCGGCCTCCAGCGACCAACTTTCGGCATTACAGGCCGGTACGGTGCAAAGCGCCAGCAACATTGGTCTGGACAGTTTGGCTGCTGTTCTGGCGGATCCGGGTCTTCAAGCATTCTGGCGGCCAGCAAGCTCGGTCAGTTATATTGGCATCAACCGCTCCAAAACTCCTCTGGATAACCCCCTGGTTCGCCAGGCAATCGCCCACGCCATCAACAAGAAATCCCTGATCGCCAACTATTTTGCTCCCGGAACCCAGGTCGCCGCGCAACTCCTGCCGGATGATTTCTGGGGGTTTGACTCAACCATCAATGATTATGATTACAATCCCGCCCTGGCAATATCGCTCCTGTCCCAGGCCGGTTATTCTTCCGGCTTCAGCATCAGCCTGGCGTACCGGACAACCGTCCGGGATTATCTTCCTAACCCGGCCCAGACTGCGGCAGCGATTAAGGCCGACCTGGCAGCGGTAGGAATTACAGCCAACCTGGACGAATACACCAACAGCAGCCTCTTCCTCAATAAAGTTAATGCCGGTGATTTTGAGTTATTCCTGCTAGGCTGGGGGGCAGATTATTTGCACCCCTATGATTTCTTTGAGCCGATCCTTTGTGTTTATGAGACATTGGCTTACGGGCCAACAGATACAGAACTATGCGCTAAAGTAACTGAAGGATTATTCTTGCCCACAGACGCTCAGCGGGTCGATGCATACAAGTGGGTCGCACAGCGCGTGCACGATACGCTGCCCTTGATCCCACTATCCTATCCACGCAGCCTGTTGGTCACGTGGCGCCCCTTGAGCGGCTTGATTCCGGCGCCTCTCAGCCTGGAAAACTACCAGCCAGTCTATACCGCCACCAGCTGGAACTTTTTCCCTGCCATCGTTAAGTAATTTAAACTTAACCTGGTGTTTTTAAAAAAAGTAGTCTATTGGCTGCAATTGCGGCCAATAGACTACCTTTTTTAAAAGTCCCAATCAACCTGTTAATCGCCTGGGTAAAAGGTTTCTCAGGCGCCCCGAAAGGACCTTTCCCCTTCCCAGCACCCGCCCCTCCTCATCCACGACCACGCACCGCGTACGCGTCGCTCCCGCATCCACTCCGGCATAGGTGAGGTGGCGTTGACCCATGGTTTTACGGTACGATAGGGTATTGGCGGGCGTCAATTATCGCTCGCCGGTGTGTCAGGGATGGTCTGACTTGGACCTTGTCCCGGTCGGTAGCCCATGCCGTGGCGCTTGCGCCCGGCTCTCCGTAATACATGGGGGACATGAGGGCCCTGGTGCTTAATCTTCGCCCCAACGCGGGCATGCCTTCGGGAGGTGGCAGTATGAAAGTCCTTTTAGTCTCTGCGGAAGTAACACCCTTCGCCAAGGTCGGTGGTCTGGCTGACGTCGCCGGCTCGCTGCCCAAGGCTCTGCACGATCTCGGCGTGGACATCCGCGTCCTCATGCCCAAGTACCGCTCCGTCGTCAACGTCGCCGGCTCCGACCTTCACCGCGCCGTCGAGGGCTGCGCGGTTCAGATGCCCGGCTTCCTTTCCGGCTGCGCTCTCGACGAGTCACGCCTTCCGGGCAGCGACGTCCCCATCTACTTCGTCGAGCACAACGATTACTTCTGGCGCGACGCCGTCTACGGCCCGCCCGGCGGCGCCTATCCCGACAACCTCGAGCGTCTCAGCTTCCTCTGCCGCGCCGCAGTCGCCCTCTTCGCGCCTCTCGGCTGGCAGCCCGACGTCGTCCATCTCAACGACTGGCACACGTCCCTCATCGCCGTCCTCGCCAAAGAGGGCAGCCTCCCCTTCGGCACGGTCTTCACCGGCCACAACCTCGGCGGCGCCTATCAGGGCGTCTTCCCGCCCGAGCAGACGTGGATCTCCGGCATCGACGAAACGAAGCCCTGGGTCCCGAGCTTCCTCGATGACAACGGTCTCAACCTCGCCCGCGCCGGCCTCGCCTGCGCCGACATGATCACCACGGTCAGCCCCACCTACGCTAAGGAACTTCGCGATCCCAAGACCGGCGCCGGCGTCTCCGATCTCATCCGCGAGCGCGGCAAGGATGTCCAGGGCGTCCTCAACGGTATCGACTACGGTTACTGGAACCCCGAGACCGATCCCTACCTCTCCGACGAGGACGGCTATGCCACCTTCAGCCTCGACCACCTCTCCGGCAAAGCCGCCTGCAAGGCCGCTTTGCAGAAGGAGATGGGCCTGCCCATCCAGCCCGACGTCCCCCTCCTCTCGATCGTCACGCGCCTCGACGATCAGAAGGGCCTCGACCTCCTCTCGGAGATTCTCCCCGGGCTCAGGGGCATGCAGCTTGTCGTCCTGGGCACCGGCGCGAAGAACTACGAGGACTTCTTCGCCAAGCAGGCCGCCATGCGCCCGGAGATCGTCGCTGCGCTCAAGTTCGATGAGAAGCTCGCCCACCGCATCTACGCCGGCTCCGACATCTTCCTGATGCCCTCGCGCTTCGAGCCCTGCGGCCTCGGACAGATGATCAGCCTGCGCTATGGCACGGTCCCGGTAGCGCGCAAGACCGGCGGCCTCAACGACACGGTCTTCGAGACCGGCAAGAGCGCCAACGGTTTCATCTTCGAGCCGTACACGGCGGAGGACTTCAAGTCCGCCCTCGACCGCGCCCTCGCAGCCTACCAGGATAAGGCCGCGTGGGCAGCTTTGATGGCGCGGGCGATGAAGTCGGACAACTCGTGGACAGCCTCAGCGACGCGATTTGTGGGGATCTACGAGGAAGCCCTTGCGCACGCGGTGCCTTCGAGGGCGAAGAAGCCCGCAGCCCCCAAGAAACCTGCCGCTGCTAAGCCCTCGGCCGCAAAGAAACCCGCCGCGGCGAAAAAGCCTGCCCTCAAGAAGAAGCCCCCGATCCAGTAGTCTGGCTTTGGCTTTTCGGCTTTCGCAGAGGCGGGGGGATCACACTCCCCGCCTCTTTCCTTTGCGGCCTCAGCCCAGCGTTCGGGCTGCTTCGCGTCGCAGGAGTAGTCGCGGTCTTTCAGACCGCGGGGGTGGATGGCTGTGGCCTCTTTGTCTGGTCCTTGCGCAACCTCCGCGGCCCTTGACCTGCGTGGCCTCGCGTCGCGGGAGTAGTCGCACCCTTCAGGGTGCGGCTGTGGGTCGGTGGTGGGCCTTTGCTTGCTGTAGGGCGGGGCTTTACGCCCCGCCGGCCTTGGATGTTCGAGGTCCTAGCCCTTCGCTCGCGGCTCCAACGCGCCGCAGTCATCCACGTATCCTCGCGAGGAAGCCGCGCTACGCGCGGCGNNGGTCAGGGGCCTGCGGCCCCAGCGGGGAGGTGGGGCGGAGCCCCACGGTCTATCCTTTGCCTTACGCACTTGTCAGTTGGCTCTTCAACTCGCCTATGAGGAACAGCACTCTCTGGTCGCTGAGCAAATCCGCGACCTTGTTGTACGAGTGCAGCACGGTCGAGNNCCCGCCGAAGAACTCCCCGATCGCGGCCAGCGAGTTATCGGTCAGCTCGCGGCACAAATAGATGGCCACCTGCCGCGCCCACAGCAGGTCCTTCTGCCGCTTCGGGCCCATGAGTTCGTCGCTATCGATGCCCATCCGCGCGGACACGGCCTCGACGATCTCGATCATGGACACGCGCCGGTCGCTGGTCGCGGCGGAATAGTCGGCGATGAGGTTCTCGACCTCGCTGATGACGGGCGCCTTCCCGTCCATCGACGTCGCCGCGCAGATCTTGATGAGCGCGCCCCGCAGGGTCCGGATGTTGCTCTCGATGCGCTTGGCGATGAGTTCGAGGATATCCCTCGGCAGGCTCATCCCTTCGGCCACGGCCATCTTCTCGAGGATCGCTATGCGCGTCTCGACGTCGGGGCAGCGGAGGTCGGCGACGATCCCCATCTCCAGCCGGCTCCGCAGCCGCTCGTTCATGAGTCGCAGCGCCCGCGGCGGAGCGTCCGACGCGAGGACCACCTGCTTACCCGTCTGGTGGAGCGTGTTGAAGGTGTGGAAGAACTCTTCCTCGGACGCCGGCCCCTCGATGGCGGCGATGAATTGCACGTCATCCACGAGCCACACATCGACGCGCCGGTATCTGGTCCTGAACGCATCGATCGTATTGTCGCGGATGCCCGAGATCATGTGGTTGACGAAGTTCTCGGCGGACACGTAGACGACCTCGGCATGGGGGAACCGCTGCCGGATCGAGTGCCCGATGGCCTGCATCAGGTGAGTTTTCCCCAGGCCGATGCGCGAGTGGATGAACAGGGGGTTGTAGGCCTGCCCCGGCGCCTTGGCGACCTGCACCGCTGCCGCGTGGGCGAAGCGATTGCAGTCGGCGACGACGAAGTTGTCGAAGGTGTAGGACAGGTTGAGGGGGATGGCGCCGAATTCATCGTAGGGCGCGCCGAACTGCGGCCCGGCCGACATGACCTGGACCGACGGTGCCCGCTGCACCGGTAGGGGAGGGGGTGGGGCGTCGCCGACGGTCATCTGCACGTCGACGGCCTCGCCGAGCAGGTCGCAGAGGATCTCCCGGATCTCGCTACCGTGCTTGCGGCTGATCCAGTCGAGCGCAAAGGTATTCGGCGCGGCGAGGACGACGCTGTGGCCGTCGTAGGAGACGGCGGTCGTCTGGCGGAGAAAACTCTCGTAAGTCGCCGTGCTAACGCTATCTCGAAGCTGTTCCAGGGCTGCCGCCCAGACAGTTTGAAGGGAAGAAGCAGCAAGCAATTGTGCCATGTCGTGCGCCCTCCGGCGATCCGGCGCCTATTCGGCGCCGGCGAGCTGCGTTGCCGCCTGACCGTGATACCGTGATACAACCCCGGCAATCCAGTCCGCGGCCTGCTGTGATCTTTTCTGCGCCGAATAGCGACGATCGTTGCTGCGTGTGCCTGTTTCGTGAACCAAGGCTTGGTGCTGTGGATAACTGACCGGCCTTGATGGCCGCATATCGAGGACTTCAGCCCATGGGGGAGCTTGCCTGAGGGGTTTTCCACACCTGTTTCCACGCCTGTGGAAAACCATCCCTCCCTTCTGGGACAACAGTATAGCACACTAACCCCCTTCCCTCAACGCCCCTTCCGCCCCTCAACCATGCCTTTGCGGTCCTTCGCTCGTGGCTCGACGTTCCGCCAACGCCACAGCATCCAAGAGCGTGCGGTTTCAGTCTCCTTCTGTCTCTTCTTCATCTCTCTGCTCCTTCTCCTCATCCTTCGCGGCGCATCGTTTCGCAGTCATCCACCCTTCCTCGCGAGCCAGCTGCGCTTTGTGCAGCGTGGNNTTCGGGGCAGAGCCCCGAGGTTCCGCCGTTGCCTTTCGCCTTACCGCACTTCAACGTCCCTCACCCACGCATTCGTCTTGATCCTCGCATCCCCCGTTTTCAGCCTTTCCCCGTTGATCTCGACCCCGTCGAACCTCACGTCCTCGACCTCGCTCCCCGCCCCGTCGCCCATGAGCACAACGTCGCTATTCGCGCAATGCAGCACCCTCACGTTCCGAAAGATGACGTCCCGTATGCTCCCATTCGGCTTCTCCCTAACCGGCGGCTCCGCCAGCTCATACGGCGACCCCGGCTTCGCGGGATGGCCCATGTGCCAGTCGTCCCAGTTGTTGAAAACCTTGATCGACGGGTGGTGTGGCCCGCGCACGTCCTCGATGGTGATGTTCTCGAACCGGAAGCCCCTCACCGACCCGGTCCCGACGACGTGCAGCCCGATCACCCCGCGGCTGGCCATGTCGTCCGGCGAATGGATTACGGTGCAGTTCTCGAAGGCGACGTTCTCGATATCGGCGTTGGTCTCGCACGCGAGCCCGAGGCTCTGCCCGACGTCGTCCCACACNNATGCAGTTGCGGAAGACGACGTTGCGCTGGGGTATCCAGACCTTGACCTCGAGGGCGTCGTCGGCGTTGTGGCAGAAGCAGTCCTCGACGACGGCATCGGAGGTCCCGCCGATCGCGATCCCGTCGTTGTTGACGTAGTGCCCGACGATCTTCACGTTGCTGATCCGCGCCCGCTTGCAGTTGCTCAGGTTCAGCGACCACACGGCCGACTCCCTGATGATGATCCCCTCGACGCTCACGTCCTCGCAGCCTTCGAACACCAGCAGCGCGCCCCGCTGCCTCGCCTCGAGGCTCTTCCTCCCGCACAAAATCCCGCGCCCGCGCACGGTCACATGCTTCTTCCACTTCGGCGCGAAGAGGCCGGGCGCCCAGTACAACTCGAGCCCGTACAGCGAGCACGTCTCCATCTTCGTGCCCGTCGGCTGCGGCTTGAGGCTGACGATCGCCCCGCCGGCGATGTAGATGGTCTGCCCGTCCTTGATGTCGACCTCGTTCGCCTCGTGATAGCCGGGGCCGTAGTAGAGGACGTTCGGGTCCTTCGGGTCGGGTATGTCTCGCTCGGGTGGATTGACGAAGATGTGCAGCGGATGGAGGATGCCGCCCCCGGGCTCGAAGCTTATCTGGCACGGCCCACCCGGCAAGCGGAAGCGCGCGACATGGTCCTTGATCTCCGGCTTGATCCCTTGCGCGAGCGGGCGCACCACAACGCTCGACCGGTCGACACCGGCCTTCCTGAGCCCGTCGAGCATCTTTACCTCGACGTCGACGGGGCCGTCGGAATCGAAGTAACAGAAGCTCAGGGGTGACACCGGCCGCCCCTGGACGGTCTGGTCTGAGGTGGTATCGAAGCGGTAGGAGGTATAGCAAAAGCAGGGTTTACCGTTGACGGAGACCTGATAGTCCTGCGACGCGGGCTCGCCAGCCGGCGCCGGATACAGCGTAACCTCGGCCGACGCACTCGCCGCGATCCCCGCCATGACCATGACCCCTACGGCATATACGACCCGCATGCTCCCTCCCTCCTAGCCCGGATAATGCATGAAG
>PMZA01000544.1:0-1194 GCA_003170595.1 Armatimonadota bacterium
CTCAACGGCGAGTGGGAGATGTGCACGGTGGCGGGCGTGGAGCCGGGTGATGCGCCGCCCGCGGATGCGAAGTGGACGAAGATCAACGTGCCGTCGCTGCAGCCCTGCGAGAAGACGCATGTGGCGTGGTACCGGAAGGTCTTCGATGCGCCGGGGTACGTGCGGGGCGAGAGGGTGGTGCTGAAGGGGAGCCAGGTGCTCAGCGAGGGGTGGTTCTACCTCAACGGGCAGAAGGTCGGGCATGAGCTGCACGGATCGCGCGGGTTCGAGGTGGACCTGACGGCGGCGTTCAAGCCGGGCGGAAGGAATGAGCTGCTCGTGGCGGTGAGGGACTGGCTGTCGTACTCGCCGAAGAACCGCGATCGCGTGGCGGCGGGTGAGGCGCCGATCTTCAAGGACTCGATGGTGGATGTGGCGAGCTATACCAACGCGTCGGAGATGGGGCTGGGCGGGAACGTGTGGCTCGAGGCGAGGCCGGCGGTGTCGGTGGACGACGTGTTCATCGTGACGAGCGTGCGGGAGAAGAAGTTGGCGCTACGGTACCGGCTCATCAACACGGGGGCGGCCGACCAGGATGTGGCGCTGACGGCGCGGGTGATGGATGCGGGGAAGGAAGTGAAGGGGATGCCGGCGGCGAGGGCCCACGTGGCGGCCGGGAAGACGGCGACGGTGACCGTCGAGGCGCCGTGGGCTGACCCGAAATACTGGTGGCCCGAGGACCCGCACTTGTACATCCTGCAGACGGATCTGAAGCCGACGAGCGGGGCGGCGGACAGGGACATCCAGCGGTTCGGCTTCCGGGAAATGTGGATCGACGGGATCAGCTTCATCCTCAACGGCGTGCGGACGAAGATCCGGAGCCAGTGGGCGGGCGGGGCGAGCGGTGTGTGGCAGGCGACGGGCAAGACTGATCCGGCGGAGAGGCTGGCGGCGATGTGGGCGTGGCAGGTGCGCAACATCCACGACTCGGCCGTGCAACTGACGCGGACGCCGGAGAATGAGCCGGGCGTGGATGAGGCGGCGGAAGTGGCGGATGAGACAGGGCTGATGATGAAGATCGAGAGCGACTGCAACCAGGTGCAGTTCACCTTCGACACGCGGTTCTGGAACGCGCTGGTCGCGCATGAGCAGCACATCGTCGACGTGTACAAGAACCATGCGGCGGTGATGATCTGGAGCGCGGGCAACGAGAAC
>PMZA01000544.1:1201-7140 GCA_003170595.1 Armatimonadota bacterium
AAGACGCTGGGCAACCGCTGGCAGATCAAGGTCGTCAAGGCGATGCGTGAGGCGGACCTGATGCGGCGGCCGGTGGAATGGGAGGCGGACGGCGACCTGATGGGCGGGTGGGAATATCACGCGCTGCACTATCCGCGGGAGCTGACCAGCTATAGCGACGTGCCGAACGGATGCTGGTGGGGGCCGCTGGATGGGAAGACGGTGGCGCCGTACTCGATGGGGCCGATCACGCTGGGGCAGAAGCCGCTGACCGTGGGCGAGGCCTTCTGGCCGGCGACGCTGAACCGGCCGCTGGGGGCGAGTGTGATCGTGGGCGATGCGCCGTACGTGAGCGCGGCGGCGTACGGGCGGGCGTGGGTGGAAAGCTCGACGTTCTTCCTCAACGGCTTCCGCGACCTGGAGTTCGCGCTGCTCGATACGTATGTGCCGATGAGAATTCAGGAACCGCAGACGATCATCTTCAAGGAAGAGGACCGGGAGTTTTTCGGCGGGAAAACCGTGCGGCGGGAGATGAATGTGCACAACGACGTGAGGGGGGCTTCGACCACGCTCAGCCCGCGTGCCATGCACGCGGAGGCGAAGCTGACGCTGAAGTGCGCGCTGACGGGCGAGGCTGGGGCGGTGCTATGGAAGACGGAGATGCCGCTGGCGATGGCGCCGGCTGAGCTGAAGCGGGTGAAGGTGGATGTGGCCGTGCCGAAGGTTGCGGCTGAGACGAAGGCGACGTTCAGCGCAGAGTTGTGGGAGGGGACGAAGAGGGTGCATCGGGAGGCGAGGGCGTGGACGATAGATGTGGCCGCGCCGATCGTGACGCCGAAGGGGCTCAAGCTCGCGGTGTTCGACCCTGAGGGGAAGACGGCGGCGATGCTGACGAAGGCGGGGGTGGCNNGAGCGGGGCGATGATCATCGGGAAGGATGCGCTGAAGCGTGCGCCGGAAGGGCCGTGGCGCGAGGAGATCGCGGCCTTCGTGCGCGGGGGCGGGAAGGTGGTCGTCCTCGAGCAGACGGAGACGCCGGACTTCACGCCGGTGCCGCTCGTGCAGACTCACGGGCGGAAGACGACGATGGCCTTCACGCGGGCGGCGGACCATCCGATCATGAAAGGCTTGGGGGACGCGGACATGCGATGGTGGGCGGCGGACCACTACGTGTGCGCCGACAACTATCGCAAGCCGGAGCGGGGGAACTATGTGCCGCTGGTCGACGTGGGCACGGGCGACGGCATCCTCGAGACGCCGCTGATGGAGCAGTACGAAGGGAAGGGCAGCTACATCCTGTGCCAGGTGATGCTGACGGAGAAGGTCGGCATGGCGCCGCAGGCCGATCGGATGCTGCGGAACATGCTGGGCTATCTCGCGGCGGCGGAAGCCTATCGGACGCCGGGGAAGACGGCGGTGATCGCGGCGGCTGATGCGCCGATCAGGAAGGCGCTGGAGGATAGCAGGCTGGCGTATGAGGACATGACGGGGAAGGCGGATGCGGTGACGGCGGACAAGTATGCGGTGGCGATTGTCGATGTGGCGACGGGGCTGGATGAGGCGGCGGTCGAGCCGCTGCGGAGATTCGCGGAGGCGGGCGGGCACGTGCTCCTCCATCGCGCGACGCCGGAGAAGCAGGCGCTCGTCGAGAAGGCGATGGGCGTGCGGCTGCGCCTCTTCCCACTGGACAAGGAACCCATCGACATACAAAACCATGTGGCGCGGACGGACAACGTGGGGCTGATGGCGGGCATATCGAACCACGAATTGTTCTGGGCGAGCAACGCATTCTTCGCGATGCTGCGCCTCGAGGGAAACTGGTGGTCGGGGTACAACCCGAAGTGTCCGGCCGACGAGCAGATCGCCGACTACTACATCGCGGCGGGGGATGATGTGCCGGCGGATGCGGCAGTGAAGCTGACGATGCCGGGGACGCTGATTGAGGCGCCGGAGGGGAAAGGCTACGTGGCGCTCAACCAGATGCGGATCGATCAGCCAACTGCCGACTGCGCGGTGACCGTGGCGAGGCTGCGGAGTCTGCTGCTGACGAACTTAGGCTGCACGCTGCGAGGGGAAGGCGGGGCTCTGCTCGCGCGAAAGCAGAGGCTGAGCCACTACGACTACTTCACCGTCGACCTCGGGCCGTATGCCAATCGTGGGCTGCGCGATGATAAGGCGAGCGGCCTCATCGGGTGGAGCAATCAGGGCGAGAATGACATGAGGGAACTGCCGGTGGGCGATGTGAGACTCGCGGGCATACCCTTCCACATCGCCTCGCCGAAGGCCGCCATCGCCCTCTTCTCACCGCAGGCGAACAATACCGATCTGCCCAAGGAAGTGAAGGGCATCAAGATCGGGCATCGCGCCGATGCGCTGTTCTTCCTCCACTGCGCGCCCTGGTGCTGCGAGCATCCCTTCAGGTACCGCGTCAACTATGACGACGGGACGAGCGTCGACATCGACATTACCGCCGGGCGGCAGATCTTCGACTGGTGGGAGGACCCAAATAAGTACGCCGACGCGATGGCGAGGTGGGGCAGCTTCGTCGCGTGGACCGGGAACAATCCGATGCGAAAAGGCATCGTCCTGCCGGGCTATGAGTGGACCAACCCTAACCCGGAGAAGGTAATCCGCGACGTCGACTTTCTCACCGTCCCCGAGAACGGGTACGGGTGCATACCCATCCTCGTGGGCCTGACGGGCGCGGTCAGTAAGCCGAGCCGCGGCGTCGTGACCGACGTGATCGGGACGGCGGGGATCAAGGTGCGCCTCGGGACGCAGGAGGAGGACATCTACTACGTGGGCGTCGAAGGCATCGGGAAGGATAACCCCTACTACCCGAAGGCCGTCGAGGCGCACAGGCAGATGGTCGCGGGGCAGAGCGTGCAGATCGTCGATGACGTCGTGACCAGAAATGCGGCGGGGCAGCATATCGCCTACGTGTACCTGGGCGACGTGTTCGACGTGAGGGGACTCGTCAACGCGAGGATCATCGGCGACGGGCTCGGGAAGCTGGGGAACTTCGAAGGAAACACCGGGCGACGGATGTACCTCGAGAACCTGGGGTTCATCGCGCAGCAGCGGAAGGCGGGGATGTGGGCGACGGGGAAATGAGCAAAGCTGAAGAGCAGACCGTGGGGCGCCGCCCCACACCCCGCCGGAGGGACCTGTCCCTCCGGACCTCCCACGCCGCCGCTTCGCGACGGCTTCCTCGCGAAGAAGGGTCGGAGGGTAGGGAGTCTTGGCACCACGAGCGAAGGGTGGGTGGTGGGCGAGCGGGAAGGATGAAACCGCTTGTGCGAAATGGTCTGCGCNNGCGCAGACCATTTCGCACAAGCGCCTTAACCGCAGCTCGGACGCGCCGATCCCCATCGGCGCGCCTCGCGGGTGCCTGCGATGAAGCAAGATTGGGCGCGCGGACCACGCCGCGCGCGCGAAAAGGCAAAGGCCAACGCGGTTACTTAGTCTTCGGCTTGGCGGGGGCAGACATGCTTGCCGCCGGCGTCCCAGGCAGCGAGTCGAGCGTCTTCAGGTAATCCAGCAGCGCCGTCATCTCTTGGTCCGTCATCTTCCAGCGCGGCATCATCGGATCGAGAGGATTGCCGTCCTCATTCACGCCACCAATCACGGCCTTGCGGACCGTCTTGTCCGTGTACATTGGCGGCCTGCCGTTGACTGGCAAGCATAGCGCGCTGAACCGGATGCACGGACAGGTGATCTTGCCCAGCTGCTTGCCCAGGCCGTCCTCGCCATGACACGCCGAGCAGCCCGCCGGCTTTGAGGCGAACATCGGCGAGCCCTTGGTGAAGGGGATGTGGGCACCCGAGGCCCCGACGCCCGTCTTGTAGATCTGCTCGCCCAGCGCCACGCCCGTGAGAGCAGCCTTCGCGGCTGGCGTCGGAGGTGTCCCGGTGGCGGCAGGCGGCTTCTGGCTGCAGCCGAGGACTGAAAGCAGGGCAAGCAGCAAACCCGCAGACACGTAGGCACATCTGTTCAAGGCGATCCCTCTCATGTCGTGGCCCAGCACAAGGCGTACAAAAGCAAACTGCGGCGGACCTGAAGGCCCGCTCCCGGGGAACCGAAGGACATGCGGGCCAGATTCGAGATGACGCGCAGAGCGCGTCCTCTCAGATTCGGCCCCTCCACAAGCCGAGCAAAGTGCCGGCGGGGGATAAACCCCCGCCCTACAGAAGGCGGAAAGGCAAGAACCAAGCAGAGCACTACTTCGTCTTCGGCGCGGCAGGCATCGGTTTGGCTGGCCCAGCAGGCTTCGGCGGGTTGGCGGGCTTCGTGTCCAGGACCTTCAGGTACGACACCAGGGCCACTAACTCGTCGTCCGTCATCTTCCACCGCGGCATGACCGGATCGAGAGGGGTCCCCTTTTCGTCCATGCCCGTGACGACAGCCTTGCGGATCGTCTGCTCAGTGTAGCGCCCGGCCGCGAACAAGACGCTCGCCCGGATCGGCGGGATCGTCATCTTCGGCATCTTGTGGCCGAGGCCGTCGGTCCCGTGACAGTTCGCGCAGCCGCCGGGCTTCGCGACGAACTTGGCCCCACCCTTGGTGAAGGCAAGGTGCTGGCCGTCAGGGCCGGTGCCCTTCGTGTAGATCTGCTCACCCAGGTCACCACCCGCCGCGGCGGGGCCGGTCGGGCCGGGGGCCTTCGCGGTCGAGGCTGGCCCCGACGGAGTTTCAGTCGTGGCGGGCGGCTTCTGGCCGCAGCCGAAGAAAGCTAAGGTCACAAGCAGTAAGCTCACAAGCAGGCAGGCGCGAACGGACATGATCATCCCCCCAGATTCGGAAAGCGCAGAACATCAAGGCGCCAGGACACTGCCACCGCAGGGCCGGATGTCCGCGCAGAAGGCGCGCTCCCATGCGGCCCCTCCTTCACCACTAAACGCCACCTCAGATCCTTCGCTACGCTCAGGATGACGGCGTTAGAAGCGCCGTCATTGGGGTGTGAGCTTCTTGAAGCACAGGAACCAGTCGACGCACTTGCCGCCGCTGGCATCCGAACCGTCGAGCCGCTTGCCCACCCCAGCCATCGTCCCCGGCGCCGGGACGATCACGTCATCGCCGGGCTGCCAGTTCGCGGGCGTCGCAACCTTCTCGGCGTCGGAGGTCTGCATCGCGATAAGGATGCGGTAGATCTCGTCGATGTTCCGCCCGTTGCTCAGCGGGTAGTAGATCAGCGCGCGGACGATGCCCGTGGGGTCGATGAAGAAGACCGCGCGGACGGTCTTCGTCGCCGAAGCCGAGGGCTGGAGCATACCGAAGAGCTGGGCGATCTGGCCCATGTTATCGGCGATGATCGGGAACTGGACCTGCACGTTCTTGAGGCCCTTGTACTCGATCTTATCGGCGATCTCACGGAGCCAGGCGATGTGCGAGGGGTTGGAGTCGACGGAGAGGCCGAGGAGTTCGCAGTTGGCCGCCTGGAACTTGGGATACATCGACGCGAACATCATGAACTCAGTCGTGCAGACAGGGGTGAAGTCGCCGGGATGGCTGAAGAGGATGACCCACTTGCCCTTGTACTGATCGGGGAAGTCGATCTCGCCCTGGGTGGTCATGGCCTTGAAGGCCGGGGCTTTGTCGCCGATCAGAGGGATGGTGCCCTGTGCGTGGCAAACTGCGGAGAAGGCTAAGACCAGGCAAAACACGGCAAGGATCCGTGTCCTCACGTTACCCACCTCTTCCCTGCCGGGGAGTGCCCGGCGGATTGGCCCCATGCGGCCAAGGGAATTGTACAACGTGGGGACGAATCATCAAAGGCGAAAGGAAAGAATGAGGGGACAGGGGCGAGGGGTGGGCGGCTCCTCGGAAGGGCAACAGTAAGCGAAAATTAGATCCTTCGGCGCAACACAAGACGTTGCGCTCTCAGGATGACAGACCTTGCGGGGTTAGGAGGTACCGGGGGGCCTTCGGAGCAGCAAAGACCGCTGCTCGCTCAGGATGACA
>PMZA01000282.1 GCA_003170595.1 Armatimonadota bacterium
CCCTTGGGCTTGCCCGTGGTGCCCGAGGTATAGAGGATGTAGAGCATATCCTCGGCATCCATCTCCTCAGGCTCGCAGTAGAGGGGAACGTCGCTGACGAGGTCGTGCCACCAGTAGTCGCGCCCATCTTTCATGCGGAGAACAAAGTTGCCGCGGTTGACGACGACCACGCTCTCGATGGACGGCGTGTCGCGCAGGGCATAGTCGCAGTCGTGCTTGAGGGGCAGGAGCTGGCCGCGTCGCCAACCCCCGTCTGCGGTGATGAGCACCTTCGCCCCGGCGTCGTTGATCCTGTCGGCGAGGGCCTCGGCGCTGAAGCCGCCGAAGACGACGGCGTGGACCGCGCCGATCCGCGTGCAGGCGAGCATGGCGATGGTCAGTTCCGGGATCATGGGGAGGTAGATCGCGACGCGATCGCCCTTCTTGACGCCGAGGCGGCGCAGGGCGTTGGCGAACTTGTTGACCTCGCGGTAGACATCCCAGTAGGTGAGCACGCGTTTGTCGCCCGGCTCGCCCTCCCAGATGATTGCCGCGGCATTGCGCAGGGGACCCCGGATGTGCCGGTCCACGCAGTTGACAGAGACGTTGAGCTTGCCCCCGACGAACCACCGGGCGTGAGGCGGCTTCCACTCCAGCACCTTCGACCAGGGCCGGCTCCACTCAAGCTCCTCGGCCCACCGCTCCCAGAATCCTTCCGGGTCGGCAGCGGCTTCCTCTCTAATGCCAGGGTCGGTTACATGGGCGCGATCGTGGAAGGGGCCAGGCACGGGCAAGACGCGGTCTTCGACCAGCAGAGCACTCAACACGTCCGTCTCGTGACTCATGGCATCTGCCTCCAGGCTTTGTGACTCGAACGAGTGCAAACTCCCGCTCGGGAGCTCGACAAACGGCCGAAAGCCCAACTCTCGTCGGTGATCGTGTCGCGGTAGGGGGGGAGATCCCGGCTCCTTCATGAGTAGACCCACACGGCGAGGGACCACGACATCATCGCGAGGCCCAGCAGAAGCATCATCCAGCCGACCGAACGGCAGCGCCTGGACATCCACCTACGCGCGCCGGTCGGCACCTGCTCCCTGATCCATCCCATCCCGCCCGAGGCGATGAATACGGCAGCCCCGACGAGCATGAAGCCCTGCAGCACCACAACACCAAGTACACTTTGTGTCATCGGGCGCTCCAGCTCCTGGCCTCGATCTTTCAGAGCCCTGAACCAGGTCGAACTATATCACGCAGTGGTATAGCAAGTCGAGCTTGCGCCGTCTTCTGCCCCTTGTCAAGCCCCCTTTGCCTTGACATCCAGATGATCGATTGGTATTTTATCTATTAAGCCGATAGTCAATATAGCTATTCGTGGAAAGGCGCTCTCCTACCGTGCTTACCAACAATCCGACGAAGAGCTTCGACGTCCGGGATTTGAGATGCCCGGCGAACTGCGTGCAGATCATGGCCATCCTCGAAGAGGAGCCGCCCGGGCTGCCGTGCGAGTTCTGGATCGCGGGCGACACCCAACTGGACATCCCCCGAATGCTGCGAGATTCAGGACATGAGGTAAGCGACGTCCGGACGGTCGAAGGCTGCGGCATCGCCCTGATCGTCCTGCGGCACGAGGAATAGGTGGCGTGCGCCATGCTGTCAAGAGAGCAGATATCGCGCTGGTCGTGCCAGGTTCTCCTCCCGGAGATAGGCCTCAAGGGGCAGAGCCGGCTGCTGGAGAGTTCGGTGCTGATCGCCGGGGTCGGGGCGCTGGGATGCGGCGTAGCCGGATACTTGGCGGCGGCGGGGTTGGGCAGGCTGGTGCTGGCCGATCATGACATCGTCGAGATCGGCAACCTCCACCGCCAGATGCTCTACTCGACCGCTGACCTGGGCGTGCCGAAGGTCGTGGCAGCCGAGGCCCGGCTGAGGTCGATCAACCCGGCCGTGGACATCGAGGCGGTTCAGGAAGAACTCGGCGAGCTGCGGACGCGAGAACTGGCGGCGGGGGTCGATGTGGTCGTGGACTGCACGGACAGCTACGAGAGCCGGTATGCCGTCAACGCGGCGTGCCTGGAGGCCGGCATCCCGCTCGTGCATGGGGCGTGCGTGGGGTTTGCTGGGCAGGTGATGACCGTGCGGCGCGGCGGGCCGTGCTTCCGGTGCGTGTGCCCGGAGCCGCCGGCGCCGGAAGACCGGATGAGCTGCAGCCAGGTGGGGATCATCGGCCCGGTGGCCGGGATCGTGGCGAGCATCATGGCCGCCGAGGTCTTCAAGCTGGTGCTCGGGATACCGGGCGTGCTGGATGGCGTCCTGCTTGCGATCGATGCGCAATACAACGAGTTTGCCCAATGCGCGGTGGATGTGTGGGATGAATGCCCGGACTGCGCCGCGTACCGGGTGGAGGTGGAGAAGCGATGAGTGCGACAACGGATGCCTCGACGGGGCCCGATGTGCGGGTGCAGGAGAAGCTGCAACGGCTGGAGGGCATCCTCCGCGACATGGGGAGCGTGGTGGTCGCCTACTCGGGCGGCGTGGACAGCACCTTCCTGCTCGCAGTCGCGGCGGAGGTGCTTGGGGACAAGGTCTTGGCGGCCACGGCCTGCAGCGAGACGTACATGAAGGAAGAGCTGGAGCAGGCGAAGGCGCTGGCCGCGAGCCTGGGTGTGCGGCACATCGTCTTCGAGACCTCCGAGCTGGGGCTGCCCGGGTTCACAGGCAACCCCGCTGACCGCTGCTACTACTGTAAGCGCGAGCTGTTTACGCGGCTCCGCGAGATCGCGGCCCAAGAAGGCATCGCCTGGGTCGCTCATGCCGCCCAAGCCGATGACCTGGGCGATCTCCGGCCGGGACACCGGGCTGCGGAGGAGCTTGGCGTCCGTGCTCCGCTTCTGGAGGCGGGGCTGACGAAGGACGAGATCCGCGAGCTGTCGCGGGCGCGCGGGCTGGCGACGTGGGACATGCCCTCGATGGCGTGCCTGGCGTCACGGATTCCCTACGGGCAGACGATCTCGGTGGAGAAGCTCCGGCAGGTGGCGGAGGCCGAGCGTGCCCTGCGCGAGTGGGGGTTCAAGCAGGTCCGCGTCCGCCACCATGGCGACACCGCGCGGATCGAGGTCGAGGCCGACGACGTGAGCCGCCTGGGCGAGGAGCCCCTGCGCGGGAGCGTGGTGGAGATGCTGAAGGCCTTGGGTTTCACCTACGTGACGGTGGACCTCGAGGGCTATCGCACCGGCAGCATGAACGAGGCCCTGCCGCAAGGCTGAGTCGCCATGACCACCACGCTGGTTGAGACCCCCCGTGAAGCTGCCGACCTGGTGGCCCTGCTGACGACGCGCGAGCCGGCAGAGGAGGCGGCGCTCTTCGCGGCGGCCGATGCGGTGCGAAAGGAACACGTGGGCGACGGGGTGCACCTCCGCGCGCTCATCGAGTTCTCCAGCTACTGCCGGGGGTCATGCAAGTACTGCGGCCTGCGGGCTGCGAACCGCGAGCTGCAGCGCTATCGCATGGCGCCCGAGGACATCGTCGCCGCCGCGGTCGTGGCGCGCGACCTCGGCTACCGCACGGTCGTCCTGCAGTCAGGCGAAGATGCCTCGTACACGGGCGAGATGCTGGCAGGCGTCGTCCGGGAGATCAAGGCCCTCTGCGACGTCGCCGTGACGATGTGCGTGGGCGAGCGACCCGAGGCCGACTACGCCCTCTGGCGTGAGGCCGGCGCCGACAGATACCTTCTGCGCATCGAGACCAGTGACCCGGACCTCTACGCGACGCTGCACCCGGGGATGAGCTTCGACAACCGGCTCCGCTGCCTCCAGACCCTCCGCCGGCTCGACTACGAACTCGGTTGCGGAGTGCTGATCGGCCTGCCGGGGCAGTCCGACGAAAGCCGGGCGCGAGACCTGCTCTTCCTCGCCGACCTTGAGCCCGACATGCTCGGTCTGGGGCCCTTCATCCCTCATCCCCAGACGCCTATTGCGGACGCCTTGCCCGCCGATCTGACGACCACGCTGCGCATGACCGCCCTCGCGCGACTGCTCCTTCCCGGTGCCCACATCGTCGCAACGACGGCTCTCGGCACCATCGACCCGGCAGGCCGCGAGCGAGGCCTATCGGTCGGAGCGGACGTGGTCATGCCCAACGTGACGCCCCAGCAGTTCCGTGCGCTGTACGAGATCTATCCCGGCAAGATCTGCATCAACGAGACGCCCGACAAGTGCCGTGGGTGCATTGAGCTGAGGATTCGCGGCCTCGGAAGGCACGTCGCCGGGGGCAAGGGCGGCCGGCCGAAAGATTCTTTTCCGCAGGGGGTTGACAGGGAATAGCGTATTGATTATATTCCCCATATACAATATAGACGTTAGGTCCGAGGTGGTTCGCATGAAGATCTACTCAGATATCACAAAGCTTACGGGCAACACGCCCTTGGTGAGAATCGACAGGCTTGCCCACGGCCTCGCGGCCAAAGTCGTCGCCAAGATCGAATCCTTCAACCCTCTTGCCAGCGTCAAAGATCGGATCGGGCTGGCCATGATCCAGGCCGCCGAGCGGTCGGGACTTATCAATGAAGACACCATTCTGATCGAGCCGACCTCCGGTAACACCGGCATCGCGCTGGCCTTCGTCGCAGCCGCGCGGGGGTACAAGCTCGTGCTAACCATGCCCGAGACGATGACTGAGGAGCGGCGGAAGCTGCTCATCGCGCTCGGGGCGAAGCTCTACCTGACTCCGGCTGCCGAGGGGATGAAGGGCGCCGTGGCAAGGGCTGAGGCCTTAGCCCGCAGCGATAGCCGGTACCTCATCCTTCAGCAGTTCGAGAACGCGGCCAATCCGGAGATCCACCGGCGCACGACCGCCGAGGAAATCTGGAACGACACCGACGGCCAGGTGGACATCATCGTCGGCGGGGTCGGCACGGGCGGGACGATCACCGGGGTTGCGGAGGTCCTCAAACCCCGCAAGCCCGAACTCCGGGCCATCGCCGTCGAACCGGCCGACTCCCCCGTCCTTTCCGGGGGCAAGCCCGGCCCGCACAAGATCCAGGGCATCGGCGCCGGGTTCGTTCCCGGTGTCTACAACCCCAGCATCGTGGATGAGATCGTTCAGGTGCAGACGGCCGACGCGGTGGCGACAGCGAGGGCTCTGGCCAGGCGGGAAGGCATCCTGGTCGGAATATCCTCCGGCGCCGCAACGTGGGCCGCGCTGCAGGTCGCCCGCCGCCCGGAGAACGCCGGCAAGTTGATCGTCGTCGTCCTGCCCGACACGGGCGAGCGGTACCTATCCACCGAGCTATTCGACTATGACTCATCCGCCATCGAGCGGCTGGAGGGAGAACTCACGCCGGTAGGCGCGTGAGGGAGACGCCATGATCAAGGGACTATCGCGCTTCGCCTATGGGATGCGCCGAGGATGTGCGGGGGCGCACTGTCGAGGACCAGGCTAAGGGGATGGTCGCAGGTGTGGTAGCCGGTTCCTCGTAAGTGACCCTCCGTACGTCCTCCTGCCCGGGCTTCGCCTTCTCCGCCGGCGAAGCCTGGGCTCCCCTACAGAGCAGTCCAAGCCCAACCCTTGTCGCGTTAGCGCAAGAAGAAACTTTGGGACCGCTGCACTCCGATAGGCGGAGCGGCGGCCCTGGGAGGATACTTCCGTGAGAAATCTGACCGTGTATGCACTGTTCGCTGTGACAACCATACTGCTCGCCTCGCCGGCGTGGTCCCAGGCTACCTGGGAAGGCCCGACCGGCGTATTCCTCAATCCTCTGGCTCTGACCGTGCCCAACGGCACGTGGCAGGCCTCTGCCCATTACCTGAACCTGCAGCCTGCCGGCGCCCTGACTACCTTTGGCGTCACCTACGGCGCCGATTCGCGCTGGGAGATCGGCGCCACCTACACGTCTCTGGCGGTCGGTGGCGGCCAGGATGCCGTCCTTCTGCACACCAAGTACGTCGTGCTGCCCTTCAAGGGCGACTGGCCCCAGGTAGCGGTCGGCGCCATCGTCCGTGATCCTTCCGGCGGCGACGCGACTGAGGACTTCCACGCGGTCGCCACCAAGGTCTTCCCGGGCTCCACACCTGTCATCGCCAGCCTCACCGTTCGCAACACCAACGGCCTCGGCAGCGGCCTCTTCGGCAAAGCCTCCAGCCGCACCACCGAGCTAGGCGGCTTCCTTGGCATCCAGGCCACACCCAAAATCATCGTCGGCGTCGAGTACTACGAGCAGCCCACGGTGAGCCCCTGGCAGGATATCGCCGTCCGTTACATCGCCGGTCCGCACACCTTCATCGACGCCGGCTATGCCCGGCTCAACGCCGCCTTCGACAACCAGATCGCCATCGGCCTGACCCAGCAGTGGTAGAGCTTGACCCTAACCGATTACTGAGGAGGAACGAAGATGTCTGACACTGAAAAGAAACCGGGTTTCGATACCCTTGCTTTGCATGCAGGGCAGGTGCCTGACCCCACCACCGGCTCGAGGGCGGTGCCGATCTACCAGACCACGTCGTACGTGTTCCGCGACACCGATCACGCGGCGAACCTGTTCGCGCTCAAGGAGTTCGGGAACATCTACACGCGGATCATGAACCCGACGTGGGCCGTGCTGGAGGAGCGAGTCGCGGCCCTCGAGGGCGGCGCGGCGGCGTTGGTCACGGCCTCCGGGCAGGCGGCTGAGACGCTGGCGATCTTGAACGTCGCCGGTGCTGGCGACCACATCGTCTCGTCCGCCAGCCTCTA
>PMZA01000046.1 GCA_003170595.1 Armatimonadota bacterium
CAAGGCGGGCAGGACCATTTTAGCTTTAGGGCATGGTGTAGCGGCCAAGATCATCATAGAGGTTGAATGATAAAGAAGATCTACCTGATAGGAAATCCCAACGTCGGCAAGAGCGTCCTCTTCGGCCTCCTCACGGGCACCTACGCCGTCGTCTCCAACTACCCCGGGACCACCGTCGAGGTCACGCGCGGCAAGCTTCGCGGCCTCGGCGTTCAGCCCGAAGTCGTCGACACACCCGGCATTAACAGCCTCGCCCCGCTCTCGGTCGACGAGGTCGTCACGCGCGAGATCCTCCTCACCACCTCCGGCTACGCGGTTCTCCAGGTCATCGACGCGCGCAACCTCGCCCGCGGCCTTCGCATCACCCTCGAACTTGCCGAGCTTGGCCTCCCCGTCGTCATCGCTCTCAACATGATGGACGAGGCCGCCATCGACGGCTTGGAGATCGACATCCCCGACCTCGAGCGGATCCTCGGCGTCGAAGTCGTGCCCACCGTCGCCGTCGAGCGCCGCGGCCTCCACGAGTTGCGCCACGCGGTGCAGCGGACGAAGCCGCCCATCGCCGCGACGGTCTTCCCCGACGAGGTCGAGGATGCCATCGCGCGCGCCGTCGATCTCCTCCCCGACCTGCCCTTCGCCAAACGCGGCGTCGCCCTCCTCCTTCTCGGCAGCGGCGACGAGGAACTCGCCCGCATGTTGGGCGACTTCATCCCGAACGACGTCCTCTGCGAGATTGCTGAGCTTCGCTGCGAGTTGCAGGGCCGCCTCTCGGGCCCGCTCGACTACACGATCGCCCGCCACCGCTACCAGCAGGCCGAGGAGCTTGCCGACTCGGTCACCCTCAAGCGCCGCGTCTCACCCTCCCGCGTCCGCGAGGTCGTCTCGGCGGCGACGATGCACCCGATCTGGGGCGTGGCCATCGTCCTCGCCGTTCTCCTCACTCTCTACCTCGTCGTCGGCAAAGTTGGCGCCGGCTACGTCGTCGATTGGATGTCCGGGACGGTCCTCGGCTCACCGCCCGATCGCCTCGCCTCGATGGCTGATTCCGCCCGCCCGGTCTCGACCGAGGTCGCGGGTGCCGCGGCGATGAAGGCGTACGGCCAGGGCGTCATCATCAGCCCCACGAGGCCGCGCCGGCCCACCGTCGTCACGCTCTCGCCCGGCCACGGCGCCATCGCGTTGCTCGGGGTAGGGGAGAAGTACACCTTCGTCGCGAGGTTCTCTTGCGACGGGCCGCTGCCGCTCGCTCGCCTCGCCTTCACCAACGCCTCCACCACCCTTCCCGAGTTGCACCCTCTCGCCCCGATCCTGACATCGCCGGGGCAGTACAGCCTCTACGGTCACCTCTCACCCCTGGTCGATCACTCGCAGTATTCCGCGGTCCTCACCTTCCCTCGCGCCACACGCATCCGCCTTCTGGCCTTCGATGTCACGCGCGATGCCCGCGGCCACTTCATCCCGTGGGTCTACAATCTCGTCGATCGTCACGTCCCCTGGGCTTTCGGCAAGTACCTCCTCGTCGGCGAGTACGGCCTCTTCACCATGGGCCTCACCCTCGCCCTTGGCATCATCCTCCCCATCGTCACCTTCTTCTTCGCCTTTCTCGCCCTCCTCGAAGATAGCGGCTATATGATCCGCCTCGCGGTCCTGACCAACCGTATCTTCGCCACCCTCGGTCTCAACGGCCGGGCCGTCGTGCCCATGGTCCTCGGCCTCGGCTGCGACACGATGGCCACCCTCGCAGCCCGTGTCCTCGAGACCCCGAAGGCCCGTGTCATTGTCACCTTCCTCCTCGCTCTCGGCGTCCCATGTTCGGCCCAGCTAGGCGTGGTGATGGCCATGGCCGGCTCGATGGGGCACGCGGCGATCCTCCTCATCTTCGGCGTCGTCCTGATCCAGCTCCTCGCCGCGGGTTACGTGGCGAACAAGATCCTCCCCGGAGCCCGCCCGGACTTCCTTGTCGAGATCCCTCCCATCCGCTGGCCCGTCCTCAGCAACGTCATCCGCAAGACCCTCCGCCGCGTCGAGTGGTTCCTGCGCGAGGCTGTGCCAGTTTTCCTGCTCAGCACCGCCGCCCTCGCTGTCGCCGCCTGGTTTGGCCTCATGGGCTTCTTCGAGCGTGCCCTCCAGCCGGTCATCGTCCACATGCTCGGCCTCCCGCCTGACGCGACCTACCCCTTCCTGGTCGGCTTCCTCCGTCGCGACTACGGCGCCGCCGGCCTCTTCAGCCTCCGCGCGCAGGGCCGTCTCGACAACGTACAGTCCGTCGTCGCCCTCATCACGATGACCCTCTTCGTCCCGTGCTTCGCCAACTTCATGATCATGGTCAAGGAGCAGGGCGCGAAGCGGGGCATCCTCATTGCCGGCCTCATCCTCATCATCGCGGTCCTCACCGGCGCCGCCGTCAACCTCATACTCCACGCTCTCGGCGTCACCCTCGGAGGCGGTTAGCATCATGACCGAAGACCTCAAGCAGAAGATGGAGCACGTCCTCCACGTCCTCTATTTCCTTCAGGATGAGCACGGCGAACGCGGCGTCCCGATCGACCACCCGCAGCTCGTCAGCCACAACGGCGGCTCCCTCGAAGCCCTGGCGGCCTCGGGCCTCGTCGAACTGAGCGGCACGGTGGCCAACCTCACGCCCGAGGGCCATCGCCAGGCGGGCGACGTCGTCCGTCGCCATCGTCTCGCCGAGCGGTTGATGATGGACGTCCTCGGCATGCCGCCGGAGAGTGGTGACTTCATCGCCGGCCAGATGGAGCACATCGTCAGCCCCGAACTGACGCGCAGCATCTGCACTTTCCTCGGCCACCCGACCGAGTGCCCCCACGGCAACCCCATCCCGCCCGGTCCCTGCTGCAAGGAGGGTCAGCGCGCGGTCGAGGCAGCCGTCCTTTCCCTGGAGGATCTCACGCCCGGCGAGGAGGCCACGGTCGCCTACATCACCTATGGCCAGCCGCCACAGGTCGGCGCGCAGTGCCCTCCCTCACGCGGCCACGGCGGGCCGCATCGCCACGGAGGTCCCGGTCCGCACGGCCCTCAGGGCCCTCAGGGCCCCGAGGAGACCGGCCGTCGCCGCATCGCCCAGCTCGGATCGTTGGGTATCTTTCCGGGGCAGAGGATCACGGTGATGCAGAAGTCGCCGGCTTACGTGATCCAGGTGAGGGGCACGACAGTGGCGCTGGATGACGAACTCGCCCGCTCAATCCGCATCCGCCGCTCCGAACCTCCGCCTTCGATCTGACGAAAGGCGGGGTGGCCTTCCCTTTCTGCCTTTCGTTGTCATCCTGAGGAAGCAAAGGTCTTCGTTGCTGACGAAGGACCCGGTCTTCGCTTACCTCGACGCCCCTCGAAGGAGTCCTCTCCTCCGCGTCCAACCTTTCACCCGTGCCAGTTGTCGCTGCGCTTGCCCAGCACTGAGTTCGGAGCATAGGAGAAGCTAATGAGGGCAGCCAAGAGACCGGAATTGCTCATATGCAGGGAGCTAACTCGGCCGCTCGAGTTCGCGACGATGGGCCTGAGGCACCTTCGCGACGAGCTGACCGAAGTCCCGGGTCCACTGTGCACCGAGGGCCTCTTCGTGCTCGTGATGGCGAGGTGCGACGCCATGCTACAGGATAGTCTGCGCTGCTATCTGCGTGGCGTCCCGGGTAAGATACCCTTCGAGCGCGAGCGAAAGGAGATCCGCAGGGAAGACGCAGTCTCCACCGATCTACCAGCGAGGCTGGCTGACCGGTACGTGCAGCAGTGGGGCTACAAGGCCACGGCGATCATGGTACGAACCTATTGCCACCTGCTATCGGTGAATGAGGTCACCCAGGGGACCCTAGAGGCCATCGTCTACGCCAAGGATAAGCGCAACCGCATTCTGCATGATGCCCCTCCGGAGCCATGGCTCCCGGGCACACTAGCCTCCCACGGCGTACGTATCGATGACGTTAGGAAGGCAGCCGATGCCGTCGAGGCCCTCACTGGCGAACTCAAGCAGGCCATCGAGGCCAAGTACGGCTCGTATACCAGGGCCGCGGCGCTCCAGCGGTTATGGGCGTATCTCTTCCATTCGCCGGTGATGCCCTTCGACAAGTTCTGGAGCATCGAGGACTCGGGGGACTTCACCAGATACGTGGCAGGGGAGGCGGAGGAATGCATACTCTCATCCTCGGAGCTGATGTTTGTGGGCGTTCTCAAAGCCCACTTCAACGGCGGCCAGACGACACCACACCAGCCCGTGCAGATGTTCATGCTCGACGAGACACACCGCGACCGCATGCTGTACCTTCTGTCGACGCTAAGCGATTTCCGCATCGGATAGGCCACCGATGACTATCGAACCCACCCGCGACTTCGCGCTGGCCCTCCGCCTGGAGTATTTCACCGCAGCGTGGGGTCTTCTCGAAGCCGTCGTGGCCGTCGTGGCCGGCATCGCCGCCGGGAGTGTCGCGCTCCTCAGCTTCGGCCTCGACAGCGTCGTCGAGACCTTCTCCGCCGGCATCCTCATCTGGCGCCTGAAAGCGCCCGAGGGTCACGGCGAGGTCGCCGAGCGCAAGGCCCGCAAGGTCGTCGGCGTCACCTTCTTCCTCATCGCCGCTTACATCCTCTACGAGTCCGGCACCAAGCTCTTCCTCCACGAGCCGCCTCGTGCGAGCCTTCCGGGGATCGTGCTGGCCGCGGTCGCGCTGGTGGTGATGCTGTGGCTGATGGTGGCGAAGCGTCGCGTCGCCGCGCGGATCAACTCGCGGGCGCTCGCAGCCGATGCCGCGGAGACCGGGGTGTGCGCATGGATGTCCGCCGCGCTCCTGCTGGGCCTTGGGCTCAATGCCTGGCTCGGCTGGTGGTGGGCTGATCCGGTCGCAGCCCTGGCGCTGCTCCCGATCATCCTTCGCGAGGGATTCGAAGGTGTTCGCGGAGAAGAGTGCAGCGGCGACTGCGACGACGCCTAACCGTTCCTACGCCATCGCCTTGCCGGCCAGGAACGCCTGCCAGTTCACTTCCGCCGCCTTTGGCTTGAGGCATTTTCCGAACGCCGCCTGCCACGCCTCTTCCGGTATGTCTAGCCGCGTCGCGAGCATGCCCAGCAGCACCGAGTTCGCCGCCCTCGCGTCACCAAGCCGCGTCGCTTCCTCCGTCGCAGCCACGACCGCGCCTCTCGCCGCCAGCGTCGCTTCGGCATCGTCAGGGTACTTCGCATCTCCGCGATGGGCACCCGACGGCGCGATCTTCCGGCTATCGGCCAGGACCACGCCGCCGTCCTTGAGCATCCACAGCGACCGCAGCCCTTCGAGCATCTCGAGCGCGACCAGATAATCCGCCTGCCCCTCGGGGATGAGAGGGGAGTGGACCTCGCCCGCCGGATCGAGGCGAACGTGACTGGTCACACCGCCGCCGCGCTGGGCCATGCCGTGAGTTTCCGCCTTCTTTACGCCCCAACCAGCGGCCAGGGCGGCCTCGGCGAGGATGTCGCTCGCTGTGACGATTCCCTGTCCGCCCACACCTGCGAAGAGCACGTTGATCGTTGCCATGGGGCCGCAAGTTTAGCACAATTCCGCACTCCGATTCCAGCACGCGCACTATGAAACGATTTCACGACACTGCGCTACTCTACGGCACGATGCGCTAGTCTACGGCACTGAGATCGGCCCTTGCTGTTATCATATTCCCTGCACCGCGGCACGAAATACATGATTGACACGCCTTTCACGCTTGGTATAATATGGCAACGTTGTGTGATTAGTACGGAATGGGGGAATCCCTATGGGCACCGAACCGAGCCTTAATTTCCACGGCGCCGTGACCGTCGGCGAACGCGGCCAGATCGTGATACCGGCGGAAGTCCGTCGAGCCTTTGGCATAGAAGCGGGCGAGAAGTTGCTCATTCTTTGCCACCCGGCCGACCAGTCGATCATCATTGTGAAGGCCGACGCGATGATGAGGTTCCTGAGTAAGATGCAGGAGGCCATCCAGGGCGCAAGCCTCGAGACGCCTGCCGAGGAGGCTGAAGAGTAATGTCCACCCTCGCAATCCTGGGGATTTCGCTCGTAGTCTTCGGCCAACCCGCCGCACCCCAATCTGCCGCAGCCGCCGCGACGGTGCTCACCATCAATGACGCCGCACGCCTTGCCGCCGATCAGAATCGCACGCTCCTCGAGGCCCAGGAAGCCGTCGCCGCCGCTCAGGCAGCCCTCCGCCAGGCCAAGTCTCAGGAGGGGTATACACTCTCCGCCTCGGCCGGCGTCACCCGTCTCGGCCCGGTCGCTGTGGTCACCCTCCCGCTCGGCAACGGTCAGAGCGAGACCTTCCAGCTCACTCCGCCGATCGAGTGGAACGCCCAGCTCACCCTCCTCCAGCCCATCACCCGCGGCGGCGCCTTCTACTGGCAGGAGGTCCTCGCCCAGCAGGGCATCGACGTCGCCACCTACCAGCGCGACGCCACCCGTCTCCTCGTGACCAGCAGCGCCCGCCAGCTATTCCTCCAGGTCATCCAGGCCCAGCAGCTTGAGCAGGTCGCGGCGGAGAACGTCTCCCGCGCGGCGACTCATCTTCAGGACGCTCGCGCCCGCGTAGATGCCGGCACCGCGCCGGGTTACGACGCGATCCGCGCCGAGGCCGATGTCGAGAACGCCAACAACGGCCTAGTCGCTGCCCATGCCGCCGTCGACCAGACCCTCGCGGTTCTCAAGACCCTCCTGACGATCGACCAGATGAAGCCCCTCCGCCTCGACTCGCCCAAGACTCAGGGCCAGTTCCTCATCGACGTGGCCGACGCGATCAGGGCCTCGGGCATGCACCGCCCTGAGGTCCAGGCCGTCGACACCGCCTTTCATCTGGCCGAGACCCGCGTCCGCCTCGCCGACACCGCCAAGAAGCCCGACATCAACGCCGTCGCCACCTATGCCCGCCAGGCAGCCTCCAGCTTCGGCGGCACCGCCGAGGCCTGGACCATCGGCCTCCAGTACACCCAGCTCATCTTCGACCACGGCCTCACCCGCCACACGGTCGAGCAGGCCCAGGCCAACGCCCGCTCCGCCGAGCAGTCGGCCAAGGCGACGCGCGAACAGATCGCCCAGCAGGTCTATCAGGCGTGGATCAGCCTCCGCGAGGCCGCCGAGCAGATCGTCGACGCCGAGAAGGGCGCTGCCGCCGCCGAAGAGGCCATGCGCATCGCCGACCTCTCCTACCGCGAGGGAGTGTCCACTCCCGTCCAGGTCACCGACGCCCGCACCGCCCTCATCTCCGCCCACGCCAATCTCGTCAACGCGCGCTTCGGCTATGAACTCGCCCGCGTCGCCCTCGAGGCCGCCACCGGCGTGACCATCGCCGATCTCGCCAGCGGCGCCTGGGCCAGGCCCGTCAAGCTTCCCGGGCCGACCATGGCAGCGACCAAGCCCGCCTCGGCCGCAGTGGCCAAAGCCCCGGCCAAGTAGTCTCAGCACGGCCCATCCTGCACGGCCCATCCAGAACGGCAGGCTCAGAAGGAGCGATACCCTATGCGCAGCCCCACGCGCTGGCTTCTGCCCATCGTCATCGTTGTGGTCCTCGGCGGCGGCGGGTATTTCTGCACCAAGTACATCTCCGGCGTCCGGGCCGCGAAGGCCAACGCTCAGAAGCATGAGACGGTTGTCCCTGTCAAGACTTACGTCGCCGCCATCGGCGCCGTCGAGGACGGCTTCACCCTCGATGGCACCGTCGAGGCCATCAACAAGGTCGGCGTCTACTCGAAGGTTCCCGGCAAGCTCCTCCGCGTCTATTGCGATGAGGGCCAGTGGATCAACAAGGGCGCCCTCGTCGCCGAGCTTGATCGCACGGAACTAGTGGCCCAGACCAACCTCGCCCGCGCCGGCCTCCAGGCGGCCCAGATCAAGCTGATCCAGTCTCAGAAAGCCTATCGCCTCCAGACCGTGGGCACGACCACCGGCGTCGACACCGCCCGCGCCAGCCTCTCGGCCGCGCGTTCGCGTCTGGCCCAGGCTCAGACCGGCCAGCAGGTCACCAGCGACGACGTCTCGACGAGCGTCACGGCCGCCGAGGAAGGCGTCCGCATGGCGCAGGCCCGCCTCGATACCGTCAAGGCCGGTGCCCGCCACCAGGAGCGCAGCATGGCCCACGAGCAGGTCAACCAGGCGAAGGCCAACGTCGATACCGCACTCCGCAACCTCGAGCGCGGCCGCAAGCTGCTGGCGGCGCAGGCCATCGCCCAGCAGCAGTTCGACGCCCTCCAGCTTGCCTACGACGTCGCAGCTTCGCAGTACCAATCCGCCACCCAGTCGGCCAACCTCACCGATGAGGGCGCCCGCCCCGAGGACATCACCGGCGCCCAGGCCCAGCTCGATCAGGCCAAGGCCGGCCTCGCCAAAGCGAAGGCCATGCAGGCGCAGGTCAGCATGCGCCAGAATGACATCGAGGCCGCCCGCGATCAGGTCAACCAGGCCCAGTCGGCCCTCCAGATGGCCCGCTCCCAGACCATCCGCGACACCATCACCGCCGACGACATCTCTGCCGCCAACGCCGCCGTCAGCCAGGCCCGCGCCAACCTCGAGTACGCCGAGGCCATGCTCGGCAACACCTACATCTATGCCCCCGAGGCCGGCTACGTCGTTCAGCGCAACGCCCGCACGGGTGAGTACGCCAGCCCCGGCATGCCCATCATCAACCTCGTCGACAACCGCGTCGTGAAGATCCGCTGCGCCCTCTCAGAGGAGCGCCGCCACCTTGTCGCGGTCGGCCAGGACGTAACGATCGCCTTCGACGGCGTGCCCGGTCAGAGCTTCACCGGCCAGGTCTTCCAGGTCGGCGCGGCCGCCAGCGCCAATGCCCGCGTCTTCGACATGGAAGTCCATCTCACTAATCCCAACGAGGTCATCAAGTCGGGGATGTACGCCCGGGTCGCCGCCGTCACCAGCCGCCAGTCCAGCGTCGTCGTGATCCCCTACG
Organism: Armatimonadota bacterium; assembly: GCA_003170595.1. Classification (GTDB taxonomy): domain Bacteria; phylum Armatimonadota; class Zipacnadia; order Zipacnadales; family FEN-943; genus FEN-943. The sequence goes on from PMZA01000046.1 coordinate 8,929, forward strand.
ACGCCGTCGTCAAGCAGGACGCGAACAGCGTCGTCTTCGTCGTCCAGGGTGACGCCGCCCACCAGCGTCCCGTTGAGGTCGGCCTCCGCCAGGCCAACCGCATCGCCGTCCTCAAGGGCCTCCAGCCCGGCGACGCTGTCGTCGTCCAGGGGCAGTCCGATCTCAAGGACGGCGCCAAGGTCTCGGCCCAGCTAGCCAGGAGTGAAGATCTTTGAACTTCGCCCGGTTCTCCGTAAACCGTCCCGTAACCATCCTGATGGGCATGCTCGCCACGGTCGTGCTGGGCGTCATCGCCTGGAGCACGCTCAAGGTCGATCTGCTGCCCGACATGACCTTCCCGATCATTACCGTCATCACCGTGTATGCCGGCGCCGGGCCCCAGGAAGTCGAGGAGTACATTACCAAGCCCATCGAGCAGCAGTGCGGCCTCGTCCGCAACCTCAAGCACCTCTCCTCTTCCTCCCAGGAGGGCGTCTCCTCCGTCACCGAGGAGTTCGAGTGGGGCACCGACATGGACTTCGCCTCCTTCGATACTCGCGAGAAGGTTGACCAGGTCCTCAACGACCTCCCCGACGACGCCAAGCGCCCCTATATCGTGAAGATGGACCCGCAGACAGTCATGCCGATCATGACCCTCAACGTCTCGGGCATGGACGACCAGCGCGAGTTGCGCAAGTTCACTGACGACTTCATCAAGCGCGACCTCGAGAAGGTCGAGGGCGTCGCCGCCATGGACATTTATGGTGGCCTCGAGCGTGAGATCCAGGTCCTCGTCGACCGCAACCGTCTCGCCGCCTACAACGTCTCCGTCCAGGAAATCGAGGCCGCCCTCAAGGCCGAGAACCTCAACATCCCCGGCGGCCACATCTCCCTCGGCCAGCGCGAGTTCACCGTCCGCACCCTCGGCGAGTTCAAGACCCCCGAGGAGATCGCCGACATCACCATCGCCTCGCGTGACAATCTCCCCCTCCGCCTCAGCGACATCGCCACCGTCTCCGATACGCACAAGGACATCCGCCAATATTCGCGCCTCGACCGTAAACCCTCCGTCACGCTCGTCGTCCGCAAGGAATCCGGCGCCAACGCCGTCGAGTGCGCCCATGCCATGCGCGCCGAGGTCGCAGCCCTTAACAAGCGCCTCCCCGGCCAGGTCCGCGTCACGGAGACCTACGCCAGCGCCGACTCCATCGAGCGCTCGCTCAACAACATGTACGGCGTGGCCGAGGAAGGCGCCATCCTCGCCATCATCGTCATCTTCCTCTTCCTCTCCAGCCTCCGCTCGACCCTCGTCATCGCCACCTCCCTCCCGCTCTCCATCCTCGTGACGGCCGTCGCCATGAAGTTCCGCAACATGACCCTGAACATGATCACCCTCGGTGGCCTCACCCTCGCCATCGGCCGCATCATCGATGACTCCATCGTCGTCCTCGAGAACGTCTACCACCACGTTGAGGCCGGCGAATCGCCTTACCACGCCGCCGTCAAGGGCGCCGGCGAGGTCGGCATGGCGATCATCGCCGCCACCCTCACCACGGCCTGCGTCTTCCTCCCGCTCACCGTCGTCGGCGGCATCGTCGGCGTCATGTTCACGCCCCTCTCCCTGACGGTGGTCATTGCCCTGATGTCGTCGCTGGTCGTCGCCCTGACGGTTATCCCGATGGTCGCCGCCCGTGCCTTGCGCCCGCGCGATGAGGCCGTGGGCATCGTCCGCAATCCCCTCCTCAAGGCCATCCACAACACCCTCGCTGCCTGGGAGCGCGCCTACCAGAGGGTCGAGGAGAACTATGGCCACGCGGTCGGCTGGTGCCTGAAGCATCGCGCCCTCGTCAGCGGCATCGCAGTAGGCATCTTCCTCTTCAGCATGAGCCTCGTCCCGCTCCTCGGGTCCGAGTTCTTCCCGTCCACCGACCAGGGTGAATTCACCCTCACCCTCCAGATGCCCGTCGGCTCCAACGTTGACACCACCAACCGCGCCGCCGAGTGGATGGAAGACCTGATGCTCAAGACCCCCGAGATCACCATGGTCACCTCCACGGTCGGTGAGTCCGGCAGCAGTGAGGGCAGCAGTTCCGTCCGCGACGCCTCCTTCCAGGTCAAGCTCAAGAACGCCAAAGAGCGCACCCGCACCACCGACGAGGTCATCGCCGAGATCCGCGAGAAGTTCAAAGCCCTTCCCGGTGCCAGGGTCTCCTTCTCCACCAACGTCATGGGCAGCGAGGCCGCCCTCATCATCACCATCTCCGGCGACGAGATTCCCGAACTCGCCCGCATCGGTCAGGAGGCCCTCGACAAGCTGAAGAAGGTCCCAGGCCTCGTCGACCTCCGCCTGAGCTGGGAGCGCGGCGCCCCGGAGTACCAGGTCGTCATCGACCGCCAGAAGGCAGGCCTCTACGGGCTCACCACCGCCCAGATCGCTGGCACCGTCCGCTCTCTTGTCCGCGGCACGGAGACCACCAAGTACCGCGAAGCCGGTAAGGAGTACGACATCACCGTCCGTCTCCCTGAGCTAAGCCGCACGGACATCCACCAGATCGAGGACATCACCCTCCCCGGTCGCGACAACGTCCAGGTCCCCTTCGGCCAGGTCGCCAAGATCGTCGAAACCCTCGGGCCCACCCAGGTGGACCGCTACGAACAACGCCGCTCCATCAACATCCTCGGCGACCTCTCCCACGACCGCCCCCTCGACGTGATCACGAAGGACGCCGACGCCATCCTCGCCGCCATCCCCAAGCCCGCCGGCTACACCTACGAGTACCGCGGCGACGAACAGAATCGCCGTGAGAGCTTCTCAGGCTTCTTCATCGCCATCGCCCTGGGCATCCTCCTCATCTACATCATCCTTGCCTGCCAGTTCGAGTCGATCATCCAGCCGATGATCATCATGCTCGCCATCCCCCTCTCGGCCATCGGCGCCTTCCTGGCCCTGCTCATCACCCACACCACCATCTCCATGCTGGTCCTCATGGGCCTCCTCCTTCTCACGGGCATCGTCGTCTCCAACTCGATCCTGCTCGTCCAGGTCGTCAATGTGATGAAGGGCGAGGGCGCCTCGACGAGTGACGCGCTGATCCGGGGCGGACGCCGCCGCCTGCGTCCGATTCTGATGACTGCCATCGCGACGCTGCTGGCGATGCTCCCGATGGCGCTGGCCTTGCGTGAGGGATCGGGCATGTGGCGACCCCTGGGCATCACGGTCATCGGCGGCCTGTTCTCGTCGACGTTCCTGACGCTGCTGGTCGTCCCGGTGGCGTACAGCCTGGTGGACGACCTCGCCCACAAGCTCGGCTTCCGCAGCGCCGTCTCCACCCACCCCGTTGAGACCGACGACGAACCGAAGCCCGGTTAGCCGCCTTGCCACACGGCCCCACGGACCCTAGAATTGCTGACGTTGTGGGGGTGAAGCGCTTGGGCGTCGCACACAAAACTGAAACCGATGCTGGCCGCGACCTGATCCGGCGGCTGAAGGAAGCCGCCACGGTGAAGGAAACGCCGCGGCTGATGGAGCTTCTCGCCGGCGATCCGACGTTCCTGGACGCCCTGGTGTGCGGGCTGGAATGGACGGCCGCCAATGTTGAGGGCTTCGGCCATCCGACCATCAGCCTCGAGGAAGACCCGGAAGAGGACACCGAGTACATCGAGGTCGAGTTCCCGGTCACCCTTGACGTCGAGACCGCCGTCCATCGCCGCGTCGAGTTGTCGGGTATCTGGATGGCCGATGTCTGGGCGATGGCCCCTGTCGGCTTGTGCTTCACCGAGGAGTTCGTATGAGCTTTCGGTGGCGGCACTTCCTCGACCTGGGCGCCGACCTCGCGAGCGCTATCGACGACGATCCTCTTGCGGAGGCCAAGCGGCGTAGCGCTGCCAGCAGAGCCTACTACGCGGCCTACCACGCAGCGGACGACTATCATGCGCGCGTACACGGCGGACCGCCGCACCGAGTCGTGCAGCGCGGTACTGAGCGCAGACTCCTCGCACGACACGAGGCCCTGATCCAGTCGCTCCGTGGCCAGAGCAGCCCGCTCTCGAGGCAAATCGGGGACCTTCTCGACCAGCTCAGGGCCGCACGCGTGGACGCCGACTATCGCGAAGACGCGCGCTTCACCGGCCCGAAAGCCGGCGGCGCCGTCAGCCTGGCTCGCGCGATTGCGCAGTTGATAGAGACGGCATCGAACTAGTCCGCCACGGCCTCTCAGGCTATCGCAGCACCTCGATCCCGCCCCCACCTTTGCTTTTGGCCGCGCTTACCCCGAGGTATACTGAAATCGATGTTTTCTATCCGCCCGTAAGGGAACTGCCTCCCGTCTGCCGCGCGTTATCCTAGGTGGCTTGTAACAAGCCACCCGTGCACGGCAGCCGGCACTAGGGGTTAGGACCACTTGCTTAACCGGCTGCTCCGAAAATCGTCTTCCGAGCCCGACGCCCGGCGTCGCGAGTTCGAGAAGCTTGCCCACCACCACTACCGCGACATCTATCGCGCCGCCTACCGTCTCGCCGGCGATCCCGATGAGGCTTCCGACCTGGCTCAGGAAGCCCTCGTGAAGGCTTACGTGTCCTTTGAGCAATTCGAGACCGGCACCAACTTCCGCGCCTGGATGATGCGCATCGTCGCTACGACGCACATCTCCCGCTTCCGCTACCGCTCTCGCCGCCCGGAAGTCGTCCCCTGGGACAATGTGATGGACTCGACCGGCCGCGAGACTTCCGCCCTCGCTGAGACGGCGCCCGGCCCCGAGGCCTTGGCCGTCTCGCAGTTCAACGATGTCGAGATTGAGCAGGCCCTGGCTTCGCTGCCGGAGGAGTTTCGAGTAGTGGCGATCATGTCTGATCTCTACGGGATGCAATACAAAGATATCGCAACCGCGCTCGGCGTCCCGCTGGGCACGGTCCGCTCGCGTCTGTTCCGGGCGCGGCGTCTTCTCCGGCGTGAGCTGGAAGATTACGCCCGCGAGCACGGCCTGCTGCGGGGGGAATACGATGACTGAGGATCCCCGATCCTCCGATCGGTGCCAGAATTGCGGCGAGTGGTTGGCGGCGTGGGTTGACGGCGAGATGCCCGACGGCGAACGCCGCCGCTTGGCTGGCCACGTGGTCCTCTGCGATGATTGCGCCGCCGAGGCCGGTCAGATGATGGCCGAGAAGGTCCTCGTCAGCCGACCCGAACCCGTCGTCGCCCCTCCGCCGGAGTTGTGGGGCAAAGTCGTCTCCGAACTCGATCGCGTCGATGGTGTCCAGCGCGCCCTCACCCCCCATGGCGCTCGCCGCCGCTCGCTGGCTCCGGTCTTCGCCGCCGCCGGTGTCCTGCTCATCGTCGGGGCTCTCCACCTCCGCACCATCGTCTTCACGCCCGGCTCCGTCACCGGACAACTTCTCGCCATGCACGGGGCTGCCCTCCGGGCGTCGCACATGTACAACGACGAGCAGCGCAACCTCCAGGCCGTTAGCTCGTCCATGAACGCCCCGACCCTCGTCCCGATCTGGCAGGCCGTCGACAAGTTCAACTCGGCCTTCGCGGTGCACAGGCTCTATCTTGCGGGCCGCACCCCGGTCAGCGTCATCTCCGTGCCCGAGGATTCGGTGCCGGTCAGCGGCCTGTCGCGCAAGGTCTATGCGGGCTGCGAGTTCTTCGTCGGGACCGAGCCCGAGGGCGCCGTTGTGATCTACCGCCGCGATGGCATGGCTGAGGTCGTCATGGGCAACACTACGGTGGACGACCTGCTGCCCATCGGCCTCGACCTCTCCCACACCGTCCGCAGCCCTCTGTCCTGAGCTTGGTCGAAGGGCTGTCGTGAGCGACTCCCGGTCTTTCGCCCTTCCGCCTTTAGATGTCATCCTGAGTGAGCAGCGCCTTGTGCTGCTCCGAAGGATCTCCTTTTGTCGATGCCGATAGCCGACTGCTGCATGCTCCGACAAGCCAAAAGGAGATCCTTCGTCAGCAACGCTGCGCGTTGCGACCTCAGGATGACAACGTAAGGCAGTAAGGCAAAGCCGCAGACGACCCGGCGGCGCGGGATAAACCCGCGCCCTACAGCGAGCCAATCTTCGGCGGGCATGAATGTGGGTTCGCTTCGCGAACCCCAAGCCCTACAGAAACCCGCCTAGCAGACTCTCGCCCCTTCCGCCTCCAGCACGATGATCCAATCCTGGAAGAGCTTCGACGCCGGGGGCGCGAACTTGCCCTCCGCGTCGCCCACAGCCTCGCCGATCTCATACTCGCGCCCGTTCTTCGGGTCGAAGTAGTACGCGTGATACTTCACGCCCGGCTCCAGCCCGCAGACCTTGAACCCGCCCCACATGAACTCGGGCATGTAGATGATCTTCACCTGCTTGTCGATGCCCGCCGCGTGAGGGGCGAGGTAATTCTCCGGGCTCCAGTGCGGCTCGATCCATTCCTTGTGCGGCACGAACTCCCACCAGCGATACCGCTCGAGGAGCGACTTCGCGATGCCCATCTGCTTCGATCCCGGAAGCTGGAAGGCCTCCTCCCACGGTGTGTCGCCCCAGGCCATCCCATGCGGCGAAGCACCATAGGGCTGGGTCGCGCCGTTGAACTGCCAGATGCCGTTCGCGCCATACGTGTGCCCGCAGGTGCCGTTGAGGATGCTCAGCCAGAAGGCCATCCGCTGCACTTCCTGCCGCGAGGCCTCGCCGATGCCTTCGTATACGACCTCGCTGTTGATGGTCGGCTTGGTCGGCTCCATCGCGTAGGAATCGACGACTAGCTCGACGGTCGGCGGCATGCTCTTGCGATCGCCGTGGCCGGTCTGCAGCCAGTCGATGTCGAGCACCTCGTCCTCTAGCGACTTGCGCACGGAGTTGCCGGGATGGCCGGTCATGACGTGCTTGTACGGGTCGATGCTCTTCACGTACGCGGCCATCTCGCTCCAGCCGGCCTTCATGTCGGCGGCATACTTCGTCTGCCACTCGGGCGGCTGGGGGAAGTCGAGGTAGTAGGGCATCAGCACCTCGCCCGCGATGCACCAGACCACCGGCTGCGCCGACCATCGCGCGACCAGGTAGCGCCAGTGCTTCTTCATCCGCTCGAGGCCGAGCCACGGCAGATAGTAGCCCCAGCAGCCGACGATGGCCGGCATGAGCCCCGACCGCACGAGGTGGTCGATCCGCAGGTCGGCCATGTCGAAGTACGCGGGGTTGATCGTCGCCCATTCCGGCTCCCAGGGGAAGCCGGCTTCGTTGAGCCCGCGCTCATCGTAAGCGCCCATGTCCGGGTAGAGGCCGGCGACGATCTGGATAGTCGAGAAGCCCTTGGCCACGCGATCGGCGGCGAGCATCTGGAACTCGCCCGGCCAGGTGATCCGCTTGCAGAGTCCCATCCACCAGGTATCGGCGAGCCAGAAGAAGGGCGTGCCGTCCTCGTGCTCGAGGTAGCGTTGCGAGGCTGCGACGCGGACCGAGCCCTTCGCGAGGAGCGGGTTGCAGCCCTCGTAGGGACGCGCGCAGAGGCTGCCCTCGACGCCGTGGAGTCCCTCGTCGTCAGGATCGGAGCACACGGTCCGCCACTTGTACGCGCCCGGTTCCTTCGCGGCGAAGCGCACTCGCCACACATCCCCGCCCGCCCAGAACGCCGGGATCGTGACCTCTCCCCCATCGGGAGTTGTCACGACCACGTCGAGATCGAGATGGTTGAACGGGTCCTCGCAAGCTTTGGCCGCTCGGAAACTCCACTCCAGGGGACAGTTAACCGTGGCACGCAGATCCATTCTTCTCACCTCGCCCGAATGTGAGACGCTGGGGGCCGATTCCCCGAACCAGCCGCGATACCTCCGCAAGCAAAGGCCCACCACCTGGCCACACCCTTCCCCCGGCGGTTCCCTCTCCAGCCGTCATCCTGAGGGAGCGGCGCCTTTTGCCGCGACCGAAGGACCTGCGGTGGCGGCCTTTGCTGTGCCCTGGAGTTGGCAAAGGAACAAGGACCAAAGCTGCCACCGCAGGTCCTTCGTCGGCAACTCCGTTGCCTCCTCAGGATGACAGAGCAAGGGCCAAGGCCAGGGCTGCGGTCCTTCCTGTAGGGCTTGGGGTTCGCTCTGCGAACCCACATTTATGCCCGCCGAGCCTTGTTTGCCACGGCGATACGCGGCGGGCATAAATACCCGC
>PMZA01000530.1 GCA_003170595.1 Armatimonadota bacterium
CGCGAGGAAGCCGCGTTTTGTGCGGCGTGGGAGGTCTGGAGGGACAGGTCCCTCCAGTAGGGGGGCAGGGGGACAGCGTCCCCCTGCGAGGTTTACCGCGTTACCGCTAACCTTCCCGGTGGCCAGAAGATGAACATCGCCCGTCCGATGATCCGTTCCTTCGGCACGAAGGGGCAGGGGTAGCTATTCCCGTCCGACCCCATCGCCCGCCACGCATGGCCGTCATTGGACTGGTTCCGGTTATCGCCGAACACGAGGACCATGTCCTGCGGCACAGTGATCTCGCCGTCGTGGATCAGGGGCATGGGTTTGCCCCCGGCCTTCAGGATGGCGAACTGGTCCGTGGGCCAGTCATAGTCCGGCTTCTCGGCGATGTACGGCTCGTCCATCGGCTGCCCGTTGCGGAAGACCTTCCCGTCGTGGACGGCGACGCGATCGCCGGGCAGGCCGATGATGCGCTTGATGAAGTCCCGCTCTTGCGGGTCTGCCCACGGTGGCGCATGGAAGACGACGATCTCGCCGTGCTTCGGCCACCGGGTGAAGTACACCATCTTGTTGACGAAGATCCGGTCGCCCTCAAGCAGCGTCGGGTGCATGGACCCCGACGGGATGAGGAAGGCCTGCAGGGCGAAGGGGCGGACGATGCAGAAGATGAGCAGGACGGCGATGATGCCGCTGTCGATGAACTCCAGGCTGTACGCGCGCGACCGCTTCGCGGCGTCGAGAGGCGCCACGGCGAGTCGCACGGCAATGAACCCGGCCAGGAGCAGCACTATCTCCCAGGGGTTCGTGAAGGCCAGGAGGGATGAAAGCCCCTGCTCACCGGTCACGTCGTCTCTTAGCTCCCGCGCCTAGCCAGCGGCGGCGGCCTTAGCCGCTCGCTTCTGCTCATGCGTCTTCCGGGCGCGCTGGGGCAGCCGGGCCTTCTTACCCACGCGATCGCGCAGGAAGTAGAGCTTGGCTCGCCGCACGCCGGGCCTGCTGTCGACCTCGATCTTCTCGACGAGGGGCGACATTAGGGGGAAGGTGCGTTCCACGCCGATGGCGTGAGTGACGCGCCGCACGGTAAAGGTGGCGCTGGTGCCGGCGCCGCGGCGTCGGATGACGCGGCCTTCGAACACCTGGGTACGCACGCGGACTTCGCCCTTTTCGGAGCGCTCGCGCACCTTGAAGTGAATCTTGACCGCATCGCCGGGTCCGAAGTCCGGCAGGTCATCCTTCGAGTGCTTGCTTTCGACTACTCTGATCAGCTCATCCATGCCTTTCACTCCTATCCGGTCCTGCTATATTGCCTACGGCTTTTCATCCGTATCGCTATGCATCGCGGGAGTAGTCGCAGGCTTCAGCTAAGCGGACCACAGGCCCGCACGGCTGTGGCCGCGTGGTGGGCCTTGGCTTTCGGCTTTTCGGAGGGGCCGCATGGGAGTGCGTATTCCGCGCGGACATCCGGCCCTGCCTTTGCCTTCTCGCTCTTATCCGTCATCCTGAGCGCGACTTTCGCGCGAAGGACCTGAGGTGGCCTCTTTGGCTTTCCTGCTTCTGGTTGTCATGCTGAGCCCTGAGCTTGCCGAAGGGCGAAGCATCCCCGCTCAAACCCTTATCCCTACCCCTTCTCTTCCTTCGCCACTTCCGCCAACAGCCTTCTATCTTCCTCACTCAAATCCGCCCGCGCCAGCAAATCCGGCCGTCGCAGGAGCGTCCGTCGCAGCGCTTCCTTCCGCCGCCACTTCCGCACCTCGGCATGATGTCCGCGTTTCAACAATTCCGGCACCTCCCTTCCACCGATCGCCGCCGGCCTTGTGTACTGCGGGTATTCGAGCAGCCCGTCCGAGAAGCTTTCGTCCTCGGTCGACGCCTCATTGCCCAGCACGCCTGGCAGGAGCCTCGCCACCGCATCCACCAGCACTAACGCCGCCGGCTCCCCTCCGCTGAGCACGTAATCTCCGATCGATATCTCTTCCGTCGCCAGCCCTGTCCTCACCCGTTCATCGACGCCCTCGTAGTGCCCGCACAGCAGCACCACCCTCGGCCTCGCCGCCAGTTCCTTCACCTTCGCCTGCGTAAGCGTCTCGCCCTGCGGTGTGATGAGCACCACCGGCGTCTCGCCACCGGGAGCGATGGCTCCGACCGCGGCGAAGAACGGCTCGGGCGACATGACCATCCCGGCCCCGCCGCCGTAGGGTGTGTCATCCACCTTCCCGTGGCGGTCATGCGAAAATTCGCGTAGGTTCCACAGCTTGACTTGCAGCGCGCCGGACGCCAGCGCCCGCCCCACGATCGAGCATTGCAGCGGGCTCTCGTAGAACTCAGGAAACAGCGTCACGACATCTATCCTCATTTCTAGAAGCCTTGCGCTTGGCCTGGAGTCTTCCGCCTTTCCGTTTGCTGTAGGGCGGGGCTTTATGCCCCGTCGGCACTTCCGCCTCTCTGCTGTGGTCCGTCATCCTGAGCGAGGCGTTCCTCGCCGAGCGAAGGATCTGCGGTGGCCGTCTTGGCCTTTGCCTTTCGCTCTTCCGCCCTTGGTTGTCATGCTGAGCCCTGAGCCTGTCGAAGGGCGAAGCATCCCCGCTCAAACCGTTCCCCAACCATACGCCTGCAAAGCTTTGTCATCCTGAGCGTCAGACGGTTTGTGTCTCCGCGAAGGACCCAGGTTGGCCCTTGCTTTAGTCGTCCAGCATCCCTTCCATCACCTCGACGACCACCTTCCCCCCCTCCACATCCACCTCGATCACCACCTGCTTGATCGCCGGGATCATGTGCTCGCCGACCACATACACGTCGTTCGCCCCGGTCCTCAGCACGCTGTCGATAACGCCCAGCAGCCGCCCGTCCGTGGTCCACACTTCCAGCCCGAGGATCTGGTACTCGTAGTATTCGCCTTCAGGCAGCGGCGGGCTGTCGGCCGACTTCGCCTTGATCAGCGCGCCTTTCACCCGCTCGGCGATCTCCACGTTCTCGATGCCCTCTATGCGTATGACAAGGTCCCCGTTGACGTTCTGACCGCGCAACTGCAGGATCCGCACTTCGCGCCCACGTCCCAGCCGCGGCGCGAGCCACAGCGTCGACGGGGGGCGAAATCTCTCCGGGTATTCGGTGAGAGGACGAACCACGACGGCCCCGTCCAGCCCATCGGTGCCGACCAGGAGGCCAACATCGATGTCGTAGTCTTCGCCCGCCGCTTTAAGCACCGCCCTCGGTGATGATCAGTCCGGGTCCGCCGCCTTCCTTCTCGCCCTTGCGCACGGGAGCGCTTGCTCGCCGTCCGCCGAGGCTCTCGACTTCGCGGACCTCAACGATCTTCCCGTCGCGGGTGACGAGTTCGTAGCCGGCGAGGGCCTTGGTGAGGTCGTCGCCGAGTTCGACATCCACGGTGCCTTCGAGGACGCCGCGAATGATCTCCTGCTCGTCGGGAAGCTGGGCGATCTGTTCCTTCTGCTTAAGGATCTGATCGCGCTGATCGGTCTGGCGCTTCTTCTCGGCCTCGACCTGCTTGCGGATCTCCAGGGCTTGCGCCAGGTCGGCCCGCTGCAGGTTGGTGATGTAGGCCTTGGTCTGGAAGTCTATCTGCTGGACCTTTTCGTCGATCTCATCGGCGGCCGACTGCAACTCCTCGGCCAGCTCCTCACGAAGCTGCGGGGTCACAACAGCCCGCCAAATCACCTGGCGCTTCAACGTGATGCTCATTATCCACCCATCCTTTCCCTTGGCCTTTCGTTCGTGCCGCTACGCGTCGCAGGAGTAGTCGCAGGCTTCAGCCTGCGGGGGCGGCCGTGTGGTGGGCCTTGGCTTTCAGTTTTTCGGAGGGGCCGCATCTGCCCTGAGCACGCTAGTGCGAAGGGCGAATCCGGCCCTGCTTTTCTGCTCTTGTCTGTCATGCTGAGCCCTGAGCCTGTCGAAGGGCGAAGCATCCCCGCACCAACCCTCCGCCTTTCGCCCACACTCCTAGCTTTGTCATCCTGAGCGAGAGACGCGGAGCGTCTCAGCGAAGGACCTAGTTTTCGCTAACCACTTCGACTACGACAGGATTTCCACCGTCGCCTTCTTTCCCTGCCTCGACGCCGCGGCCTTAACGATCGAGCGCAGCGCATTGGCAATCCGGCCCTGCCGGCCGATGATCTTGCCCAGGTCATCCGCGGCCACTGTCACCTCGAAGATGACGACCGTCTCGCCTTCGACCTGCTTCACGACTACGTCGTCCGGGCTATCCACCAGCGCCTTGACCATGTACTCGACGAGTTCTTGCATTTGGAGCGCCTCCTGTGTATTGGAGTGGGAGCGGGTATGTGAGTGACCGCTGGATTCCTTCTACAGCCCCGGTCGCGCTTCCCCGTCCTCGCCTTACTCGGCTGCCGCGCTTGCCCCGGCTGCCTTCCGCTCGCGCCGGACTTCCGCCAGCTTCGCCAGCACGCCGGCCTTGCGCAGCAGCGACCCCACCGTCTCGCTCGGCTGTACGCCGTTGAGCAGCCAGTGGATCGCCCGATCTTCCTTGATCTCGATCGTGGGAGGATCGGTCTTCGGGTTGTAGTACCCGATTTCCTCGATCGTCCGGCTGTCCCTCGGAGTCCTCGCATCGGCGATGACGACCCGGTAGTGAGGGTCACGCTTGCCGCCCAGCTTCTTTAGTCGCATCCTGACAGACACTTGCTCGTCCTCCTGATAAGTCCCTGTATCTTAGCCGCGGCCGATTCGCAGACCGCCGACCTGCACGCTCTTGCCCTTCTTGATTGCCGACATCATCTCGGCCAGCTGCTTGTACTGCTTCAAGAGCACATTCACGTCCTGCACCGTCGTCCCGGACCCACCCGCCACCCTTCTCTTGCGGCTTGCGTTCAGGACATCCGGATGCTTCCTTTCAAAGGGCGTCATCGACCCGACGATTGCATCCACTCGGTCCAGTTCCCTCTCGTCCAGATCCCCGGCGTCCATCCCGGGCATGTTCGCTGCGCCCGGTATCATCTTCATTATCTGGTCCAGCGGGCCCATCCGCCTTACGTTCCGCAGATGCTGCCGGAAATCTTCAAGATCAAACTGCGCGGCCAGCAGCTTCTGCTGCAGCTTGACCGCATCCTCATCCTGCATCGCCCGCTGGGCGCGTTCGATGAGAGTGAGGACGTCGCCCATGCCCAGAATCCGCTGCGCCATCCGGTCGGGATAGAACGCGTCCAGCCCGTCCATCCGCTCGCTGATTCCCACGAGCTTGATGGGCTTGCCGGTCACGGCCCGCACCGATAGCGCCGCGCCACCCCGGGCGTCACCGTCAAGCTTGGTCAGGACGACGCCGTCGATGGACATCTGCTTGGAGAACTCCTCGGCCACTCTGACCGCATCCTGCCCGGTCATCGCGTCGACTACCAGCAGCGTCTCCGGATTCTCAAATTGCGCTTCTATCTGGGTCGCCTCGCGCATCATCTCTTCGTCGATGTGCAGGCGTCCCGCCGTATCCACTATCAGTACATCATGCCCGCTCGTCTTGGCCTGCTTGTGCGCCGCGCGAGCGATGTGCACCGGATCGTTATGCCCGAGCGTGAAAACCTCCACGCCCACCTGCTCGCCTACTTGCTGCAGTTGCTCGATGGCGGCGGGCCGATACACGTCCGTCGCGCACAGGAGCGGCTTATGCCCTTCTCCCTTCAGCTTCAGGGCCAGCTTGCCGGCCGTAGTCGTCTTACCGCTGCCCTGCAGTCCGCACAGGATCACCACATGCGGCGCCGAGCCCTTCAGTTTCAGTCCCGACGGCTGGTCCCCCAGCAGGTGGACCATTTCGTCGAACACGATCTTGACTATCTGCTGAGCAGGATTCAGCCCGCGCAGGATTTCCTCGCCCAGCGCTTTCTGCTGAACGTTCTGGACGAAGTCTTTGACGACCTCATAGTTCACGTCGGCTTCGAGCAGGGCTCGCTGCACCAGTTGCAGGCCGTCGCGCATGTTCGACTNNACGTCGGCTTCGAGCAGGGCTCGGCGAATTTCCTTGAGTCCCTCGCGAACATCCTTAGGACCAAGCTTACCGCGACCGCTGAGCCGCTTGAAGACGCCGTTCAAGCGCTCGGTGAGCGCCTCAAACATCTGGACCTGCCCCCAACACAAGACATGGACCGGGGCACAAAAACAAGAGGCCCGGACCGTAAGATAGCGATCCGGCCCTTGTTGTAGCAGCAGCGGGCCCTGGGGCCCGCCTGACGGTCGCGGCGGAAACTATAGCCTCCGCCCCGTCCCCCTGTCAACAACCGCCCCCATCCCTCGCGCTTGCTTTCGCTGAGTTCTGGCGCAGCCAGAACTCAGCGCACTTCTC
>PMZA01000290.1 GCA_003170595.1 Armatimonadota bacterium
CATGCATAATCCGGGCTAGGCCTTTCCGCCTTTCAAGGAGCTGACGGGTCGTAGAAGGGCATCGCTGGGTCAGAGAAGAGCATCGAAGAGCAGTAGGCGCAGGCTTCAGCCTGCGGCTGTGGACGGTGGTGGGCCCTGGCCTTTGGTGGCACGGTTGCGGGGTTTGGGTGGGGTGTGGTAAGCTGGCCTCCTGCTTGAGTTCGCCCTGCGAGCTCCGGACCATCCATCCTGTGCAGGACGTGTGAAGAACGTGAAAAGGACCTACCAACCGAAAAAACTGAAGCGCGCCAGGACCCTCGGGTTCCTCGAGAGGAGTTCCTCCAAGTCCGGCCGCCGCATTCTCGCCCGCCGTCGTGCCAAGGGTCGCACCCGCCTCACCGTGGTTTAGTGGAGGCCAGGTCGCTGGAAACCCTATCGCGCCGTCCCGACGTTCGCCATCTGTTTCATACCGGCAGGCGGGCGCATCTCCAGGTATTGACCCTGGTGGTCGCCCGCTCGCTCGATGGCACGGACAAGTACCTGTTCGTCGCCGGCAAGAAGGTCGGCGGCGCGGTCGTGCGCAACCGCGTGAAGCGGAGAATGCGCGCGATGATGCGGGACCTCGCGCCCGATATCCAGCCTGGGTTCTGGATCGGCCTGATCGCCGGGCCGACCACGCCCGTGGCGGATTATGCGGGCCTGCTCGCGCGGGTGAAGGAAGGGCTGACGCGCCTGGGCGCTATCGCCGGGGCGTCGAAAGCACCGGAGGCCTGAGGGCCACGCGACATGTGCTGGCGTGGATCATAAGGCTGTACCAGAGGACGCTGTCGCGGCTGCTGCCGCCGTCGTGCCGATTTGAGCCATCGTGCTCGGAGTACGCAAGGCAGGCCCTGCTGATCCATGGAGTCTGGCGCGGCGGGTGGCTGGCCCTGCGCAGGCTTGCGCGCTGTAATCCATTCTCGCCCGGCGGCCGTGACCCTGTACCGGGGACGCAAGAATCAGACGACTGTACCGGCCGCATCAACCAGAGCTGACATGTTAGATGAATAGAAGACGCGTAACGCTCTACGCTGCGGTCGCAGCGATAACGGTAGTCCTGGGCGTATTGGTCGCGGGAGTCTGGGCGCAGCAAGCCGCCAGTGCGGCTAACGCAGCCCTGTCCTCCCAGGCCGGTCTTCCGCCCGAACTAGTCATCCCCAGCAAGCCGACCCCGGACGTGCAACGCAAGGCCCTCGAGCAGATCCTCAACGCCGCCGCGCAGACTCAGGCGCCCGGCGGGACCATCGTCGACGGGCTCAAGACCATGTTCGCCTCCAAGGCCCAGACCGCCGTGGTCGACGTGCCCGGGCTCTACGCGAACATGACCACCTTCAAGCTCGCGCAGATCGAGGTCCACGGCGTCCTCAAGCAGACCGGGACGAAGATGGCCTTCGCGTCCGAGCTGGGCGACTGCGAGGTCCAGATGGCGGGCGGGGTCAAGCCGGAAGGTTTCCCCGAGGGTTCCCTCGACGGACTGCCGGCGGTCGCTAAGGGCACGGTGGAGATGCCCTTCGACAAGCCGGTCATCCACGCGATCTCGCTCAAGCCGTCGCTGCCTCTCGCGAAGCTGCGACTGGCCCGGATCGCCGAGATCCAGGACCGGACCGAGGACGCGGTCAAGGGTTACCAGCAGGCGGCGATGGACCTGCAGCATACGCACCTGATGACGTGGGGCGCCTTCGCGTCGACCCACGCCGGCTGGGTGGCCTACAACAAGAAGCGCGACCCCAAGCTGACCAAGAACATCCTCTACATGGCGTGGACGACCTACGCCGTGACGGCCAGGGTCGGCGGGGCGCTCTACGATACCTGGGTCCCGAGCGAGAAAAAGAAGGGCTGGGACAAGCTGCCAGTTGCCGAAGCCATCGGCCCGCTGCTGGACTCGGTGGCGAAGGACAGTTTCTGGTACCGGCTGGTCGACTTCTTCGCGACGGTCGCCGGCGGGAGCGCCGCCTTCGGCGTGATCCTCCTCGCGCTGGTGGCGCGGACGGTCATGCACCCGCTGACGCGCAAGCAGCTTGGCTCGGCGCGGGCGATGCAGAAGCTCCAGCCGCAGATCAAGGCTCTGCAGGAAGAGTATAAGGACGACAAGCAGAAGTTCCAGCAGGAGATGTGGCGGGTCTGGCAAGAGAACGGGGTCAACCCCTTCGGCGGCTGTTGGCCGATGCTGATACAGATGCCCATCCTGATCATGGTGTACCAGGGCATCCGCGGCTACGTGGTCCAGTTCTCGCACGCCAGCTTCCTCTGGGTCCCCAACCTGTCGATGCCCGACATCCCGCTGCTCGTGGGCTACGCGGCGTCGATGGTGCTGTTCCAGCAGATGACGAATAAACTTCAGCCCATGCCGGCGGATGAGAAGCAGCGGCAACAGCAGCAGATGATGACCTGGATGATGCCGCTGATGTTCTTCTTCTTCTTCAAGACCCTCCCGTCGGCGTTCATCCTGTATTGGCTGGCGAGCAACATCTTCTACTTCGGCGAGCAGGCGCTCTACCGGTATCAGATGAAGCGGAAGGAAGAGCTGGGGCTGGAGACCAAGCCGGTTGTGGCGAAGAAGAAGAGCCGGTTCATGCAAGCGCTGGTGACGTCGATGGATAAGGCCAAGAAGAGTGATGAGGACGCGACGCCTCCGGCTGAGACGCCGAAGCCGGCCGTTCGTCCTGAGCCACCAAAGACCGGGTCGCGCAAGCGGAAGAAGTAGTCGCGTCCGCCAGCGTCCTTAAGGGGGAAGCAAATGCACAACATTGAGATACGCGCAGAGTCGATGGAGGAAGCCCGGAAGGCCGCGGCCTTCCAGCTTGGCGTGTCGGAAGAGCAGATCGACATCGAGATCGTCGAGGAGCCCAGGGACGTCGAGGGCGAAATGGGCGGGACTTTCCGCGTGCGCGCAACGCTGCGCGAGGGGGCCTTTTCGCCCCGCGAGGAGCAGAAGGAAGAAGAGGAAGTCGTCGTGGCGGATGAGCCCGCGGCGCCGGTGGCCGCTGAGATGGACCTCGCGCGGTTCAGCCTCAGCAGCGACGACGTCGAGGAAGTCGAGTACGTGGAGCGGGGCGTCTACGTTCCTCAGCCGAGAGAGGAAGAAGTCGAGGTTGACTCGTCTGCGAGCGACGAAGGCGATGAGGACGAAGAGCCGGTGCATGGGGCGAGCATGCCCGTGCGACCGGTGGACCTGCACCGCCGCGAGGAAGAAGAGCCAGAGGAAGACACCGGCGAGCCGAACGTGGCTGTAGCCGAGGCGGCGGTGGCGTTCCTCGAGGGGCTGCTGCCGCTGCTGGAAGTCGAGGGCGAGGCGGTCGTGAGGCATACGGGGTCGCTGGAGGTCGAGGTCGAGTTGGTCGGACCGGACCTGGGACTGCTCATCGGACGGTATGGGGCGACGCTGGATGCGCTGCAGACCGTGACTGCTGCCGCGGCTAACCGCGACGTCGAGGAGGGCGCGCGGGTGGTCCTCGACGCCGAGGGCTATCGCGAGCGGAGGCTGCACTCGCTGGAGAGCTTGGCGCGATCGACGGCATCGCGGGTCAAGCGGGGCGGGCGCGAAGTGGCGCTCAATAACCTGCAGGCGCACGAGCGGAGGATCATCCACATGGCGCTGCGGGACGAGCCGGATGTGGAGACGTACAGCGAGGGCGAGGGCGTGCGGCGACGGTTGATCATCGCCCCGAGGCGTGGCGGAAGGCGGTAGGGCGGGGAAGGATCGGAAGCGATAACACGAAGTCCGGCGCTGAAGAGCGTCGGGCTTTTTCTTTGCGCTGGCGGGGCGAAGGCGGGGGATCCTTCGGCGACGCTTCGCGTCGCTGAGCAGAAACCGCCTCCCTCAGGATGACAACCAAACGCGAAAACCCAGGGCCCACCACCGTCCACAGCCGCAGGCTGAAGCCT
>PMZA01000075.1 GCA_003170595.1 Armatimonadota bacterium
CGGCATCGTAGGTGCTGCCCTTGGAGGTATTGCCGCCGAGGAGACTGTCGAGGGTGCGCCGCCTGGAGACCAGCGCCTGGCGAAGCCGTCCACCGGCGGCGACGAATAGCCGGAGCGCCGAAGCCCGCCAGGCTCACCCCGAACGCTCGATCTCGGCACCCGGCCGAGCGGCTGGCGCTGCACTGCGGCTACGCGCTCCTGCCGGACCTTCGGGGCGCCCGCCCATCCAGTAGCATCGACACTGGCCCCGGCTCCGCGCCGGGCGTTTTCGTCGCGTCCGCTCGACAAGAGGGGCGCGGGTGATGGCGACGTGGCCCATGAGAGCGGCCGCCACCATCCGTCGCACCTCCGCCTCGGCTGGTTTCGCGTCGCTGATGATCCGTGTCCGGATTGCCCACTGGACCTCGACTTGGGTGGACCGTCCCGGCCGCATCCAGCGGTGAGCAGTTGCACCGTACCGGGTACTTTGTGACGAATGGTACTGGCGGGGAGCCGCCACGCGGCACAGCCTCATGTCTCCGCCGGCTCCGATAAGGCACGGTTCATATCCCGGCCGCCCGGACCGTGCATAGCTGCTGGCGAGCCCGCCAGCATCGAGGGGCGCGGCGAGCGCCCAGTTGGACGAGGGAACCATGTGGCGCGCACGCACCCTGCTCCTTGCCGCAGGCGCGGTAGGTCTGCTCGCGGTTACGTTCGGCGTGGCATCGGCGGCTGGAACGCTGTCACCCACTGGAACCCTGTCACCCAATGAGCGGCTCGGGAAGGCGATCTTCTTCGACGAGAACCTCTCGCTCAACCGGAACACAGCGTGCGCCTCGTGTCACGGCGCGGCGGTGGGGTTCACCGGTCCCATCTCGGAGATCAACCAGCACGGGGCCGTCTACGAGGGCTCGGTTGCTGGCGCATTCGGTAACCGCAAGCCGCCCAGCAACGCGTATACCACGATGAGCCCGATCCTCCACGTCGACAAGACGGGCGCCTGGGTCGGTGGCAACTTCTGGGATGGGCGCGCCACCGGCGAGAAGCTCGGCAATCCTGCGGCGGATCAGGCCCAGGGGCCCTTCCTCAACCCGAAAGAGCAGGCGCTCCCCGACTCGGCCTGCGTCGTCTACCGCGTCTTCACCGGCGGCTATGGTGCCGACTTCGAGGCCGTGTGGGGCGCGGGATCGCGCTCCATCACCTGGCCCAGCCCCAGCGACGTCGAGGCCTCCTGCTCGGTCCCGAACGGGACCGTGACCCTCTCCACGCAGGACCGGGCGAAGGCCGACGTTTCCTACGACCGCATCGCCCTCTCGATCGCGGCCTACGAGGCGTCCGCCGAGGTGAACACCTTCTCGTCGAAGTACGACGCGGCGTCGAAGGGCGAGGCGAAGCTCACGGCGCTCGAGCAGCGAGGCCTGACCCTGTTCGAAGGCAAGGCTGGCTGCACCGCCTGCCACCCGCTGCTGCCGACCGGGGATGCGCTGTTCACGGACTTCACGTACGACAACCTCGGCACCCCCCAGAACCCGGAGAACCCGGCCGTCCTGCGGGACCCGACATACGTTGACTACGGCCTCGGCGGGTACCTCAAGGGCGCGGGCTACCCCGCCGCCGTGTACGAGCCTGAGATGGGCAAGGTCAAGGTGCCGACCCTGCGCAACGTCGACCTCCGGCCGAGCGCGGGTTTCGTCAAGGCGTACGGAGCCAACGGCTACTTCAAGAGCCTCGAGGCAATCGTCCACTTCTACAACACGCGCGACGTGCTTGCCCGGTGCCCGGGCCCCTACACCGAGGCGGAAGCGCTGAAGGCCAACTGCTGGCCAGCCCCCGAGGTCGCGGCGAACGTCAACACCGTCCAGCTCGGAAACCTCGGCCTCAGCCCGTCCGATGAAGCCGCGATCGTCGCCTACCTCAAGACGCTCTCGGATGGATACGGACCGACCACGATCGACAGGACGGCGCCTTCCGTCACCGCCCCCGCCGCGACCCTCCGCACGGGTGTGTCCCTGTCCGGCACCGCGATCCCGCTCCGGCTCGCCTGGACAGGCACCGACGGCGGGGGCTCCGGGATCGCCCGCTACGAACTCGCCCGGAGCACCGACGGCGGCACCTGGATGACGGTCTCCTCCTCGCTCACGGCGCCCTATGCCTACGTGCCCGTGCCCTCGTCGGGCACCGTCCGGTTCCGGGTCCGCGCGGTCGACCGGGCGGCCAACACCGGGGCCTGGGCCACCGGCCAAACCCTCACTCCGCGCCTCTTCGAGCAGTCGAGTACCTCGGTGACGTACGCCGGCACGTGGAACACCACCACGGGCAGCGCGTACTCGGGCGGCTCGGCCACGTACGCGAAGGCCGCCGGGGCGTCGGCCAGCTACACGTTCACCGGGCGCTCGATCGCGCTCGTCACAACTAAGGCGCCCACCCGGGGCACGGTCAAGGTCTACGTCAACGGCACGTACGTCGCGACCGTCGACCTGTACGCGACAACCACGAAGTACCGGGCGCTCGCGTGGCAGAAGACCTGGTCCACCTCGGGCACCCGGACCGTCAAGCTCGTCGTCGTCGGGACCTCTGGCCGGCCCCGGGTCGACCTCGACGCGTTCGCGGTGCTGAAGTAGGGGAGACACCGTGGTGTGCATTGCCGGCGAGGCTCTGGCAGTGCAAGCGCATCGCATTCCTGTCCGTCATACGCGGGGGGAGATACGCGTTCGTGGTGCTCCTGATCCTCGTCCTCCTTCCGGCGGCGCTGGTCGCAGCAGAAACGTAGGCGGCAAGTGCCATCTGGGCTCGGACCAGCCGGCGGTCGAGCGACGCCCCATGACGGACCGTCATGNNACACCCGAGGCACGGGCGCCGGGGCTCGCCTCGATCCCATGGAGACCCCTGAGGACGAGGGCAAGCACGGCTGAAGGGATGGTGCCATGAGCGATGAGCACGTCAAGGGCACGCTGAGCAAGGCCCAGGGCAAGGTCGAGGAGGGGCTCGGCAAGGTGACCGGGAA
>PMZA01000489.1 GCA_003170595.1 Armatimonadota bacterium
ATGCCCGCCCTACAGCAGGCAAAAGCGAAAGGCAAACATGCTAGAAGAGCTGAAGGCAGAGGTGTATGAGGCGAATGTGGCGCTCAAGGCGTCGGGCCTCGTCATATTGACGTGGGGCAATGTCAGCGCGCGTGATCGCCAGACGGGCCTCGTCGTCATCAAACCCAGCGGCGTTGAGTATGACGCGATGCGGCCTGAGGATATGGTCGTAGTCGATCCTGACGGGAAGGTCGTAGAGGGGAAGCTGCGGCCGTCGTCGGATACGCCGACGCACTTAGTGCTATACAGGGAATTCGACTTCATCGGCGGGGTCGCGCATACTCNNTACTCACTCCACTCGCGCGACCGCGTGGGCGCAGGCGTGCCGGCCGCTGCCGTGCTACGGGACCACACATGCGGACAGCTTCCGCGGTGAGGTGCCGGTGACTGCGCCGCTGACGGATAAGGCCTTGAGCGGGGACTATGAGGTGGAGACGGGGCTGGCGATCGTCGCGGCCTTCGCCGGGCTAGACGCGAAGGAGATGGGTGCGGTGCTGATCGCAAGTCACGGGCCCTTCACGTGGGGGCCGGATGCGGCGAAGGCTGTGGAGAACAGCATCGTGCTTGAGGAAGTCGCGCGGATGGCGATGTTCACGGAGAGGCTGCGGGCCGATGTGGAAGGGATCGGCTGCGGATTGAGGGACAAGCATTTCCTGCGCAAACACGGGCCAGGCGCCTACTACGGTCAGGACTGCGCGCGCCCGAAAACGAAAGATACCTCGGAGGGATAAGGGATGGCTAAGAAGATGACGCTGGCAGTAATCGCCGGGAACCGCGGGTTCTTCCCCGATCACCTGGTCGCGGAGGGAAGGAAGGAAGTGCTGGCCGTCCTGGCCGCGCAAGGCTACAAGACCGTGTGCCTCACGCCGAAGGATACGCCCTTCGGATCGGTCGAGACGCGGCCGGATGCGCATAAGTGCGCTGACCTGTTCAAGGCGCATGCCGACGAGATCGATGGCGTGCTCGTGACGCTGCCGAACTTTGGGGATGAGCGGGCGATCGCCGATACGCTGAGGATGGCGGGGCTGAACGTGCCGGTCCTCGTGCAAGCGTTCCCGGATGATGCGAAGAAGATGGGCCTCGCGGACCGGCGCGACAGCTTCTGCGGAAAGATCTCGGCGTGCAACAACCTCACGCAATATGGGATCAAGTATTCGCTGACCGGGCTGCATACCGTGGCGCCGGGGTCGGCGGCGTTCAAGGCCGACCTCGACTGGTTCGCGGCGGTGTGCCGGGTGGTGCGCGGGCTGAAGGGTGCGAGGATCGGGGCGATTGGGGCGCGGCCGGCGGCGTTCAATACCGTGCGGTACAGCGAAAAGATCCTCGAGGCGAGCGGGGTGTCGGTGGAAGTCATCGACCTCGGCGAGGTCATGGGGCTCATGGCCGCGCTGGATGAGAAGGCGGCGGGGGTCAAGCGGCGGCTGGCGAAGGTTAAGGAGTACACGTGCGTCGACGGCGTGCCGGAAGAGTCGCTGATGAAGATGGCGAAGCTCGCGACGATCATCGACGAGTGGATGGAGAAGAATGAACTCGTCGCGAGCGCGGTGCAATGCTGGACGGCGATCGAGGAATACGTGGGGATCGTGCCATGCACCGTGATGAGCATGATGAGCGAAAAGCTGATGCCCAGCGCGTGCGAGGTCGACGTGACCGGGGCAGTCGGGATGTACGCGCTGACGCTGGCGGGTGGGATGCCGGCGGCGCTGCTGGACTGGAACAACAACTATGGCGAGGACCCGGATAAGTGCGTCCTGTTCCACTGCAGCAATGCGCCGAAGTCGTGCTTCGCGAACATGTCGATGAGCATCCAGGACATCATCGGCGCGAGCGTGGGCAACGAGAAGACGTACGGGGCGTGCACCGGGCGCTTCACGGCAGGGCCCATGACGTACGCAAGGATCTCGACGGATGACGAAAACGGGATGGTCGCGGCGTATGTGGGCGAGGGCGAGATGACCGACGACAAGCTCGATACCTTCGGGGGCGTCGGGGTTGCGATGATCCCGAACCTGCAGGGGCTGCTGCGGTACATCTGCGTGCGCGGGTTCGAGCATCACGTGGCCGTGTCGAAGGTGCAGGTGGCGAAGGCGCTGACGGAGGCGATGGGGAACTACATGGAGTGGGATGTTTACCATCACGGCGGGTAAAGGCAAAGCAAGGAGTTAGTGGAGAGATGATCGGGGCGTCCGAAGGTGGGCGCCCCGTTTGCGTTTGGGGGGGAGGGCGAGGCTTACTGCTCGGGCCAGGGAGGGACGATGGCTTCGAGAGCGGCGATGAGGGAAGGCAGGTGGTTGGCGATGGTGTCCCATACGATATCGTAGTCAACGAGATCGTAGTCGTGGATCAGCCGGTTGCGCATGGCCGTGGCCTTGGCCCAGGGGACGTTGGGGATCTCAACCTGGGTCTCGCGCGGGACGCGGCCAGCGGCCTCACCGATCATCTCGACGAGCTTGGTCACCGCAAGGGCGTACAGCCGATCGGTGTCGAGGTCGGAACGCGTGCGGCCCTGCGACACCTCTACGGCCTCGCGGGCGAAGTCGAGCATGTGCCGCATGTAGACTGTGGGGTCATGGCGCGACATAGAGCACCTCGGCCTCGGCCAGCACTTCATCGCGGAAGTATTTGCTCAGCGAGTTCACGGTGTTCACGTCGATCTTCCGGCCGCCGAGCATGGCCGACAACTCCTCCTCCATGTCGAACAGCGTGAAGTAGCTCGCGTGGGCGTCGGGTTCGAACTCGACCAACACGTCCACGTCGCTCTCGGGCGTGAAGTCGTCGTGGATCACTGACCCAAAGAGCGACAGCCTGCGGACCTTGTACCGCAGGCAGAAGTCGGGTATCTGGTCCCTCGGAACATCGATGGCGATGGTGCTCATGGTCGTCGTGCCTCGCAAGGCGTCGGCGAGATTATACCCCCGTCGCCGGCCGGCGTCAGGGGAGGACGAGGGCGCGGAGCATGTCGCCCGGTCGCTCCGCGGTCGCGTC
The DNA here is from genome assembly GCA_003170595.1 of Armatimonadota bacterium. Lineage (GTDB taxonomy): Bacteria > Armatimonadota > Zipacnadia > Zipacnadales > FEN-943 > FEN-943. Next base: position 3,025 of record PMZA01000489.1, read on the forward strand.
CATCGCCTCGGCCACTTGCTCCAAAGTGAAGGTGCGGATCGGGATCGACTTCAGGTCGACCTGCCCCGAGGAGAGAAGCTGCACACACTCCGCCAGGTTCTCCCGCGAGCGGCGGGAGAAGATCACCGTCAACTCCTTGCGGCGCGGGACGTTCGCCTCAAAGCACAGGCGCTCGGGGTGCGGGATGCCCACCACCACCACGCGGCCCTCGGGGACGGCGAGTTCCAGCGCATCCTCCACCGCCTGCGCCTCACCCGCGCACTCGATCACGACGTCGGCCTCGAAACCGGCGTCGAGAAGCTCCTGCGCTGAGGCGAGGGCTGGGTCGGCGCCCAGTCGATGCACGAACTCGCGGCGACCGTCCACCGGCTCAACCGCTGCGATCGACGTGAAGCCGCGAAGCTGCGCCACTCGGACCGCGCAGTAGCCGATGAGCCCCGCGCCGAGGGTCAGAAGGCGCGCGTTGGGCGGCGGAGCGGCCATCTCAAGCGCATGCAGGGCGACGCCCAAAGGCTCGACCAGCGCGCCCTCGATGTAGGACGCCTCGTCGGGCAAGGGGTAGGTCGCATACGCCGGGCAGGCGATCAACTCCGCCAGCGCGCCGTCGTGCGGAGGGAAGCTCGGGAAGACCTGGTGGCGGCAGACGTTCGTCAGCCCGCGCAGGCACATGTCGCACTTGCCGCAATACCAGCTCGGCTCGACCGCGACGCGCGTGCCGAGGGCGGGAGAGGCCACCCCATCGCCAAGGGCCACGACATCGCCGGAGAACTCGTGGCCCTGGATGATCGGGTGGTCGGGGATCACGCCGCCGGCGTGGCCGTAGTGGTAGAGGCGCCAGTCCGAGGGGCAGATCGAGACCGCACGGACGCGGACAAGGATCTCGCCCGGGCCGGGCGTCGGGTCTGGGACCTCGGAAAGGCGGACGTCATGGGCTGAATGGAACTGGACCGCGCGCATAGTGATAGACCTCGCGGGATAAGGAAGCATTAGTGGCGGCGGAGGTCAAGGCGGAAGGAGTGGCGGGTGGGGAGGAGTCGTGCGGGGATCCTTCGGCGACGCTTCGCGTCGCTCTCAGGATGACAACCAACGGCGAAGGCGAAAGATGAAGGCAAAGACGAAGGAGTCCGCGGACGAAGGGTTGTTACGCCGCCACCACAGATCCTTCGCGCGATCGGTTCATCCGTGGGCGATGAGTCGTGCGCTCAGGATGACGGCGTAAGGCGAAGGATCGAAGGCAAAGAGGCCACAGCGGTCCACCCCCGCGGCCTGGAAGGC
>PMZA01000520.1 GCA_003170595.1 Armatimonadota bacterium
GTCCACTCCTTCACGAACTCCGTCCCGATCCCCACCGTCACGCCCGGATCGCATTCCCACAGCGACGTCACCAGGGCCGACGCCCCGGCGATCATGTACCCGCGCGAGAGGCTGAGCAGGTCATCGCCCATCCGCCCCATGTCCCCATCCGTCCGCCCGCCGGCGACCTCCGTCGACTGCCCCGTCTGACACGCCGCCAGGAACACCACCGGCGCCTGCACCTTCATCGTCATCGCCCGCGCGAGGCTCAGCGGCTCGCCGTCCCTCATCGCCTCATCCTTCTCATGCCCGGCGGTCGGCGCGAGCATCAGGCACGACGCCAGCGGGTAGCGCCAGTTCGCCTTCCCGTGGCAGCCCATCACCGCCAGCCCCACCGGCGCCTCCAGCACGCTCTGCGCCGCATCCGGCGTCGCCGCTTCCCCAACGAAGGGCCCCGGCTTGGTCATCAGCGCAGCCATCGCCGGCTCCATCTTCCCCAGCCTCTCGACCGCCTGCTGGTAACTAGCCCCGAGCGCAATCTGCGGATACCTCGGCCGCGCCACGACCCCCACGCCCGCCCCCGGCCGCGTCTCCCTCGTGCGCAGGTACACCAGCGACCCCGCCGTCGGCAGGTACGCGGTCACGCGTTCGGCCTTGTCCATGCCCCAGTACCGCGTCCCGTCAGGCACAGCCGCATCCGTCTCCGCCGGCGGCCCACCCGCCCCGAAGTCAGCGATCAGCGCCTCGAAGGGCAGGTAGTGCAGCACCCCGTGCGGCACGAAGATCACCGTCTTCGCGCCCGCCACATCCTTCTCGATCGGCGCGAGCAATATCCGGTACAGCAGGCTCAAGGCCGCGGGCCACTTCCCCACCTTCATCTGCGCCATGCCTTCCGGCGACGTGACGTTCGTATTCTCCGGCCACAACTCATCCCGCGTCACCCTCACCAGCCCGGCCACCACCCTCGCCAGATCGCCTCCGCCCTGCGCGCCCAGGAGCTTCACCGCCTCATCCCGCTCCTCCGCCGTCAGCCCGAGGTCGACTGCCTTCGGCTCACCCTTCTTCCCCAGCACCTCCGCCGTCCCGAGGTCCTGCCAGAGGTAGTACGTGACCATGACCTCGCCGTCGCGCAGCTTCGCCTGCACCTGGTCTGGCCCGACGCGGGTCATCGCCATGGCCTCGCTGTAGCCACGGTCCGCCCCCTCCGCCAGCGCCCTCAGCGTCGCCTGCCATTGCGCCCGCTTCTGCGCAAGCTCTTCCGGCTCATGCTTCTCCGCATCCAGAGTACCCGCGGCAGCCTTCTCCTCCAGCCGCACCACTTCCCGCCGCAGCCGCTCATAGTCGGCGATGACGCCCACCCGCTGCCCGCGCCACACCTCACCCATCTGCACGAAGTCGGCGAAGGTCCGCGCCTTCGACAGGTCCGCCACCTGCCACTCCATATCCGCCCAGCCCGTCCCCCACTCGCCCAGCAGTTCCTCGGGGAAGGGCTCGCCCTTGTCCCGCAGGTGCTGCAGGACCTGCATCAGATAGCCGAAGAGGGCGTCCTTGGTCCGCCGGTATTCCACACCCTCCGACGGCGCCAGACCCTCCACCGCCCGCTCGCACAACTCGACCCCGCGCAGGTACACTAGCGCCGCCTCGACGAACTGCCCGCCCAGCTCGAGCGCCTTCGCCTCCTGCACCATCGCGTTGAGCGCATCCAGGTAGAGCCCCAGATTCTCCAGCTCATCGGCCGACCGCCGTGCCAGCCTCTCGGCCCGGCCCAGGAGTTTCGGATCGCCGTTGAAGGTCACCTGCGCCTCATAGTTCAGCGCCTGCGCGAGGTTCTGCAGCAGCACCCAGTGCACATGCGTCGCCGGAGGAGCCTGCGCGGTCCCGGCCGGCGCGCGGCCATAGCTCGCCAGCCGCAGCGCCTCGGCAAAGAGCTTCTCCATCTCAGCCGGCGGCACCGCCTCCAGCACCGGCTTGAGCATGGCATCCCTCTGCTCGTCACTCAGCTTAGGGTCGTCGAAGCGCGTGCTGTAGAGCATCGCCTCGCCGAGGTTGAGCATCGCGACCGCCCGGTTCTGCAGCAGCGTCGCCCGGTCGGCATCGGTCGCATCCTCGACGCCCGCGTAGGCCGCCTCAGCCTCACCATCCAGCGTCACGGCGGCCTTCATCCGCGCCAGCACATCCTCCAGCTTCCCGTCCGCATTGGACAGCCGTATCCCCGCCAGCCGGCACGCCTCGCCATAGTCGCTCAGGGCCGCGCTCAGCGCCCCCGCTAGCTGCACCTTATCCGCCGCGTTCGCCGCCTCACCCTCCAGCCCCCGCAGCCCGTCGACGACGGGCCCGAGCAGCTTGTCGGGATCGGCATTCATCTCAGCCCGGCATCGGCGGTAGGCGCGCACATCGCCCACCCGCAGCGTTAGCATCTTCGACGCGAAGCCGTCCGGCAGCCGCGTCACGACCTCACCCGCCGCACGGACATCCTCCTCAGCCTTCCGCCCGTCGAGGCCAACGTAAGCCGACTGCCGGTCGGGGCCGAGGTCATCGAGGATTCGCGCCATCGCGAGGTGCAGCCGAACCACCACCTCCCACGCGTCGGCGCCGCACTCCTTCAGCCCCTTCGCCGCCACCTCACCCGCCGCCCCGACGAGCCCGCCAGCTGCCAGCACATCGGCCAGCCGCTCATCCAGCCGCGCCCTCGCCCAGCGGCCGGAGGCGTCGTCGCCTTTGACGCGATCGATGGCTTTCTGCAGATCAGAGGGGGCAGTCAAGCGCGCGAGGGCGGGCACATCCACACCCGCCGGCGCCTCCGGATCACCCAGCGCACCCGCCGCTATCAGGACCACCGCTACGACGAGCACGCACCGCATAGGTGATCTCTCCTGCCTCTTCCTGCCTTTCTCCCTTCTTTGCTTTCGCCGGGCGATGGCGCAGCCATCGCTCAGGGGTCCGGGGGCTTGCCCCCGGTGCGCGAACTTGGCGCTTGAGCGTGGTCGCGGTGTGCGGCTCCTGCCGCACGCAAGAGCGCGCTCAATCAGTCTAATCTTTCACGCACGCACGCCTCAACCCATCGCCCGCGGCCCCAACGCTCGCCGCCTCCCACTCATCCTCGCGAGAAAGCCGCCGCAGGCGGCGTGGGAGGTCTGAGCGGACCGAAGGTCCGCAGGGACAGGTCCCTCCAGCGGGGTTCGGGGCAGCGCCCCGAGGTGTTGCTCTAGCTTTTCAGTGCCGCCAACAACGCCTTCCGCATCGTCTCGACCGGCGCCGTCTTCCCCGTCCATAGCTCCAGCGCGATCGCGCCCTGATGCACGAGCATCCCCGTCCCATCCACCACCGTCGCGCCCCGTCTCGCGGCCGCCTTCAGCAGCACCGTCTCGCGCGGATTGTACGTCAGATCGCACACGACCTGCCCCGCACGCAGCCACTCCTCGGGCACCGCCGGCGCCACATCGTGACGCGGGTGCATGCCCACCGACGTGCAGTCCACGACGATGTCGGCGGCCTCTACGGCGGCCCGCGCCTCCTCGCCTTCGATAGGCAGCGGCCCGATATCGCACCGCCCTGCTTTCTCGCACACGAGTTCGGCCAGGCTCTCAGCCTTCTCGGGCGTGCGGTTGAGGATCGCCACAGCCTCCGCCCGCGACCGCGCCACGGCCATCGCCACCGCCGTCGCCGACCCGCCCGCGCCGAGGATCGCCACCCGCTTGCCTGCCACAGTCACGCCCGCGTCAGCCAGCGATCGCAGCAGCCCCGGCCCGTCGGTGTTGTACCCGCGCAGCACGCCATCCTCGTTGTGGATGGTGTTCACCGCGTTGATGGCCTCGGCCATGTCGTCGAGTTCGTCGAGGTATTCCACGACCGCATGCTTATGCGGGATGGTCACGTTCACGCCCACGAGCCCGAGCGCCCTGATCGCCATCACCGCCGCCTCGATCGCATGCCGCGGCACCGCATAGGCCACGTACACCATGTCGAGGCCAAGCTCGCGCAGGGCCGCGTTCTGCATGGGCGGCGAGAGGCTATGCGCCACCGGCCACCCGTACACCGCCGCCACATCTGTCTTCCCGGTTATCGCCCAGGCCTCGCTCATCGGCGCATCTCCTTCGCCCAGCGCCTTCTCAGCCCGCGCTCGAAAACCCTCAGCATCCGCGTCGAGGGAAACTCCTTGTCCGGCTCTTCAGGATCCACCAGCACCGTCGTCAGCCCGCCGTTCTTCCCCGCCCATATATCGGCGAAGATCTGGTCGCCGATAATGGCCGCCTCGGACGGCCCAACGCCCAGGATTTCCAGCGCAGCCTTCAGCCCGCCGGTCGCCGGCTTCCTGCCCATCCCCCAGCGCCGCACGGCCCCGATCCCCAGCGTCTCGCTCAGGTATTTCAGCCGTTTGCCGAAGATGGTGTTCGACAGAAGGCACACGCCCGCGAACCGTTCCATCGCCCGCGCAACCCATTCCTTCTTGGCCTCAGTCACCTCGCGCGACTTCCACGGCACCAGCGTATTGTCCACATCCAGCAGAAGGCCCCGCACACCCCTCTCCGCCAGCCAGTCGAGGTCCACGTCCTCCATCGCGCTCACGTACAGGTCGGGCCGAAGCCACTTCGCCACAAGCATTACTTCGCACCCCCGCGCACGCGCGCGATGTTGGCCAGATGTTCCTCATACGTCCGGCCGAACAGGTGCGTGCCTTTCCCCGTCGCCACGTAGAAGAAGTACGGCGTCGTCGCCGGATGGATCGCGGCCATCAGTGACTCCATCCCCGGCGAGCAGATCGGCCCCGGCGGCAGCCCCGGATACATGTAGGTGTTATACGGTGAGTTCACGGTCAGGTCCTTCGCCATCACCCGCGTCTTGTGATGCCCGAGCGCATAGATCACCGTCGCGTCGACCTGCAGCTTCTGCTTGGCCCGCAGGCGGTTCATGATCACGCCCGCGACGATCGGCCGCTCACTATCCGCCATGACCTCGCGCTCCACCAGCGACGCGAGCGTCACGACCTTGTGCAGGCCCAGCCCCGTCTTAGCGACGTCGGCCGAGTACTTCTGCGCGAAGTTGCTCCCGAAAGACTCCAACATGCCCAGGATTATCTCATGCGCCGGCTTGCCCACCGCGATGCTGTACGTCGCGGGAAAGAGGTAGCCTTCGAGGGTCCGTCCGCGCGGGAGGTCGAACTTCACCTCGCCGGTGAAGGCATCCGCCTGCGCCTCAGCGAGGAACGACTTCGCGTCCGAGAGGCCCCCCCGTTCCACGCGCGAGGCGATCTGTTCGATGCGCAGCCCCGGCACCACCGCCACCTTCCGCTGCGCCACCTTCCCATCGCTGATCGCCATGATCAGGTCGCGCGCCGACATCGCCGCCGACACATCATAGAACCCGGCCTGCAAATGTTTGCCTCTCCCGCTGATCCTGCCGAACAGCCACGCCGCCTTCTCATCGCGGATCAGGCCCTTCGCCTTCAGGTCCGCGCACAACCCCTCCGACGACTCACCGGCGACTACCTGCAGCAGCATCGTCTTCCTCGTCGCGGGGTCCACCGGTCGCAACGCCGGCCTGTACCACATCGCGTACACGACCACGAGCGCAGCCACGGCCACGAGGCCCGTCAGCCCGAGTCTGCACCCAAGCCAGGTGCAGCCGGGCTTATTCCTGGCCGTCTTGCGCTTCGACACCGTCATGATGTGCATCCAGATAAGACTGAAGAATCAGCGCGGCCGCGACCTTATCGATCCGCGCGCGGCGTTCATCTCGCGAGGCATCCGCGCTTATCATGACCCGCTCGGCCTGCGTGGTGGTCAGGCGTTCGTCCCAGAGTTCGATGGGCACGCCCGAGGCCACCGCGAGTTGGGTGGCGAAGCTTCGCACCTGATCGGCAGCGATGCCCTCCTCGCCCGAGAGCATGATGGGCAGGCCGACGACGACCATCCCGGCGCCATGCGTGCGGCCGACATGGGCGACGCTCTCGGCGTCAGCCTCAAGTTCGCCGGTGGCATCGAGGACACCGATGCCGGTGGCGATGACGGCGGTAGGATCGCTCATGGCGAGCCCTATTCTCTTAGTCCCGACATCCACGCCCATTATCCGCATGATCCCGCTCCCTCCCTTCGCCCTGCTCCAAGCCACTCATCTTACCCACCCAGCTGCTCCTTCAACGCGCCGGGGCTTTCCTCGGTTGTCATCCTTTCCTTAGGTTGTCATCCTGAGAAGAGCAGCGCCGTGTGCTGCTCAGAGCGACGCTTTGTGTCGCCGAAGGATCTCCTTTGGGCTCTGCTTCGCCGCCTCAGCCTTTCGCCCGTGCCGCCCCGCGTCGCAGGAGTAGTCGCAGCCTTCAGGCTGCGGCTGCGGTCCGTAGGACCGCCTGGCTGTGGCCGGTGGTGGGCCTTTGCTCTTGGTTGTCATCCTGAGAAGAGCAGCGCCGTGTGCTGCTCAGAGCGACGCTTTGTGTCGCCGAAGGATCTAGTTTTCGCCAGGCACTCCCATCTGTTCCTTCAACGCCCCTGCCCCGGCCGCAATCGCCTCTCCCAGCTTTTCCGGATCACGACCGCCGGCCTGCGCGAACTGCGGCTTGCCGCCCCCGCCACCACCGACGATCCCCGCGACGACCTTCATCAAGTTACCCGCATGCGCTCCCTTGCCCACCAGGCTGTCGGAGACTTTGCACACGAGCGCTACCTTCCCCTCGGCGACAGTCCCGAGCAGCACGACCGCATCCGCCATCCTTCCGGCGATCTCATCGGCCAGCGCCATGAGCATCTCGCGGTCGACGTCGGCCACGACCTTCGCCACAAGCTTCGCCGGCCCGATCTCCTCGGCACCTGCGACCAGCTCACCCACGTCCGCCGTTGCCCTCATCTGCCGCGCGGCCTTGACCTCGCCCTCTAGCTGCTTGATGCGTTCCTCGAGCCCGGCCACGCGCTCGCCGATCTCTTCCTCGCGCACGCCAAACCTGTGCGCCAGGGCCGCCACTCTCCGCTCCCGCTCGCGATCGCGCCGCACGGCCACCATCCCGGCCACGGCCTCGACGCGCCTGATCCCCGCCGCCACGCTCTCCTGCGAGATGATGCGGAAGGCCCCGATCGTCCCGGTGCGGTTCACGTGCGTCCCGCCGCATAGCTCCATGCTCGCGCCCGGGATGTCGACGAGGCGCACGGTGTCGCCATACTTCTCGCCGAAGAGCGCCGTCGCCCCACGCGCGATGGCCTCGTTGATGCCCATCTCCTCCGGCACGACCGGCAGGTCCGCCAGCGTCCAGCGGTTCACGAAATCCTCCGCCGCGGCGATCTCCTCATCCGTCAGCGCCTCGTGATGCGTGAAGTCGAAGCGCGTGCGGTTCTCATCCACATGCGACCCGGCCTGCGACACGTGCTCACCGAGGACCTTGCGCAAGGCCGATTGCAGCAGGTGCGTCGCGGTATG
>PMZA01000204.1 GCA_003170595.1 Armatimonadota bacterium
TCCTCGTCACCAATGACGACGGCATCAACTCCCCCGGCCTCCACGAGCTAGTCAGGCATCTGGCCGTCGACCATGACGTCCTGGTCGTCGCCCCCGAACGCCAGCAGTCGGCCGTCGGCCACTCCATCACGCTCCACAAGCCTCTCCGCCTCGATCCTGCCCACCTCGGCGACCTCAGTGTGGAAGCTTACAAGACCAACGGCACGCCCGCCGATTGCGTCGTCCTCGGCTGCCTCGAGGATCTGGGCAAGCCCGACCTCGTCGTCTCGGGCATCAACCTGGGCCACAACCTCGGCGAGGAGATCTTTTACTCGGGCACCGTTGCCGCCGCGATGGAGGGTGTCATCCAGGGCAAGCCCGCCTTCGCCATCTCGGTGACGGCCTACCGCGACCCCCTTTGGGAGCCTGCCGCCCGCTTCGCCGCCAATCTGGCACGCTATATGCTGGAGCAAGGCATGCCCAGCGGCAGCTTCCTGAACGTGAACATCCCGAACCTACCCGCCGGGGAGATCGGCGCCCCGAGGGTAACCCGCCTTGGCCGCCGCTGCTACATCAACCAGCTTGAGAAACGCACCGACCCTAGAGGTAAAGTCTACTACTGGTTCGCGGGCCATCCCTGCGAACTCGACAGTGGGCCCGAGACCGACATCGGCGCCATCCAGGCGGGCCACATCTCGGTTACGCCCGTGCATATGGACGCTACCGACCATGATCTGCTCGCGCGGCTGCGCACCGAGGAGGATCGGTTCGCTTTCGATTCCTGATGGGTCAAGGGTGGCCTCCTTTCGGAGGGGCCGCATCCCTAAGCGGTCGCGAAGCGAACGCCCGAATCCGGCCCGCGCTTTGGCCTCGGCCCTTTGCTGTCATCCTTGCGATGCGCAGCATCGCCGAGGCGACGCGAAGCGTTGCCGACGAAGGATCTCCTTTTGGCAGGTCAGGGCACCGCACCGGTTGCCGGGGCACAGACGAAGAAAGGAGATCCTTCGATCGGCAGAAAGCGCCTCCTCAGGATGACAGACCAAGGCCTGCCTCGACGTCGCTCGAGTCTTGGGCGCCCTTCCAACGGCGAACGCCATCATGGGGTTGCGATCATCGGTGAGTGAAGGCACTCCATCCACCTGGCCGGCTTACCTCGGCCTGCTTGAGACCGGCGAGCTTCGTCGCCGGGTCGAGCACGCGGTTGCCCTCCTCGGCNNTCTGCCGCGCCCCCGATTACCCGGAACGCGCGGCGGCCGCGATTTCAGAGATGCACCGGCAGGTCGGCGATCTTGAGCTTGATGGCCGCGGTGTGGCTCGACGAGGGCTTCTCGTGCGGCATCTCGTGATGCCCAATCGCGTCGCCGGCACGGCCGAAGTGGTGCGATTCCTGGCCGGTCTGAGCCCGCGCCTTTTCGCCAAGGTGATGGATCAGTACCGCCCCTGTTACGGCGCCGTCGATGACCCCGTTATCGGCCGGCGGCCAACGCGGGAGGAGGTTCGCGAGGCCTTGAACGAAGCCCGCGAAGCCGGACTCCGAGGCCCCTATTCCGGATGCTCTCAGGGTTGACATGCGAGATTCACGGTCATATAATGCTGGTTGTCTTTCAGGCCCCAACGCACGGGAGGGAACGGCCCTTGAATAGAACATCTGCCGTTCTGGCGGGACTGTTAGTCTTTGTCTTCGTATTGCCGGTGGTGGCGCGCGCGGAGGATAGTGCCCCCGCACGTGACATCATCGCTATCGGCCCCTCGTATTCGGACCTCCAGGACTTCGGCGGCGCCTGGGGAGTTCGCGCCCAGTGGCTCCACGGGCCCTGGATGGTCCAGGGCGGCTGGGACAAGGTCAACGCCACGGTCACCAGTTCCACCGGCCTGCCCATGTCGGTCGACGGTAACATGTGGAGCCTCGACCTCAGCTACCTGTGGTGGACGTACAACTCCATGCCGGAAGAGAAGCCCGGCCGGCCCGACTTCTACTACGGTCTCGGCATCGGTGCCCACAACATCGACGCCACGTGGACCCTCACCGTCGACCCGACGGGCGGGACGAACGCGAAGCAGGTCGAGCCCAGCGCCCACGTCGTCGTGGGCGCCCGGTGGAAGCACTTCTTCATCGACGGCCGCTACGTCTGGTGCAGCAACTTCTTCGGTTACAGCGCCAATGGCCTGCAGGGGGCTATTGGAGGGCAGTGGACTTTCGGTGGTGGAGAGTAGCCTGCATCTTGTGAGGAGGCGAAGTGTATGAGGAAAGCGGTTCTGCTCCTGGGCTTGGTCAGCCTGGCGACGTGTGTCGCCGTAACGACTTGGGCGGCGGCCACTCCCGGCCTCTACGTCCAGATGGTGGCCGATCGCGATTCCACGACGAATGCGATCACGGGCAACCTGGCCGCTCGAGTCAGCGTCATCGGTATTCCCACAGCCCGGGAGGTTGTCTTCCACCTCTCCTTCCCGACGGTGTACGGGGTCAACATTACCGCCTCGGACATCCGCATCGTGGCTGTCAAGCCCGGCGCGGACGTCATGAGCATTGACGCCAACAACCCTCCCACCGGCGTGCTGACGCCCGTCGTCTTCGCTGAGGGCGTCACCAGCACGGTGCGGGAAGTCTGGGTCGTCGCCCTGCTAACCAGCAGCGCCAACGATCCCAAGGCCATCTGCGACGTTGTCTTCACCGCCCACGGCCGGCCCACTCTCAGCAACGTCGCCATCGACAGCGTGCAGGTCAAGGACGGCTCCCTCACGGTGCAGGCCTCGACGGCCAACTTCTCGGCGAACAGCGGCGGCACGACGGCCGGCGTCGCCTGCCCGATCTTCGGCGACTTCAACTGGGACGGCCACGTCTCGGCCGCTGACTTCGCCATGTGGGTCGCAGCGTGGAAAGCCTGGTCGGCGAGCAACACGACGGCGTCCTACGCGGACATCATGCCCGCTGTCAGCGGCGACACGCCTACCGACCCGGCCAACTGCCTGACCGACCAGTCTGCCGCGCTGGCTGTCAGCGCCATCGACTTCGCCGGCTGGGTCGCGGCGTGGAAGCACTCGCCGTAACGTCAGGGTGGATCGTTTACAAGGGGGATATCGTGTGAGTAGAACAAGCCGCTTTTTCATGATTGTTATGGCACTGGCTGTCTTTGGTTCCGTCGCCCTGGCGACGACGAGTCCGGGTGAGATCGCCTTCGTCATGCCCAGCGGAGCCAGTGCCGACTTCGCCTCTACCGACGCGGTCGGCACGGTCAAGACCGTCCAGGTCTGGCTGAAAAACATGCCGGCTCTCACCGCCGGGGCCGGCGTAGGCACCATCAGCATCGACGTCGAGTCGCCGGCCTTCACTGGCGCCACGCCCGCCCTGACCCTTGGCCTCTCCGGCGGCGCCGGCTCCGACCCCTTCATCAACTGGATTCTACCCGAGTCCAACAGCTCGACGAAGAGCACCGCGACCGGGGGCGCCATCTTCCTCGGCGGGCCGACCACCCCGCCTGTCGGCCCGATCAACTCCACGGGCATCGAGCTCTTCGAGTTCAGGGTCATCAAAACCGCGAACGCCGTCGCCGGCAACAGCTACACGTTGCACTTCGACAGCGACGCCAACACCGCCGACAACACGCTCTTTGACTCGAACCTGAACGAGATCACTCCCATCACCTGGGACACCCTCGGCGGCACCTTCCTCCTCGGCCCTCCCAATCCCGCCCACTCCCCCGCCTTCACCTTCTCCCAGGCCACCCAGCGCGATGCCACCGTTCCCTTCCACATCAACGTCACCTGGACGACCGGCGATGCCGATGACATCCAGGTCCAGATGAACACGGGCGCCGGCTTCCGCACTGACGGCCTCTCCGACGGCACCATCACCAACAAGGTCTTCGGAGCGACAACCGCCAGCTGCGACTGGGTCTCCGGCCTCGGGGCCGTGACGCAAGCCATCACGGTGCGCATACGCATCCTCTCGCGCAGCGACGTCTGGAACTCCACGACGTCGGCCGCTGTGGTCGCCTCGTCCAACCCGACGATCGGCTGGTCCGCGACCCAGAGCGCGACGGTGGACAACGTGGCGCCGGCCCTGGTCAGCGCCAGCGCTTCCGACGCCAGCAGCGACGTCTTCGTGACCTTCAGCGAGCCCGTCACTCAGGCCAGCAGCGAGACGGTGGCCCACTACACTCTGATGAAGACCAGTGGCACCCCTGCCGCGATCACCATCAACAGCGCCTCCAACCCCACCTCCAGCGCCACGGTCCATCTCGTGACTGCCACCCCGCTGTCGATCGCCGAGACCTACACCCTGACGGCGACAGCGATCTCCGACATCGTCGGCAACGTCTCCGGGACCCTCGGCCCCGTGACGATCGCCTTCAAGCCCAAGCTCGCTTCGGCTTCTCTGGAACCCGTTGCGGCCGAGAACCTGGTCGACGCGGTCTTCACCAACGCGATGAACCCGACCACTGTCACGACCGCCAGCGGCTGGAGCGTTACTGGCGGCGTCGGCACCCGCACGGTCACCGCCGTCACGGAGATCGACAGCAAGACCTACCGTCTCACTCTCAGCGCCGCCCTCGCGCAGAACACCACCTACACCGTCACCTGCCCCACGACGGCCGCTGACACCAACGTCCCGGCCAAGACTGTCGGCAGCGACAACGTCGTGACCTTCGTCACGCCGTTCTTCCATAACTTCGCGGCCGGCCTGTCGACCATAGGCATACCTCTCGACATCGTCGCGGGCGGGCGCCTGACGACGCTCACCGGCGCCTCGAAGGTCGCCAGCTTCGACCAGACGCTCAACGCCGGCGCGGGCGGTTACAACATCGACCCGTCTACCGAGGTCGACTTCGCCAACGGCAAGGGCTTCTTCGCCCGGTTCAGCGCGGCTGTCACCGCCTTCTTCCCCCTCACCACCACACTGAACACCTCGCCCGTAAGCCTCACCGGCGTTCCTGGCTGGAACATCGTGACGAACCCCTTCCAGAGCAACATCAACATCAACTGGCTCCTCACGAACGGTGGAGGCACGGCGCCCCTCGAGTACGGGTGGTACTACAACGGCACCACCTACGTGCTGGTCGCCAACCTCGGAACGCCGGCCACCGGTATCCACGTGACCGCCGACCCGATCGTGCAGCCCTGGCGCGGCTACTTCGTCAACGCCCCGGCGGGCACGACCTCGATCTCCTTCAACTCTGTCGCTCCCGCTTCGGCTGCGGTCAAGCCGCTGCAGGTGGGCGACCAGAGTTCCGTTCTGATCCAGCTCGTGGCTCGGGCCGGCAGCGCGGTGGACGACGCCAATGTCTGCGGTGTCGCCGCCTCGGCCGTGAAGATCGCTAATCCGCCCTTCGCTGCGGGCAGCGTCGACCTCGCCTTCATCGACGAGGACGGCAACCCGCAGGCCTTCGACGTGGCTACCGGCTCGGTGGCCCGCAAGTTCAACGTGCTGGTCACCACCGATCAGCCCAACGCCGACGTCACGATCTCGGCGCCCGACCTCTCGGCCGTGCCGAAGGAGTACACGGTCATCCTCAGCGACCCTGAGACCGGCAAGAAGTGCGCCCTGCGCACGAGCGCCGGCTTCACCTTCACCTCGGGCGCCACGGGCGCGAGCAAGCATCTCGTGCTCGAGATCGCCCCGCGCTCGACCTCAGCTTTGGTCACCGGCGTCTCGGTGGCGCAGGCCGGATCGGGTCGCGTAGTCGTCACGTATTCACTCTCTGGCGCGGCTGCGGTTAGCGCCAGTGTGATGAACATCGCCGGTAGGGTCGTCCGCACGCTGGCTTCCAGCAGCACTGAGACCGCCGGCGCCCACACTCTCTCGTGGGATCTCGCCAACGGCGCGGGCGCCGCAGTGCCGCGCGGGACGTACCTGCTGAGGCTGCAGGCCCGGACCGAGGATGGCCAGCAGGTCGAGTCCGTCCGCACCTTCGCGGTGAACCGATAAGGGGGCTTTGTTGATGAACACTACCACTCGGATAATGCTCTTGGCCGTCGTTGTCGCGTCTGTCGCGCTGGGGCTGATGGGCTGCAGCGGCGGGAGTTTGCCCGCCGGTGTGCCGATCACCGTCACGGGGTTCGTTGAGACCCTGGCGAACCCTGCCGTACCCGTCTCGGGGGCCGTGGTCACCATCCAGGGCCACAGCGGCACGACTGGGGCCGACGGCTCCTTCACCATCCTTCAGGTCCCGGCCGTCGCCGGCAACGTCGTTCCCGTCACGGTGAACTTCGCTGGCGCGACGCCTGCGGGTCTGCAGGTCAACGAAAGCCCCTTGACCGTCACCTTCACGCAGAACGAGATCACGGCTGCTACGGCCAACATCGGCACCATCGATGCCACGCCGGCAGGCACGCCGCACAATCAGACGCTGCTTGGCAACGTGACCGGGTTCGTCAAGAACCTCGCCGCCTCCGCACCCGTTGTTGGCGCGGTCGTCACGATCGAGGGTAAGAGCGCGACAACTGCGGGCGACGGGAGCTTCACCATCATCAACGTCCTCGGCCCGCAGACCGGCGTCGCGGTCACTGTCGATCTCTCCTCGGCCACTCCCGCCAACCAGGCGCTGGCCAGCGCCGTCACCGCCGACCCTCCGGCGTCCGGGACCTTCAACATGGGCACCATCTTCACGGTGACCAATCCGCCCGGCGGCCCCGGCGGCTTATAGCTCGCACCAGCGGGCGGCTTATCGAGGCGCAGGCTCCGCGGAGCCTGCGCCTTTTTCACGCCCGCCTGCGGGGAGGATGCGTCCGCTCCGCGCAGAAACTCGCCCTTCGACTCGACCTCCGCAGCCGCGATCTTCCAGGGTGATGATCAGTGATGACCATGGACCAGCACGGGCACGATGTCCTCGCAGACCTGATGTTCAAGACGGCGCCGTCGGACTACGGAAGTCGTCTCTCGGCCTGGGGTAGCGAACTCCTCGCCGCGTGGTTATCGGCCAACGATGCCCGCCGGGAGGCGATGGCCAACCTGGTGGCCGCCCACGTCGTTGATACCGCGTCGGTGCTCGCCGACTGGAACCTGACGAACGTCCGGCACGGTCTGGGTGCTCTGAGGTGCGACAACCTCGCTGCTACCCGCGAAGAGCTGCTCGCCTTCCTCGTCCAGGCGGGAAGAGGCGACCTCGCCGCAGCCGCCCGCGCGGAAGTCGACGCCCTCGGCCGCAGCAATCTCGCCCGCCTGACGCGCATGACCCTCCGCGGCGAGACGAACACATACTGGGGCAACGACTACGCCTCTGGCTTGCGCGATGCGATGCGGCGCGGCGCCGCCCTTGCGACGACCAACCCCGTGCTTGTCAACGTCGCCCGCAAGGAAGCGCCCGAGGTCTGGACGCCCGTGCGCGACAACCTCCGCGCCTCGCATCCCGACGCCGATCCGGTCCAGCTTGCCTACGAGATGACCATCCAGGTCGTCGTGGCCAACGCCCGCCTCCTACGCCCGATCTGGGAGCTGACCGGCGGCCGCATCGGCTACGTCTCGCTCCAGCTTTCGCCCAAGCAGGCCGGCGACGCCGCCGCCATGATCCAGGAAGCGCGCTGGATCTACAGCAAGCTCGGGGACGAACTCGGCGGCACGCCCAACACGGTCTTCAAGCTCCCCGGCACCGCCGCCGGTCTCGACGCCTGCGCGCAGGTCACGTCCGAGGGCATGGGCGTGAACATTACCGTCAACTTCGCCCTGCCCCAGCAGATCGCTTTCGCCGGCGCCATCGAGGCCAACTCGACCGCCCCCGTCAGCTTCCGCACGCAGATGGACGGCCGCCTCGACGACCCCATCGGCGAGGAGCTTGCCGAGGCGGGCGTCGCCGATTGGGAGGATGTCAAGACCTGGGCGACCACAGCGATCCGCCAGCGCGAGTATCGCCTCCTCTGCCACACGCCGGCCTGCGGCGGCGTGGGCTTCACCAAGTCCTTCCCGCTCCCGGCCTCGGGGCGCGGCCCGTGGAACATCTCGCGCTCGGTCAACGACGGCCCAGTCCCCTTCTTCATCACGATCTTCCCGGACAAGCAGGTGCAGTTCGACGCCGAGCCGCGCGAGATCGACCCCCGCGGAATGTGGGAGCCGCTACCCGACGGTCACCTGGACAAGCTCCAGCGGAGCAAGCTCTTCCGCATGGCCTACGAGCCCGACGGCATGTGCGTATCCGAGTTCGACACGTATCTCCCGGTGACGCGCACCCTCGCCCAGTTCGCCGACAGCTACGACGAATTCGTTCGGTGGGTCGCGGGGTAACTGAGCATCGTGCCGATACTCGGTATCGGGGCGCCTCTTCGTATCGCGGCGACGGTTTGCGTTGCGGCGACGCTTTCTGTCGCAGTGATACTCAATCCCAGTATCGCTTGCATCGCCTGACTCGACGCCCTATACTTGTATCAGCGCGGCGCTCGTGATACAGCGCGCCGCCGCCTTCCATCGTCGCAGGAGGCGATACGCATGAGAGCGCCATGGCTCCATCGCGTCGCAGTCGCAGTCACGATCGCAGCAGCAGCAGTCGCCGTCGTCTACGCAGCAGAGCCGCCGGAGGCTGCGCCTCCCGCAATGCCGCCCCTCACGCCCCCGCAACTGGTCAACCCGGGGCTCGTGCAGCAGCAGCTTTACCTCCACTCCGAGACCAACGACCGCATCCCCGCGCGCATGACGGGCACGGAGATGGCCTGGCAGAAGCTCGTCGGTCCCCAGCCCAAGGGCCAGCCGCCGCGGTATCTCCGCCTATGGGTCCGCCCCGATGCAACCGGCGGCATTCAGATCCTCGGTCGCCGCAGCATCGACTTCCAGGACCTCGGCCTCGAGCTTCACTGGCCCACAATCACCTACGCGCCGACCCAGTACAACGGCCGCGCGATCCAGGCCCCCAAGCGCGCCGAGGGTAAGCGCGAGAGTTGGGATATCGTCGCCCAGCCTTCGCGCGCCGACACCTACTCCATCGGCTGCGACCTCGGCCAGCAGGGCAAGTTCCTCAAGCGCCACGTCACCTGGACGGCCGACTTCCGCGAATGGCGCTTCGACCCCGCGACCAACCTCGGCGTCTTCACCAAGCCCGCCGACCACCGCTACGTCGTCCTCTGGGCCGTCGTCGATGTCACCACCGACTCCACGGTGAACAGCGCCGGCGAGCCGGTCGAGTTCACGCCCACCTTCAAGCTCGGCCCCGAAACCCAGCCTGATACCTTCTCGCTGTATCGTGTCGACGCCTTCTGGCAGCAGCCCTTCCAGCAGTTCAGCCACGTCCCGGCCTACGCCGGCACGTCCTACTGGGGCCCGGCTGCGGCCGATGAGCGCCAGCCGCACCTCTTCGCCTGGCTATTCCCGAACGTCCGGTATCAGATCATCCTCACCTACATCCTCGGCGCCGAGGATGGCGTCCATCCGATGATGACCTCGGACCTGCTCAAGACCCAGCTTATCGACTACCAATCGTCGGTGAATGCGATCTCTTACCTCGAACCCGGTGGTTTCGGCCATAGTCAGCCGCCGATGGAGGGCGCTGGGCCGGTCTGGCAGTGCGGCCTCAACCCCAACCTCGCCCGCATCGACCCCGACGGAAAGATGGCGCCCCTCGATGCCTTCGTCCCCTCGATGAAGCTCTGGGTCGACACCGTCGAACAGCCCGAGGATCGCACCCCTCCGCAAACCCTCGACGAGGCCGTGAGCTGGGACGAGGAGATGATGTGGTCCGGCGGCGCCCGCACCGCCTACGTCGGTATCATCACCGGCGAGATTCCGCCCGACCAAGTCCTTTGGTATCAGCGCTGGGTCCAGCGCGTCCACGAACTGGGCTACAAGGCCGCCGTCGGCTGGAACTGCGCCGAGGTCTTCCCGACCGACTACACCTACCTGCACCGCCCGGCCCTGGTCGCCAAGACCGCCGATGGCAACGATGTGCCAAGTCCCGGCCTCGGCTACAAGGGCGTCATGCTGGACTGGCTCAGCACCGACTGGCAGGATTTTGCCCATCAGACCGCCAAGCAACTCCTGGACAAGGTCGGATTCGACTACATCTACCTCGACTGGGCGCCGATGGACGAGGTCCACTATCACTATCTCCTCACGCCGGTGGACGGGACCATGGCCGACTGCCGCCGCAAGGTCAGCCTGAGCACAGGGGTGCCGGGCCAGTTCTCATGGTTCGGCCGCGAATACCCTCGCCGGTTCTTCATCTTCGGCGATACTGAGGCGAAGAGCTTCGCCACCTACACCGGCGCGCCGGTGGGCCACGGCTACTTCTCCTGGAACCGCCCAATGACCGAAGCCGCCGGATGGATGGGCGATCCGGCCACCAAGGCTGCTGCCTTCGAGCGCTGGTGCCAGATGGCGGCCATGCGCATGGCCTATGTCGGTGTCCCGTCGCTGTGGCAGGATCCCGGCGTCACCGGGGCGTCCTGCTACCTCGGCCCGACCGGGATGAAGATCCTCGACAAGTACTCCCAGATCGTCGGCAGGGTCGCCAAGGAATCCTGGGGCGTCTGCACCGATTTGCCGGTTACGACTGACAACGACGTGAAGGCTTTCGCCCGCCTCTTCCTGCCCAGCGCCTGGTCGCGGGGCCGCTTCTACCTGTTCGTTGGGGCGGACGAGGATACCGTCGCCACGGTGGAGCTTCCGCTGCTGACCGGGCGCTACATGGTCTGCGACACTGCCAGTTCCGAGATATGGTCGGGTGTGGGCCCGATCACGGTGCCTGTGGACCACACGCGGAACATACTGTATCCGGCGGGCGGCCTGCGGACACTTCTCATACAGCAACTCCGATAGTTGTCCATGTTTGCGCGAATTTCGACTCCTTCTACCTGGCGGCTCAACCGCCGGGGCGTCAACTTGTGGTTGACAAACGGCCGCCGGGCTGTTAATATTGGGCAGAATCTGGGTTTCCTCGCCAGGCATGGACGGGGGCTCAGAAGCGGCGCGAGCGGTTGCGTTGTCCCTTGTGCACGACCGGCGCCCAGTTCGAGTGACGATCGCTAGGAGGTTGGCATAATGTCTGTAGAGTCCTCGGAAAGCCCCCAACCCGCGCCCGTGAAGAAAGGCACCGGTTGTGGCCTCCTCGCCTGGGTAGTCATTCTCGTCATCGGCCTTGCCGTCGCCGCGGTCCTCATCCGCGAGGCGAAGATTGAGCAGGAGCGCCAGGAAGCCGCCAAGACTCAGAGGCTTCAGGTCCGTTCCGCGCAGTTGTCTCAGGTGGGCAAGGACGTCCTCAAGGCCTCCGAACTCATCCAGCAGGGCGACGTCCCGCGGGCCCTGGACATCCTCCAGTCCCAGCAGACAATCCTCGCCAGCCTCGCCTCCGAGGCGACGTCCGCCGGTGACGCCACTGACGCGTCCGACATCGTCGCCAAGCGCACGGCCCTGGCCGGTGTGGTATCAGCCATCAAGCAGAAACAGGAAGAGACCCGCCAGTTCGCTGAGGACCAGGTCGGCTCTCTCGAGAAGCATTTCCCCGGCGTGAGCAAGAAAGTCGAGGAAGCCAANNCCCGCCGAAACCCCGGCAACGCCTGCCGGTTCAGCGACCCCGGCCACGCCCGGCCAGCCCGGTGCTGAGGCCCCGTCCGCAACGCCAGCAACTCCGGCTGCTCCTGCCACTCCGGCCCCGACTCCGATGCCCGCGCCGAGCGCGTCCGCCCCGGCTGCTCAGCCGAAGGCCCCGGGCGGCCCGTAGGTTCGTCGCCAGCCTGAGAAGCGGTCATGCCTTCATCAGGACAGGCGCGTGAACGCGCCGTGTCCGTTATAGAGCCGCAGGCCCATAACCGACGTTGGCGTTCAGGGGTGCCCGCCCGGCCCCTAGGCCCAGGCACGTCGGTTTGGCCTTTTGGCGCACAATCCGATTCCCTGGTGGAGCGAGACGAGTGTCGAAGCGAAAGGCAGTGGACCTGGTTAAGCGGCTGGGCGCGCGCGATGTCGTATCGCGGCAGGCTCTCGTTGATGAGATTGTCGAGGCGGGCTATGACGCCGTTCCGGCGCTCATCAAAGCTCTCGTACACGACGATTACGCCGTCCGCACCGCCGCCGCGAACTGCCTCGCCCGCATCGGCGTGCGCGACGCGGCCGCCATCGGCGCCCTGATCCAGACCCTCAGCGATTCGAGCAAGAACGCCCAGGAGGCGGCCGCCGAGGCTCTGGCCACGGCTGGCGACCTTGCCGTGCCGAATCTCCTCGACGCCCTGACCGGCCCGGACCAGTCCGCCCGCCGCTGGGCTGCCGAGGCCCTCGGCACCATCGGCGACGAATCCGTCGCCCAGGCGCTCATCACCCGTCTCAACGATCCGAATCTCGAGGTCCAACGCGCCGTAGTCTCGGCCCTGGGCAGCCTCCGCAGCCGCAAGGCCATCCTCCCGCTGGTCCAGGTGCTCCATTCGGACAACGCCGAGCTGGCCCGTGCCGCGGCCCATGCGCTGGGCAAGATCCGCAGCGGCATCGCCGTCGAGCCCCTCATCGAGACCCTGGCTTCGGCGACCGAGGATGTAAGGGCTGCGGCCGCCACGTCTCTCGCCGAGATTGGCACTCCCGCCGTCGAGCACCTGGTCGAGCTTCTCAAACACGACGACGCCACGGCCCGCCGCTATGCCGCCGAGGTCCTCGGTGCCATCGGCGATCCGAGCGCCGCCCGCGCCCTCATCCGCTCGCTGTATGACCCGAGCGAGCGCGTCGTCCATCATGCGGCGCTGGCTCTCGGCCGCCTCGGCGCCAAGACGGCCATCTCGCATCTCGTGAAGCTTCTCAGCACCCCCGACCCCTCGGTCCGCTGCGCAGCCGCGCAGGGCCTGGCGGCTGTGGGCTCGGCGACGGTGGTCCCTCATCTTGAGAAGGCCGCCCGTGACCGCGACTGGGTGACCCGCCTCTCCGCCGTGAAGGGTCTGGCCGACATCGCCCGCCCGGCGTGCGAGGCGCCGCTCCTCCGCGCGCTCAACGACTCGGAGTGGAGCGTTCGCATGCATGCCGTTCGCGGCCTGGCTGCCATCGGCAAGCCCTCGCCGACGGTGCTCAAAGCTCTCAGGCGGGCCATCCACGATTGGCGGGCCAACGTCCGCCGCGAAGCTGCCCTGGCCTTCTCAAAGCTGGAGACTCTGGAGGGCCGCGAGGCTCTCGAGGCCGCCATCCAGGACCCCGACGAGATGGTCTCGTCGGCCGCGCGCCAGTCCCTCGAGATCCTGGCTCCGATGCTCATGGCCGAGGCCGCCCGGCAGAGAGCCCTTCGCCCGCCGCCTCCGCCCAAGCCCGAACCTGTGAAGGAAGCCAAGCCGAAGTCGGCTGAGAAGCCTCAAGCGGAGAAGAAGCCGAAGCCCTCTGAGAAGCCCAAGCCGGCTGAGAAAGAGCAGGCCGAGAAGAAGCCTGCCGCCAAGGCCGCGGCTAAGAAGCCTGAGGAGAAAGAGCCGGCTGCCACGCCAGCTCCCAAGAAGGCTGAGGCCGAGAAGCCTGAGCCGAAGAAGCCGGCTGCCAAGCCTGCGGNNGGCGAAGAAGCCCGCCGCCAAGCCCGCTGCCAAACCAGCCGCCAAGAAGCCTGCCGGGAAGCCGATCGTGCAGAAGGTTGCTGCCAAGAAGCCTGCGGCCAAGCCTAAGCCGGCTGCAGAGCGGTCGGCAGTGAAGGCCAAGGCGCCTGCCAAGCCCGTCGCCAAGCTTGAGGCGAAGCCCGTTGCCAGGCCGAAGGCCTCGCTTCCGCCCAGGTCGGTAGCCAAGCCCGTGGCATCCAAGCCGAAAGCGAAGGGTATGGCGCTGAAGTCCGCCGTGCGGCCGGCCGGTAAGCCCACGGCTCGCAAGCGCTAGCAGCCCGATCTACCTCTTCGCCAGCCACTCGGCGAGGCGCTCATGCCCCGGTCGCAGGTCTCCGTTGGGCAGCGCGAAGGCCATGTACGCATTGTCGCCCGGCGGCGTATTCCCGTGGATCCAGTCCCGCCGCGCCGCGATCATCTCGCCGGCCACAAGCTGCCACAGGAACCACCCGATCCCCCGCTTCTCGCACGCCTCGATGCTGTACATCGCCATGTCCACGTGCCGCGTGTNNGTCCATGCTCCCCCGGCAGATCTCGGTGGCGATGACCGGCTTGCCCGCCTCGAGCCCCAGCGCGACCCCCTCGTCGCACATCTTCTCCATGTCCGCTGCCGTGTCGGCGTACGGGTGGATGCTGATCACGTCGACGACGTCGGCGAAGAGGCGCACATTCTCCCCCGCCATCGTCCCGATGGTGATGGGCTGGCTCGGCCCGGCGGCACGGCAGGCCTCGGTCATCTCGCGCACGAATTCCCACTGCAGCTTCTGCATCGGATCGTCGAGGGTCCACACGCCGGGCTCGTTGCAGATGTCCCAGCCCATCACCCGCTCATCGCTGGCGTATCGCCCGACGACCTCGCACACGTATTCGCGGAAAATCTCGCGCGGGCAGAAGTTGAGCCACTCCAGGTGCGTCCCGCCGGCGGGGTAGAGGCCGTCGTGCCAGAGGTTGAAGAGCGTCGGCATCACCTTCATCCCGAGGCCGGCGATGAGGTCGATGCTCTGCTCGAAGGCGGCCATCGCCTTCTTCGGGCGCATCCGCCACGCATGCCAATCCCACCAGATGCGGATCGTGTTCACCCCATACTTCGGCGCGGCGGCAAGCTCGCGTGCGGCCTGATCGCCGTCGAACTGCGTCCACTGCTCGTACAGCGTCGCCGCCCAGCTAGGCATCCAGTTGAAGGCGCGGATGGTGGAGAAGTCGAGATTCACGGAAACCCCTCCCTGTTTTGACTACTGAGGTGCGTGGCCGCGCTGGGCTAGGACCGCCTGCGCCACATCGAGGTGCTCCGGGTTGTCGATGTCGAAGCAGACCTCGGGGTAATGCGATATGACCACATCGACCCCGCAGCCGAGGATCGCCCGCCCGCGCTCGCGCAGCCGCGGGATGTCGAGCGTGCCCGTCATGTAGCGCACGATGAACATCGGGCCGAAGAGCCGCGCCAGGGCCAGAGGGCTCTTCCGCCCGGCGAAGGCCTTCTGCACGACCTCGATCGCGTGCCGCAGCGCGGACGGTTTGGCGAGCACGATGTTCCCGCCCGACATCGGCCCCTCGCGAAGCTTCACCTTCACCCGCACCGCACTATCGTACGGTGGCTTGAGGTCATCGAGCGCCACCGCCGAGTACACGACCTCGGCCCCCGTCGCCCGAGCGCGATCGACGAAATCCGTCACTGCTTCGGGCGTGAGCAGCGGCAGGTCGGCGGTGCACAGCAGCACAGCCGGCACATCCCCGACCGCCGTCAGCCCCAGGAGGAGGGTATCGGTGAAATTCGGCTCGGCCGTGGCGAGAATCTGCGCCCCATCGGCGATAGCCGCGTGCATGTCCGTCGCAGCAGCGACCGACGTCGCCACCCATATCGGCCGCACGCCCGCGCCCTCCAGCGCCTCGACGACGTAGCTCACGATCGGCCGCCCGTTCAGCTCAGCCAGGGCTTTGACCGACTTGCCCTGCGAGGCCGCCACCTTATCGTCAGGCCGCCCGCCGGCGAGAAGCACCGCAGGCAGGCCGAGGTCAGGAGTCTGTGCCATCGGAAATCGCTACCCCCTGATGCGCGGGTCCGGTCGCGAAGGCCCAGCGTCCTTCGGCCCTCAACGCGTCCGCCGCGCTCTGTGCATGCTCATCGTTGTCGAAAACGCCCCACACGCACGCGCCCGATCCTGCCAGCGACGCCTTCATCGCGCCGGCGCGTTCGAGGTCAGCCATTGCGTCTCGCACGTCAGGCCGCTGGGCCGCCACCGGCGTCAAGAAAGCATTGAAGCCGAGGGCCTCGTCGCCCTTCACCGGCTCGCCCCTCTCCATCTTCGCCGCCAGACACTGCGCCTGGCACCCGTCGGTGAAGTCGTTTTCCTCGAAGAGACCATAGGCCCAGGCCGTGCTCACCGGCTCACCGGGCCAGACTACCACCAGCGGCAGGTCCTGCGCACTCGGCAGGGGCGTGAGGATCTCGCCTCGCCCGGTCGCCAGCGCCGCGCCGGCCCCGCTCGCAAAGAACGCCACGTCGCTGCCCAGCCGCGCCGCCTCGATGACCAGGCCCTCGTCGGTCAGCGGCTCGCCCGTCAGCCGGTTGAGCCCTACCAGCACCGCCGCGGCATCGCTGCTTCCACCGCCCAGCCCGCCGCCCGGCGGCAGCGTCTTGTGGACTTCGATCGATACCTTCCCCGCAAGATCGAGCGCCGCCTCCAGGAACACCTCGGCCGCTCGCCAGCACAGGTTCTCCCGCCCCTCGGGCACCGGCCAGCCGACGCAGCGCACCTCGATGCCCTCGCCCGGGCCGATCGTCACCGTCAGCGTGTCATGCAAGCCGATCGCCTGAAAGACCGTCGCCAGGTCGTGATAGCCGTCCTCCCGCCGCCCAAGGACCTCCAGGCAGAGGTTCAGCTTGGCATGCGCCCGCAGTCGGATCGAGCCCTCGTAGGTCATGCCACCCGCCTCCTCATGCTCCCAAGCGCGGCAAGTAGCATCAGCGCCGCGAGGCTCGCGAACGCCCCGAGCTTGAAGCTCGTCGGCTCATAGACAAGGTCCTGCGAGGTGGTCAGGGGCGAAAGGAGCTGCTGGCAGTCCTCCGTCTGCATGACCGGCACCGGCTGCCCCGCCGCGTAGGCGTGCCACCCGGGATAGCATGTCTGCCGCACGCGGATCGGTGCGCTCGTGGATGGGGGGACGCGCATGTGATTGACGCTTACGGTCGTCCAGGCCATCGGCTCCGCGTTCGTCACCTGGTAGAGCGTGCACGGCCCGGACTCCACCTCGAGCAGTGGCGAGCGCGACGACTCCCGCAGTTCCAGCGGCGAGATAATGTACTTGACCCCGAGCGCGGCCACCTTCTCCGCCGCTGGCTGCCTGAAGCCCAGGCTGTCGTCCGAGAGGCCGTTGAGCATCCGGACATAGCGCCCGTAGCTGATGCTGTCCGACCCCTGCACGTCGCGCAGGCCGAAGAGCATGGGAATGTTCGGCGGCATCCGGTCCAGGAAGTTCGCGCCCACTGAGAGGATGCGGAACGGCTGCCCGGCGGCCTCGGCCTTACGCGATTCATCCTGCAGGCGCGTCACGATCTCGCTCGGTGGATGGGCGTACTTAGCGTCCACCTGAGGCATGAAATGGTAGCCGAAGTAGGCGCCATCGATAGCCATGACTGCGATCGCCAGCGCCCACAAGACCGGCCTTTCACGCTTCGCCAACGACACACACGCCACGCATGCTAGCACGACCGCCGCCATGCGCAGGTACTGCATCCACGTATACGGCCCGAGGACGATGCCCTGATTCTCCGCCGCCGCGCTGTTGATCCACGCCCACACCGTCGCAGCCAGCCCGACGAACAGGACGATCGCCGCCGCCCAACCCAGCACCCGCGTCCGCCCCTCGCGAATCACCATCTCCATCCCGTACGCCGCCAGCACCGGCACCGCGAAGCAGATCATCACGATCGCGCGATTGATGCCCGGAAGCTGCCTGAACCCGGGCACCAGCGTGTAGAGCGCGTAGTCCAGCGGCGTTCCGAGCGCCAGCAGGAAGGCCAGCACGATGATGCCCACCCAGAACCAGACCTGCTGCCGCTTCGCCCCGGCCACCGCCGTTCTGGCCAGCACCAGCGCGAAGGCTCCCGTGTAGAACGCCGTCTCGGTGTACGCCCGGTATTGCGGCCCGAGCATCGTCCCCCAGTCGTTGTAGTCCACCGGGTTGCCGAACAGATCTGGCATGAGCCCGGCGAGAAGCTGCACCGGCGCCATCCGGTACTTGAGGACCTCGGCGTAGCTGATCCCCTGCCGCGCCGAACGNNCGCCGCCAGCGCCCCGCCCAGCACTCCGGCCGCTGCCGCCGCACCAATCGGCCACGCCCACGACCGCCCCTGCCGCCCCTCCCGTACCGCAACCCAGATCGCGTACAAGATGAAGATGAGGAGCATGTAGAAGGATATGTGGAGGTTCCCGGCGAGGAACTGCAGCCCCACGGCGAGCCCCGCCAGCGCCACCCACGCAGCCCGGCCGCGCCCTTCCTCTCTCACCGACAGCTCAAACGCCGCCAGTATCAACGGCAGCCATCCCGGCACCGACCGGAAGCTCGGCAGGCAGATCCAGCCCACCACGAAGCCGTTGAACATCCACGCCACGGCCCCGGCCATCGCCGACCGCCGTCGCAGCCCGACCGTCCGCAGGAAGAAAAACATGAAGCAGCCGCTCGCCCAGAGGTAGATCGCTGCCGCCCAGCCAAAGGCCTTCTCCGGCGCCATGACCGCGAACAGCCACGTCTCCGGGTAGAAGACCGCCGACTGGTTGTTCGCGACGAAGGGCGTCCCAGAGAGCATGTAGGGATTCCACAGCGGCACGATCCCACGCCGGAGCTGTTCGCCCGCATAGGTCCGCCACGGCCAGAACTGCTGCACCGCGTCGAGCATGGGGTTGGACACTCGATGGAAGCCCAGCTCGGCCGCGTGCTGCTTGAAGGGCTGCATCACCATCAGGAAGTCGGCCGGCAGCATGATCTTCCCGCCCACCAGCGACGGCGCCAGCGGGACGAAGGCCACCACCGCCAGCGCGATCACGCACCGGGCGCTGCGCCGCAGCTGTGTCCGCCGGCGCGCGGGCATGCTCGCGCCTGCTTCGTCACCGGAGTTTTTGACCGTGGTGGCCGCCATGATGTAGACTTTGCCCGCCGATCCGCCCTTGGGGCTTCGGTATTATAGCAGGGACGTTCAGACCGGAGGATTGCACCGTGATTACGACTGCTGACTTCAAGCCCGGGCTCACCATCGAGTTCGAGGGCGCTGTCTACGTGATCCTTCGCGCCGATCACATCAAGCCTGGCCGCGGCGCCGCCGTGGTCAAAGTGCGCATGCGCAATATCGTCACGGGCTCCAACACGGAGCACACCTTCCGCGCCGGGGAAAAGGTCGAGCGCGCGATGATCCAGCACCGCAACGCGCTCTACCTCTATACCGACGGCACGGACTACCACTTCCAGGACGAGGAGAACTTCGACGAAGTCGCCCTCTCCCAGGAGCAGCTCGGCGAACTCGCCCAGTGGCTCAAAGAGGGCGAAACGGTCATGCTCTCCCTCCACGAGGGCTCCCTCGTCGGCATCGAAATCCCGCAGACCGTCGTCCGGCTGGTCATCCAGACCGATCCCGGCGTCAAGGGTGACACCGCCTCCGGCGGCACCAAGCCCGCCACGATCGAGGGCGGCATCATCGTTGCCGTGCCCTTCTTCATCAACGAGGGCGACCTGATCAAGGTCGATACCCGCTCGAACGAGTACAGCGAACGCGTCAGCTAACCCGCGGTGGCCAACCCGGCCGCCCGCGGGCGTGAGCCCATGGATCGAGAGGGTATACTCCGCCTGATACGGATGCTGAAGGCCTCAAGAGCTACCGAGCTTGAGGTCGCTGAGCCTGGCACGCGCGTACGCCTGGTCCGCCCGTCGGCTCAGGTAGCCGCTGCCGAGGCGGCCGCCGCTGCTGTTGCTGCCGGTGAGGTTCCTCTCGTCGTTGAGCCTCACGGAGTTCTCGTGCCGTCGGGCCACGTGGGCCTCTTCCGTCAGGGCCGCGAACCTGGCGCCGGTCCGCTCGTGAAGGTGGGGCAGAAGGTGCGCAAGGGTCAGGCCCTCGGCGTGGTAGAGTCCCTGCGCCGGCCCGTGATGATCGAGGCCCCGGTGGATGGAGAAGTCCTCGAGGTCCTGCAGGAGGATGGCGGCCGTGTCGAGTATGGCACGCCGCTCTTCCGCCTGCTGCCGGCCTCGTCGGAGTAGCGCCGTGGAGGCGTGAGATGCGTCGCGGTACGGGGTTCATTCTCATCGAACTGCTGATAGTCGCCGTGGTCATCGCGATGATGGCCGGCGTCTATTTCGCCTGGTATAGCCCGAAGCATTCCGCTGGGCTGAAGAAGTCGGTCGAGGGCGGCCCCGAGGATGTCCCGGGCGGCACGGCCGAGACCGTCCTCGGCAAGGCGATGCAGAAGGCTGAGAGCGTCGACTGCATGAACGACCTCAACCAGGTGCGGCAGGCGATCGTGATGTACTCCAGCGACGCCGGTGCCTACCCTCCCAATCTCGAGGCGCTGAACCTGCCCAACATGATCCACTGCCCGGTCAGCGGCGCAGCCTATCAGTACGATCCGCAGACCGGTGTGGTAAGGTGTCCCACACATCCGAAGTACTAGCGCGGCCGATTGTTCTAGGTTTCTGTAGGGCGGGCATTTATGCCCGCCGCACTTTTCGCCTTTTGCCCTTGCCTTTATCACGACGTCTGCAACCGAGCACTGTCCGCTCGTCCAGGGTGAGTCGATGTTCGAGAAGGTCTTGATAGCTAATCGCGGTGAGATAGCCTGCCGGATCATTCAGGCGTGCCGGCAGCTAGGCCTGCGCACCATCGCCGTCTTCTCCGAGGCCGACCGCGAC
>PMZA01000003.1 GCA_003170595.1 Armatimonadota bacterium
GTTCTGATTGTCGCTCATCAGGCTATTGCCCGCCTATCGAGGTGATCCAGGTACGCTGCCAACGGTCCGTCGAGGTAGCGATCCTTCACCCGCCGGATGATTTCGTTCTTGTCCCTCAAGACCGTCACGAGCCCCTCGGGCGTCGGCGGTTTGTCCGTCATGGCGGACGTGATCTCGTCCCAGATGAACACTCCCGTTGCGTGGGTGGGGTCATCCAGCACCAACCGATGCCCAAATCTGTTACCACGCCCCTGTTCCCACTTCGGTAGGACGCAGGTGGTGAAGCTGGGAGAAGGGCTCGTCGCTATGCGATAGATGGTTTCGTGTAGATTGGCCTCGACTTCCTTGGCTGCCAGTATCTCAGCAACACCCCACTCCCAGGCGGCGAGGTCGCTCAGTGGCCGAGGTGCGAGCTGGTGCCTCGATCGCAGCAGGTGCGTCGCTTCATGCACGAGAACGGGGAGGCCAGTTCCCGACTGCAGGACGACTATCCGTGAAGACGGTCGGATGACGCCCTCGATACCGAGGGATTCGGCGAAGCGATGCGTGCTTGCCCCCTCGGGGATGTGCGCCACGTATGCCCTGCAGGCATGGCGCTCGTGCAGACGCCGACACGGATCTACCCACAGTTCGTCTGGGATGATGTAGACTGGTGTCGGAGCAACTTCCACCTCGTAATGAGGCCCGGCGAAGCCCATCGCCTCGAGCACGTCATGGCGGACGGGCAGGTCGAAGAGCTCGGCGTGGACAGTCGATGCGATGGTGCCGGACGGGTAGGTGACCCTACCCATTGTGGCGTCGTCGCCGTCACCGGGGTCGTCATTCGCCCGGCTTCGGGCCACGTCGGTTTGACCGCCCATCAGCTGCGTCTCCTGCTCGTCCATCTTGCTCACGATCATCCTCTCCTGTTTGCGGCGGCGAGGGGCCGGTTTCACCCAGTTGCGCCGGGAGGTTCAGCCCCCGACCCCGGCCGCCGCCAAATGCTCAGGCCTTGTGGGACTCGTCAGACCTTCTCCGTTTCGACGGGTCCCTTCCCGACACGGCGATCTCCTGCTATGCCGGCCGCAGATACTCCCCAATCTCGTCGTAGAGCGGCCGTAGGTTTTCTGGCAGGTCGTCCCGGTCGATCTGCTCAAACTCGATTACCAGGTAGATCCTCGTGTCTGGATCGAGGGGACGCTCGCCACGGAACTGGCTTATGGTTTTCGCCACTTCCGCCAGGCGCTTGTGGGCCCAGCCAGAGGCGTCGTCGGGATAGGCATTCTCGAAGAGCTTAGGCATGTCATCACCTCCCGGCTTGATCTCGGCAAGCGTCTCAATCAGGTCCACCATTCCTTCGGACATGCTCACCATCTCCTTTTCAGTCATCTCGCCCCGCTATACGGCGGGGTTACTGCGTCTCGGCCCGGGATGAGCCGTCCTACTGGGCCTGGCCACCAACGGCTAACACTCCTGCTCTGACGCAGGCACAGTAATCCCCGTAGGGAAAATCGCTCAGTGGCGGTGCGGGCTGTTTTTTTCGTCTAGCGAGGGGGACAGCCTTGCGGAAGCGCTGCGGGCGGTCTTTCGTCCTGACCTGAGATTCCACCGCCCGTTAGACGGCGGCCCTACTTGGGGGACTTGCGCCCAGCGAAGTNNCAGCGAAGTAAACAGCCTTGCGGCAGCTGTCGGAGCAGTACTTGGTCCTGCCGTGAGCCGCCACCACCCATCGCCCGCACTTCTCGTGTGCGCACGGCTCGATGCGGAACTCGCCGTGCGAGTCAGCGATCTTCCAGAGGGTCACGACGAGATCTGCCGCAATCTTGAGGGCCGTCGCATGAGGTATGTTCTCTGCACGCTCATCGGGCCAGACCCTCTCCCGTGCCGCTCCGATGACCGTTTCGCCGGCTTCTCCCGTGTGTGATACTAGACGAGAGCAGAACTGCCCGGTCATCATGAAACCGCTGAGATTGTGCCACTCTTCCTGGGGCAGCCTTGCGCCCGCTGCGTTAGCCCGGACCAACTCGAAGGCATACTGCAGGACTGGGAGATCGTCCTCAGTTGGCGGAACCTCCAGTCCCCCACGTCCGTGGCCATACCTGTCGTAGAGCTTCCGTGCCAATGGAAGGATGGCATCAGCATCGCCCAGATCCGTGTTGAGGAAAGCCTCAAGCCCCTTCTTCCGATCGGCCGTAGCGGTGACGAAGTCCTCGCCGCCCAACGGTGGAAGCACCTTCATACTACCTCGCTTTCCGGGTTCGTGCTGTGCTCGCCCTTCCGATTCTGTGTCGTGTTCTGGCTCATCTTCTTCCTCCTGCGCCGTCTTGCACCTGGGGCAGCAGTAACGTCTTCGTGGGTTCATTGCCACCATCCATCCATGGCCACTGTCTACCTTGCATCTTCGGCACTTCTCCCGCATGCATCTTCGGATCTGGATGCTCCCGCTCGAGTGCCAAATGGCCCGGACGGTCACCAGCAGGTCGGCAGCGATCATCCGCACGGTGGCGTGTGGGTCTCCTTCGCCCTGCCCGAAGGGCCAGAGCCGCTCACGAAATTCCAGGATCGTGTTGCCGTGATCGTCCTCACTGTGGGGGGGCTCCCCGAACTCATCGATGAACCTCTCCACCAGCTCCTCGGGCGTGGGCTCGCCGTCCTGCCTCCTTGCTTCTTGTTGGGTCGGAGCGTCCTCGGCCGCAGCCACAAAGGAGAGACCGTCAAGCGACATATCGAGTGACCCGAGGGAGGTGAAGGACTGCCCAAGCATGATGAGCTCATCTATTCTTTGCAGGCGCTCCTCGGTGGCCTCGATGTCGAACCCCTCGCAAGCGCAGGATCTAATCAAGCACAGGTCAGCCTGCAGGACCGGCAGATCATCTTCGACAGGGGGCCTGCGGCACTCCCCTTGACCGTGGTGGTACTTGTCGAAAAGCAGTTCCGCCAGACGTCGTAAGGTCTCCATGTCGTCCAGATTGGCGTTGAGCACCGCCGCTAGTCCCTTGCATCGATCTACCGTATCGGCCACGCACCATTCACCCCAGAAGAGCGGCGGAAGTAGCCTCATATCGTTCTGTCCTCCGTGGAGCACGGACTCGATGCTAGGGATGACCGGCTCGGCATCTGCTCCCTCGAACCTGGCCAGTGCCCAACCTGCCGAAGAGGTTCTTCGCCCACGAGAGGTCACCTTGCTCGACATGCCGCAGAGGATCGGCGCTCGCTTCGGGCCACGGCCAACCACTCAGTCACTCTTGTCATAGGCCGACCTCGGGCTCGGAGGGGCACTGCCAGAGATGTCAAGACAGGAGATCGCCGATCCCGCCCTTGAGAGTGCACCCGTCCTCTGGGCGTTCTGACTGTCGATGCGTGCCTGCTACACCTGCGGCCGAATCGGTCGGGGGAATCTGGCGGCCCTCCACCTGCATGGTCGTCCTCTAAGTCGAGAGGTGTGTTCTTGAGCGAACGGCCCGAGCCGTTCATCTCGGGTTCCCCTCGCTGCGGCGTTGATCATGCACACGCCGCCGGGGACGCAGGGCGAAAGTGCGCAGATCAGGCCCTCGCAGTAGCCAATTCCTCTCTTGCGAAGGACTGATGTCTCGGGATGCCCAGACCGGGATCTCGGGTTGGACCTAGGGTGGATCTCGGCCTGTCACGGGAGGGCTCACGATTCCCTGGGGGCGTCTGGAAAGCCTTTCACGAAATGTGCCGCCGTAGCCCCCGGTGAGGACTCTCCATATCAGTTTTCGAGCCCCCACCCCCCTCGTCCCGGCGAGCGGGTCCCATAGGTGGGACTCCTCTGGGACTCCACGACCCACCAACAAAGGCGAGGTCGACGGTCGACCTCAGGCCCGACAACCGACCGCCATGGTAAGTGGAAGCAGTGGTAGGGAGACACCTTCCAGAGGGCCGACATGAAAATCGAAAACCCCATGTCGCAACTGCATTCAACCGCCGAGCGTGCCGGGCTCATAGCCCTGTTTGGCGAGTTGACCTTCGACCCCGAGGACGTCGAGGATCTGGAGGCGAGCGAAGAGGGCGATCATCTTGACCTCCTCTTCGGCAACGAGGATGGGCCCATCGGCATCCTCTACGTTGACCTCTACGACTCGGGCAATCCCGACGAGAATGGGCCGAGCATCGGGCTGCGAGGGTGGCAGCTCGATGACGAGGTGTCCTCCGTTTGACGGGACCCGCTCGATGCGCAGCGGGAGCGTCCAGATGAGGAGGTCGACAGCCGACCTCAGGATCCCTCCGGGAGAGCCATATCAAGAAGAGCAGGCCGACCTTCCTTAGAGAGGTGCCGTCATGCCGTCGCCGTCCGCCCCGGAACTGAGCCGCATGGTCCGTGAACTGGCCGTCGAGGTCGCCGACCCCAGAGGCGACGAGACGTGGGACCGATGGCTCTCGTGGGTCGCCAATTTCCGCAAGTACAGCCCCCAGAACTGTGCGGCCATCATGCAGCAATGCCCCTCGGCGAGCTGGGTCATGGGCATGAAGGCCTGGAATCGGACGTTCGGCGCTTGGGTCCGCCGTGGCAGCACCGGCATCAGGATTTGGGGTCCCGCCATGCGGCGGCAGGTTGAGGTCGACCCGGATGCAGGTCAGGAGCGCACGGTTGAGTTCCGTCAGGGGTGGCTCACGCTCGTCGTCTTTGACGTGACCCAAACCAACTACGACGGCCCCATCCCGAACTTCAAGCGGGACCTCGGCCCGGAGACCCGTCCGCTGCTGGACGCTGCACTGGCCTTCGCTCGAAGCGGGGGCGTCGCCTGTGACGTGCGCCCCCTCCTGGGCAGCCGCAACGGGTATGCCGAGAGCGGGCGGATGGTCCTCAACGAACACAACGTCGAACAAGCCGTGGGCGTGGCCGTCCAGACGGCCATCCACGAGTCGGCCCACATCCTCCTCGGCCACGTTGCCCCCGAGCGGTCGTTGCCCCGATCGGTCGTCGAAGGCGAAGCAGAGGCCTGCTGTGTGGTGGTCATGAGGGCCCTGGGCTACGACGTGGTCTCCAACGGTGCGGAGTACATCAGGCTGCATGGCGGAGGCACGGAGACGGTGATGTCCTCCCTGTCTCGCATCTGCAGAGCGGCCCGCACCATCCTGAAGGGGATAGACGCCAATCTGCCCGCCCCGCTGCAGACCACCAGCACCATCGACCGGCGGGCGAACGACGGAGGCGCATCATGAGCGGCATCATCATCCAGGTCATCAACGGAGGCACCATCTACCCGGTCCTCGTCAACCTGGGCCACCGGATCGTGGAGCAGGCGGTGGACCATCGCATGATGGACAGCATCGTCGCCGGGGAAGGGGTGGAGCGGCCCGCCGACCTCGTCGGCCGTGAGGTCGAGTTGTCCGCCGACGGCATGACCATCGCCTTCGTGTGACGGTTGGAGAGGTCGACACCGGACCTCGGGCTGGCCGTCAGACCAACACCGTGAGACGGAGGGACGGCCGTGGATGCAGGGCAAGCGGGCGGGCAGCCCCTCGGAAGTTGCACAGACCGGGCAGACCGGGAGGTAACACCAATGCAGGCCGACCTCATTCTGGAGCGCATCGAGCGCCGTCTTTCCGTAGACCCCGTCACGGACGCCGAGTGGCTCCGAACAGAAGCCAAGACCGTGATGGAGCACGGGCTGCGGACGCTGCGGATCATCAACTCCATGCGCTACAGCGACGAGGACGTTCGGCAGTTCGGGGCGGCGCAGGTGCGGGCGTGGATCGATGACGACCATCGATGCTACGACGCCTTTCAGCGAGGGGAATGGTGGTTTCTCGACGCTTGTGCCGTGGCGACGATTGCAGTTTTCGTCGGCAGGGAGAAGGTCGGAAGCTTCGAGGTCATGTCGTCTTGCCTGGGCGGTATCGAGTCCGACGCACCTCGGAGCCACCTCGACGAGATCACCGACGAGATGGTCGGTGAACTGAGGGAGCAACTCCGAGGTTGGGGCTTTGCCGAGGTGGACGCCGTCGAAGCGGACTACGTCGTGGAGGATGACTGCATCGCTGTCCCCGTGTGAGCTGCACGATAGGAGAGACGACCATGCCAAGGACGATAGGCAGGACATCCGACGGCCGGGACATCCAGCAGCATGATCCCGCTGAGGGGTGCCACTGGCAGTGCACGACCTGCGGGACGTTCCTTCGAGGACATCAGGAGGTCCACGGCCATTGGGCCTTGGCCTCCCGAGGGCACAGCGTCTTCCTGAGACTCGGGACGGAGAAGGTCTACCACTGCACCATCGAAGGATTGCACGAGCGGGACTGGGACGTCGAGGAACTCAGCGGCCTATCGTCGTCGGCCCTCGTTCACCCTCGTTCGCTCCTGTCCTTGCCCCCAATAACAG
>PMZA01000359.1 GCA_003170595.1 Armatimonadota bacterium
ATTCATCAGGACGTCGTCGACGACTACCGTAG
This sequence comes from Armatimonadota bacterium, assembly GCA_003170595.1. Lineage (GTDB taxonomy): Bacteria > Armatimonadota > Zipacnadia > Zipacnadales > FEN-943 > FEN-943. The sequence goes on from PMZA01000359.1 coordinate 33, forward strand.
GTACGTCAAGAGCTTCCTGACCATCGCCGACGATCGCCTTCGAGCGGAGGTCGAGGACAAGCTGCTCAAGCAGGGCGGCGTCTGTCCAGACGCCCTCGTGCAGCTCAACCCCGGATTCGAGAGGGGGCGGAGCGTCGTCGAACTGGTCTCCGATGGACTCCTGCATCCGCTCTGTGCAGAGATCTTCCGAGATCCCCAGGGCCACAGCATCGGTCTCTACCGTCACCAGGAGGAGGCGATCCTCCGGGCGTGCCAGGGCTTGCCCTTCGTCGTCACCAGTGGGACCGGCTCGGGCAAGAGCCTGACTTACACGATCCCCATCGTGGATCACGTGCTGAAGCACGATCCCGCAGACCGGCGGGTGCGAGCCATCCTCGTCTACCCGATGAACGCTCTCATCAATTCGCAGCTCACGGCCATCGACAAGTTCCTCGAACGGGGAGGCCATGGGCACGGGCTGGTCGTGGCCCGCTACACGGGCCAGGAGTCCAGCTCGGACAAACAGCAACTGCAGAAGCACCCGCCGCACATCCTACTCACGAACCTGATGCGCGAGTCTGTGAAGGCGCTGACGTCGGCGTGCAAGTCAGTGGGAGGCCTGCCCGAGGAACTGCGCGAAGTGGCACGGCCAGCGGAAGACGCGGATACGCCCCTGACCGATGGCGAGAGGGCCAAGGTGGTAGACGAGGTGAGGCGTAGGCTCGAGGGGCTGCACTCGGTCAAGCCCTGCAAGGTGAGGAAGTGCTTCAAGACATACTTGGGCTCCGACATTCACTGGCCAAAACTGGCGGTTCCGGGCGTAAGCGAGCTAGGAGGGCAGCTGGGGGAGTTGGTACGCAGGAGGGGCAAGATAGCCCACACGGGAAGCAAGGAGTTGCCTGCCGACAGGATGAACGTGGCCACCGATCGCGCATTCGTTGAGTCGCTCGCGGTAGCTTTGGACGCGTACTCCGCCGACTTGGTGGAGAAGCGGTGTGGCACCAAGCCGTGGTAACGGTACCGGCAGCGTACGGGTTGGACGCATAGCGGTCGGATGGACAGGGATATCGGCCCAAAGGAGCCACACATGCAAATTGACAGGTTCCGCGACCTCTCGGCAAGCCATGGTGATTCCCGTCACGGCAGCCTGGAGGCGCGGGCGTGTTCCGGATTTTGCCACACGCTGCTTCTGGCCGTGGGCCTGTCTCTAGGCCTGTTCCTGGCCGGGCGCGCCACCGCCGCCGAGGGAGACGCGAGGATCACGGTGATCGAGTCAGCGCATCCCTACCGTTGGGACAACGTCGTGATCGGCGGCGGTGGATGGTTCACGTATCTCGCTCCGCATCCGCGCATTCCCGATCTCCTCTGGCTCGGTTCGGACGTGGCCGGGCCGTGGAAGCGCGAGCCGGGCGATACGCGCTGGCATGCGCAGGCATGGAACCATTGGTCGCCGCAGAATGCCAGCGGCGTACTCGGTCTGGCGCTCGACCCGCGGGATGCTTTGACCGTATATGTGGAGCGTGGTGATAACGGCGGCTCCATGGGGCCGCCGACGGGCGCGCTCCAAGGACTGTATGTGACGCACGACGGTGGCGAGCACTGGACGCTGGCGCTGAACAAGTTCGGCACCTCTAATGCCGGGCAGGCGCGGAAATGGGGGCCAAGCATCGCCGTCGACCCCAATCGGCCCGACGTGGTGTATTGGGGCACGTTCCGCGACGGCATCTGGCGTTCCATGGACGCCGCCAAGACGTGGCTGCAGGTCATGGTGCCCCCCGCCCTGCCGGCCGGGCAGAAACCGGAAACGCTGGAGCCGGGCGTGCGCTGCCTGGCGATCGACCCCAGCTCGGAAATCGAAGGGCGTTCGGCGATCGTGTATGCCGGCTTGACCTGCGGTCTTCCGGAACCCGCCTCACCGAGCGGCCTCTACCGCAGCACAGACGGCGGCGATTCGTTCCAGCGGGTCCCGGAGTTCAAGGCGCTGCCCGGAAGCCCGAGGCAAATCCGCTTCATGTATTGCGGCACCGACGGCACGCTGTTCGTCAACCACGAACTGGGGTTGGCCCGGCTGGATAAGAACGGGCTGAAGAACATCACGCCGCCGACGGCAATGTATTTCGACGAAGGCGGCATGGCGGTCAATCCCGCCAAACCGCAGGAAGTGCTGCTGCTCGGGAAAACAAAGAAGAGAGGCGAGGGGGACCCGAATCATTGCGCGATTTTTCGCTCGCGCGACCGCGGCGAGACCTGGGATTCGGTCGCCAACGACGACGGCCAGATCGTCGCAGGCAACCTCCCGCCATGGATCCTTGATTTCAACATGACGATGAAGATGCCGGCCTCGGGCAGTTTCCTCGCCTTCGATCCGTTCCACGAGAATCGCGCGTACCTGCTTGACGCGTTCAGCGTCTTTCGGATTGACGATATATGGGCGGACAAAGTGACGTTGCACTCCATGTATGAGGGCGCAGAGGACACCGTGACGATGACGCTCGCCACGCCGCCGTCCTCCGCCGACGGGAAGGCGCCGCCGCTGCTCACGGGACTGGGGGACGTCCGCGGATTCCGCCACACAGACCTTCATCAACCGCCGCTCCACATCCTTGAGCCGACGGTCTACACCGAGTACGACTGGTGCACCTCCGTCACCGGCTTCGACTACTGCGAAGGCAACCCTTCGGTGATCATGTGCTGCAAGGCGCACGACGGCAAGAAGCAGGGCAAGGTGCTACTCTCCGAGGACGGTGGCCAGACGTGGAGGATGACGACCTACCCGATACCTGACACGAACGCGGGGGGAGCCAAGATCGCAGTCTCCGCTGCATGGAGCGGCAGCGTCGACACGCTCAGGGCCGTGTTCGCCCCCGGCAACAGGCAGACGCCGCGCTACACGCATGACGGCGGGAAGACCTGGAAAATCTGCAAGGCCGCCGGCGGCGCGGACCTGCCGTTCGCTTCGGTTATTGACCATCCCTTCAACTTCGCGCAGTTTGTCGCGGCGGACCGCGTCGACGGCGACACGTTCTACATGTACAACCCGTGGTCGGGGACCTTCTGGGTCTCGCGAGACGGCGGCGCGATCTGGACGCAGAAAGACTTTGGCGGGATAAGAGTGCCGGACTACGACTCGTTTTCGCCCTTCTCCATCCAGGCTGCTCCGGGGCGGGCGGGCGAGGTGTGGGCCGCCATGTCGGGCTACGGCATCCGGCGGACCCGCGATTTCGGCGACACTTGGGAGACACTCCCGGGCGTTGTGAGGATTGGGGCCAACCCGGCCGGCGAACCCGCCAACGGTAGGCCCTGTTCGGTGACGTTCGGCGCACCGGCGCCGGGCAGGCCCGCAAACGAGCCAACGGTGTATGTGTTTGTGAAACTCCTCGGAGACGATACGCACTCACTCCTGCGCAGCGGCGACATCGCTAAGGGGAATCTCTCCGATTTCACCTGGGAGCGAGTCCAGAAGTGGAATTTCGGCGGGATCCGCCCGACCCTGATGCAGGGCAGCCGGCAGGAATACGGGCAGGTGTTCATGGAGGGATCTTGTCACGGCGTCATCTACGGGGAACCGGCGCCGTAAGGCAATCTCTCCGGACAGATGTTCGAGGCCGGCGAGAGCGGGCACGGCACCGATAGGATAGTGTACGTCGGCACGCACACCGGGCCCGGCAACCTGCCGGCGAGGTTGGCTGAGCACTTCGTGAGGGAGAACAAGGACAGGAGCATTTTCCGCGGGAACATCGGGTGAGCCCTGTTGGCCAGGGATGGCGACCCCTTCCTCGAGCAGTGGGACACCGATCTGACCACGAGGAAAGCCAGGAGGCAGCATCGCGGGACGATCGACCTCGAGAAGCAGCAGCAGGTCGAGCGTTGGGTTACGGGGTTCATCCGACGGAGCTTCCGCTTCGTCGTCATCGGGGTCCGCGACAGCGAGGCCAGGCGGGAGTGGGAGTCCCGGATCATCTCCACGGTGTCGCGGTGTCGAGTGTGTGGTCCGAGCCCGGGGTGGCTCGGTCTGCACTCGCCAAAGGACAAGATACGGGAGTCTGGGCTGTGGCAGGAGCAAAGGCTCTACGATGAGCCGCTGTCCATGGCCGAGTTCGACGAGCAGCGCGAGATGATTCGGGGCGCGCTCGATCCCGGTTAGCCCTAATCGGTGCGCGACCATCGGCTCTGCGCCCACTCACGGGCGGGGCGATATCCCCCGCTACGCTGGCAACCGAAACCACAGTGGCGGCGGCACGCTGCGTCTCACGTACTTCGGCACGACTCGAGCAACTGCTGGGCCAGCTCCTCTGCGTCGCACGGCCAGCACTCCTCCGGCCGAGGACGCATGGCACGGGGATTGTCAGTGGACGGGCGGCAATCCCGAAGACACGTTCGCCAACGTTCCGGCATGGCCTCGACACCGTACGCCGCCCCCAATAGAGCCCCGGCGATGGCCGCATTCGTGTCGGTGTCTCCGCCACGGCCCACGGTGTCGACCAGGCCCTCCTCCTGGCCGAGAGCCGGGTCTACGG
>PMZA01000382.1 GCA_003170595.1 Armatimonadota bacterium
GGTGGACTTGCCCGAACCGGTCGGGCCCGTAACGAGGATGAGGCCGCGGGGACGCTTGGCGAGTTCTTCCGCGACAGGCGGGAGGCCGAGTTCCTTGACGGTGGGGATACGGGTGGGGATGCGGCGGTAGGCGGCGGCGACGTTGCCGCGGTCGCGGTAGATGTTGACCCGGAAGCGGGATATCTTGCGCATCTGGTACGCGCAGTCGAGTTCCATCGCGCTCTCGAAGCGCTGAATCTGCTCGTCGGTAAGCTGGTCGTAGACCATCTTCTGGAGCGTGGGGGAATCGAAGGCCTCGTAACGGGTGGCCTTGAGTTCGCCGTCGATGCGGAGGATGGGGGGAAGGCCGACGGCGAGGTGAAGGTCGGAGGCATCGGTCTCGACGACCAGCTCGAGGAGTTCTTCGAGGTGGACCTCGACCAGAGTCTTGCGCTGAGGGCCGCGGCGTTGCGGCTGTTGTTCGGCGGCTGCAGGCGCCATGGTGAAGGACACGCTCCTGGAAGAATCGGAAAGGCTAAAGGCAAAGGACGCGGAAGGCACAAACGCGGCGGGCATGAATGCCCGCCCTACAGCAAGCGAAAGGCGCAAAGGCAAAGAAGGCCACCGCAGATACTTCGCGCAGAAGGCGCGCTCAGGATGACGGATCAAGTGCGAAACCAAAAGGCAAAAAGCGCGGCAGGGGATAAACTGGGTTCGCGGTGCGAACCCCAAGCCCCGCCCTACAGCAAGCGGAAAACGAAGGCAGAGAAGGCCACAGCATGCCACCCCCGCGGGTTTTCAACCCGCGGCTACACAAGCTGGAACCGGCGAGGCGATAGAAATGGCGAAGGCGCTGGTCGTCCTAGATATGTTGAACGACTTCATCCGCGAGGAAGGGTCGCTCTGCGTCGGCGCTGACGGGGAGAAGATCGTGCCCAACATCGCCGCGCGCCTCGATGACGCCCGATCGGCCGGGGAACTAATCATCTACCTCTGCGATAGGCATCGCACCGATGACGCCGAGTTCGCTCTTTGGCCACCGCATGGCCTTCTCGGGACTTGGGGAGCAGACATAATTGAGGATTTGGCCCCAAGACCCAGGGAATTTGTTCTCCCCAAGCGACGTTACAGCGGGTTTACAGGCACCGAACTGATAGTCGTCCTCCATGAGCGCGGGATCGACGAAATGGAGCTTACAGGCGTGTGTACCAACATATGCGTGCTATACACGGCCTGTTCGGCGAGGGATCTGGCGTATCCGGTGACGGTGCATGCGGATCGGGTGGCGACGTTTGATCAAAAAGCACACGAATTCGCCCTGGAACAGATGGGGCAGATTCTTGGGGTAAGTGTGGTACAATAAGCGCGCCGCTCGTATATCGAGGCACGGCGCAGGTTGGGGGGAGCAGTCTAAGTAGTAAAGGAAAAGGTGAATGGCCCGCAAAACCCGCCCTGAAAGCTTCGAGGGGAGCCTGGTGGCTCTGGCCCTCGGAGACAGTCTCGGGGCCACGATGGAAGGCTACCGTAGCCACGATCTCCTGACAGCTTATGAGGAGGGGCGCTACGACCCCTGGCAGATGCAGGTGGCGCTCTGGACCGATGACACCGCGATGACGGTGGCGACGGCGCAGTCGGTCGCGGCATGTAACGGAATGATGGGGGAGGACCTCTCCAAACGGTACCTGGTATGGTATCGGACCAGCGGGAGAGGCATCGGCAGGGCCACCCTCCGCGCCATGGAACGCCTCCTCAACGGCGTGCCCTGGGAGGAGGCCGGGGAGACCGGTCAGTGGGCGGCCGGTAACGGCGTCGCCATGCGAGTGGCGCCCGTGGGCCTGTTTCATGCGCCGGGCCTCGTGGGGTTGGCCGAAGATGTGAACATCTGCGGCATCATCACCCACCGGAATGAGGAAGCCATCAACGCGGCCCTCGCTGTGGCGTGGGTCGTGGCGGAGGCCGCCAGCGGCAACCTCAAGATCAGCAACTGCGTGGATAAGCTCCTTCAGTACATGCCCGCCTGCCGGACGATGGACTCCATCGCGCGGGCGGCCGAGATGGCTGCCGACCGCATGCCCGCCACGAAGGCCCTCCCCGAGTTGGGCCTCGGCGGCATGGCGTACGAGACCGTCGCGAGCGCGTTCTTCTGCTGGCTGCGCAATCCCGAGGACATCGTCGACGTCATCGTAACGTCGGTGCTGGGCGCGGGGGATGCCGATACGCGCGCGGCGATAGCGGGATCAATGGCAGGGGCGTACTTGGGTGCGGAATCCCTGCCCGTGCGGTGGACGAGGCAGCTGGATGGGCACCGGGCGCTGGTTGCGCTATCGCAGCGGCTGTACAAGGCGACCGTGGATGCTTGGGCGAAAGCCTAGCCGAGCGAGATGCCTGCTGTAGCAGCTGTGTTCCTTGTCAAGGGGTTGGGCGTAGGTAGGGACGCCATGGCGTCCCTCGACGCAGCACTGCGTTGAGCACTAGAAGCAGTTTGTGCATCGCCGCCGTCATGGCTTTCTTGTAGGGTACCTGCCGGGCAAGTAGGCCTTGGAAGAAGGC
>PMZA01000168.1 GCA_003170595.1 Armatimonadota bacterium
CAGTTCACCTACTTCCAGCAGATGGGCGGGCTGACGTGCAAGCCGGTGTCCGTCGAGATCACCTACGGGCCGGAACGGCTCGCGATGTACCTGCAAGGCGTGCGCGACTACCGCGACCTGCTCTGGTCGGACACCGTCAAGTATGGGGAGATGTACTACGAGCAGGAGAAGGAATTCTCCGTCTACAACTTCGAGCAGGTAGACGCGGAGAAGATGTGGCGGCTCTTCGCCGAGTATGAGGAAGAGGCGAGGCGACTGGTGAAGGCTGGGCTGCCGCTGCCGGCGTACGACTACGTGCTGAAATGCTCGCATGCATTCAACCTGCTGGACTCGCGGGGTGCGGTGAGTGTGAGCGAGAGGGCGGGGATGATCGAGAGGGTAAGGAACCTGGCGCGGGGGGTGGCGGAAGGGTACTGCAAGAGAAGGGAAGAGATGGGGTGGCCGTTGTTGGCGGGGGAAGGCGTGGCATAGGGAGTCCCGCACGCTGCCAAGCGATGGCTCGAGGTGACTCAGTTGGCACCAGACAGTGGGGGGCAAGGCTGGGCAAGACGGAACGCTCTGATCCTGGGCATTGCTACCACGGTGGTGGTGGGCATAGGGTGCCTTCCGTTGGGCGCCTATTTGCAGCGGCGAGCTTCACGCGCGCTGCTGTATTGGGACGTGCAGCAGTCCACCCTTGTGAGGCGGGCATCTGACCAGCGACTCAGAATATCCTACGACGGGCACCCCGTTGATCGCGTGACCGTGGCGTACCTGCGGGTGACCAATGTTGGCTCAGTGCCGGTCGTATGGGGCTCGCAGGTCGACGCGGAGGACGGCATTTGGGTCTCGCCCCCTGTAGGAGCGAAGCTGCTCGCGGTCGACATCCAGAGCATGTCCGCCCCGGGTATCCACGCCGAGGTGGTTCCGGGGGACGAGAAGGTCAGCAGCCGCTGGGTCACCAATATCGGTACTTTCTCTCAGGGCGTGGTCCACTCTGAAGAGGGGGATGTTTCCAACGTCCGGTTTCGATCAATGAACAGCGGCGAGGCGTTCTGGATCAGGGTCACGCACACCGGGGACGAAGGGGAAAAGCCGCGGCTTGACGGGCGAATGGTAGGCGGCGACCTCCTGCCCGGAGACCCCGCGGCTGCCGCCGCGGCTCGTCGACGGATCCTGTGGGCCTTTGTCTTTGGGCTCTTCGGCGCCCTCGCTGCTCTTGGGGCGAAAGTGCTCCAAGAGGCGGTGTCCATGCTTCTCTCCGGCCGAGCGCCCCGGCGGCGCAGCGAGAGTACCGGGCCAGGCGGCGGGAAGGCGCCAGGGTGACGGCGTTGAGCAGAAAGGCAAAGGCCGTGGGCGTCGGTGCGCCGCGCGGACGTGTCTCCAGCGCCACCACAGGTCCTTCGGGGGAAGGTTTGTACCGTAACGTTGAGTTGTGCGCTCAGGATGACGGCGTAAAGCGGGAAGGCGAAGGGCGAAAAGCGAAAGAGGCCACAGCATCCCACCCCCGCGGCCTGGAAGGCNNTGAATCCCCGCCCTACAGAAAGCAAGGAAGGAAGAGATGAAAGAAGACCTGTTGTTTGAGCTCGGTGTTGAGGAGATACCGGCAACTGTCGTCCTGCCGGCGCTGGAGCAGATCGAGGCGGGCCTCAAAGCCGGTCTCGAACGCGTGCGTCTCGCTCATGGCGAGATGACCGTATATGGCACGCCGCGCCGCCTCGCCATCATCGTCCGCGATGTGCAGGTGCGGCAGGATGATGCCAACGTCGAGTACAAAGGCCCAGCCCTCGCGCAGGCTTTCGACGCTGAAGGCAAGCCCACCAAGGCCGCCGAAGGCTTCGCGCGCGCCAAGGGCATCGCCGTCGAGGACCTCGAAACCGTCGAGACCGAGAAGGGCGCGTTCCTCTACGCGCGCGTCGTCGAGCCGGGGAAGGACGCCGTCGAGGTGCTGCCCGCCGTGCTGGAAGTGGTGACGACGGGGCTGACTTTTCCGAAGACGATGCGGTGGGGCGATGGGGACTTCCGTTTCTGCCGGCCGCTAAGGTGGATCGTGGCACTGCTCGGGACGGAGGTCGTGGGCGTCAAGGTCGCGGGGATCGAGGCCGGGCGCATCACGCGTGGGCATAGGGTTTTCGGCAAGCGCGTCATCGAGCTTGCGTCGCCCGCGGAGTATATCGAAAAACTGCGCGAGAACTTCGTCGTCGCCGATCATCGCGAGCGGAAGCAGCAGATCATCGACGGCGCGAAAGAGGCGGCGGCCGGGATTCGCCCCTCGACAGGCTCGGGACCTGCGGGTGGCGTGCCGCGACTGCATGAGGACCTCGTCGATGAGGTCACGTTCCTGGCCGAGCATCCGACGGCGATAGCGGGGTCGTTCGATGCGCGATTCATGGACCTGCCGCCGGCGGTCGCGCAGAAAGTGCTGGAGGGGCATCAGCGATTCTTCGCCGTCGAGGATGCGGACGGGAAGCTTCTGCCGAACTTCATCTCGCTGCGCGACGGGGCGGCTGAGGGCGCGGATGTCGTGCGGCGAGGGAACGAGTGGGTCGTCGCGCCGAGGCTTGAGGACGCCGAGTTCTACATGCACGAGGACGCGAAGGTGCCGTTCGCCGATCGCGTGGAGATGCTGGATCGAGTGACCTTCATGGCGCACCTGGGATCGCTTTACGGCAAGACAAGGCGGCTACAGGGTCAAGTGCAGTGGTTCGAAGCTGCCTCAACGCCGCGCGCGGGGGCCGATGTGCGCGCCGCAGCAATGCGGGCCGCGGAGCTGAGTAAGTGCGACCTGACGACGATGATGATAGGCGATAGCAAACTCGGGGAGCTGCAGGGCGTCATTGGCGGGGAGTACGCAAGACGGAGCGGGGAGCCAGAGGAAGTTGCGTTGGCGATAGCTGAGCAGTACCTCCCGAAGGGCGTGGACGGCAAGCTACCCGCGACGATGGCGGGTAGGCTTCTCGCGACGGCCGACAAGCTCGACAACCTGGTCGCGTGCTACGGACTTGGGCTCAAGCCAACGGGATCTGCCGACCCATACGGGCTAAGAAGGCAGATGCACGGGCTTCTTGCGATAGCAGTGGATGGGACCATGAGGTACGGCTTCGCGCAAGCGGTGGTGGCAGTGTACGACCAGATGGATATCGAGCCAGTTTACGCTAGGCCGAAGGAAGAGGTGGTCGACGGCCTGCGCGACTTGGCGGATCAGAGAGTACAGGCCGCGCTGCAGGATGCGGGCGTGCGGTATGACCTCGCGCGGGCGGTGACGTCGGCGGGATGGAGCGACTTCGTCGAGGCGTGGGAAAGGGCGATGCTGCTGACAAGAAAGGCCGACGATGCTGAATGGGGACACGTCGCGCTGAGTGGGCAGCGGATCAGCAACATCCTAAGGCCAGTTAGGGATCAGGTGCCGGATGAACTGAAGCCCGAGGCTTTCGTCGAGCCGCAGGAGACCGCGCTGTATGAGGCGGCGAAGGCGGCCGATGAGGCGATGAAGGCGGCCGCAGAGAAGGGCGAGTGGGAGATGCTGTGGGATGAGGTCGTCAAGCTCGCGCCATCGATCGACGCGCTGTTCGACAACGTCATGGTCATGGCGGAAGATGAAGGCGTGAGAGGCAACCGGCTGGCGCTGGTTGCGTACGTCGAGAAGGTGTTGTACCGGTTGGCGGATTTCCGGGAAGTGGTGCTAGCGTGAAAAGCGCCACAGCACAAGAGAGGCCACAGCGTGCCACCCCCGCGGGCTAGGAGCCCGCGGCTACGGTTCTGCGATGGGCCCCGGTTGGCGGGACGAGCCGCGTCCCGATACGATGACGTAGACGGAAGGACATGAAGCGGGCCGGATTCGATGGCGCAGAGAACGCGCCATCTGATGCGGCCCCTCCGAAAGGCAGAGGCGAGGCACATTGAGCGGGAGCATACGTGAGCGGACCGAGGCGTGGGAGGAGGACTACCTCTCCCCCTTCGCTACCGCGTCAACCAAGTCGCACGGCCGCACACGCGCCGAAGACGATGACCCCGTCCGGACGTGCTTCCAGCGCGACCGCGATCGCATCATCCACCTATGCCGCGCCTTCCGCCGCCTCGCTCACAAGACCCAGGTCTTCTTCTCCCCGCGCGAAGATCATCTGCGCACGCGCCTCAGCCATACCCTCGAGGTCTCGCAGATCGGAAGGACCATCGCCAAGGCCCTGCGCCTCAACGAGGAACTGACCGAGGCGATCGCGCTCGCACATGACGTCGGCCACACGCCCTTCGGCCATGCGGGCGAAGAAGCTCTCGACGCCGCCTACCGGGCGGCTGATCCATCGGCGCACTTCCGGCACAATGAGCATAGCCTGCGCGTCGTCGACGTCCTCGAACGCGATGGCGCCGGCCTCAATCTCAGCGCCGAAACGCGCGAAGGAATCGTCACCCACTCGAAGGGGCAGCGGCCCACGCGGGAGATGCTCGGCGACGAGGTCTGCTCGACCATCGAGGCGCAGGTCATCCGCGTCTCCGACCGCATCGCCTACCTCAACCATGACCTCGACGACTGCACGCGGCTGGGCGTCCTCGATCGCGGGGAAGTGCCGAAGGAAGTGCTGCGGACGCTCGGGGAACGGCATAGCCAGCGCGTCGGGACGATGGTTCTCGACCTCATCGAACACTCCATCGACGCGCCCATTCTCGACATGAGCGCGGACATCGGCGAGGCCACGGATGCGCTCATGGCGTTCATGTTCGCGCGGGTCTACCACTCGCCGGGCCTCGACGAGGAGCGGCGGAAAGTGGCCGGGGTCGTGGCGCACCTCTTCGACTTCTACATGCACAACGATGAGGCGCTCATCGAGGCGGCGGGGCAGGCGCCGAATGAGACCAAGGAACGGGCGCGGGTCGTGTGCGACTACGTGGCGGGGATGACGGATCGCTTCGCCAGGACGCAATACCTCAAGCACTTCCTGCCGACGGGATTCCCGAGCTTCGAAAGGGCGTGAAGCGAAAAGGAAAGGCCAAAGCAAGACCTCGGGGCGCTGCCCCGAACCCCGCAGGGGCCCTGGCCCCTGACCCCACTGCGCACCTACGGTGCACTTCGCGGCGCGGAGCGCCGCTTCCTCGCGAGAAAGGGTAGTCGCCTACGGGACGTTGAGTCCGCGCCGAAGGGTTATCACCTACGTGCGCCAAGGCAAAGAGGCCACAGCCCTCCACNNGGCCACAGCACGCCACCCCCGCGGCCTGGAAGGCCGCGGCTACAGCAGCGGGGCGCGGAAGGGTGGAGGGGAAGGGCGGAACGCCAGGCCAGAAGCGACAGGCCGGAGGCGAGTGTGCCTCCGGCCCGCGTAGAAGGAGGGGAAAGAGAAAGGCTAACCCTCGTCGACGAGCGTGCGCTTGCTGCGAGTGTACTGAAGCTCCACATCCGCCTTCCGCTTCTCCAGGAAGGCGAGACTCAGCTCGATCGACTCCTCCGCCTCGTACGCACTCATCGTCCCGATCGTCACCATGTCGCAGTCGCGGATCGTGTTCCATACGAAGGCTAACCCAGTCGGCGGGAGCAGGCGGCCGGCCGCCAACGGCTTGATCGTCATGACCGGCTTGTGCGCGCCGTGGATGACGCCCTGCACCCAGTCCGTCTCCACCTGGCAGAGAAATCCCGCCGCATTGTACGGCGTGATGTACGTCTCCACGTCCGCCCCGCAAGCGTCCGAGCAGTAGATCGACTCCGGCGTGTGCGACGAGAGGCCGGGGATCATGCCGAGCTCGCGCGCGTAGGCCAGGTGCTCCTGGAGCAGGGGCATCAGGCAGCGGTTCACGCGATCGACCATGGGGTCCGTCACGCACTGGTGCGGGAAGCAGAACTTCGCGCCGGTTTCCTTCGCCTGGTCGGCGACCTTCTTCCACGAATCCTGACTGGCCGGGAATTCGTAGCCCGGGGTCTGCACCCAGATCATCTCGACGCCCGTGCGCTGCTCGGTCTCGTCGAGGGCCGCGCGGACCATGGGGTGATAGCCGCTCATGAAAGCGTTGCAGCCGTACTTCGCGAAGACCTCGATGACGTCGGCCATCTTCTGCGGCGTGTCGAAATGCTCCGTGATGAAAAGATCCTTCGCGCGGCTCGTGTGCGAGAAGCCCAGGAGCCAGTTGCTGCCGCAGATCAGGCGCGGCATCGAGATGCCGCCGACTTCGGTGCGAGGGAACTGCGTCATGAAGTGCCACCTCCGAAGGATGACTGCAAGGGCAAAGGCGCGGCGGGGAGTAAATCCCCGCCCTACAGAAAGCAGAAGGACTACTTCTTGGGCGGGAGGTGGAGGGGGCGGCCGAGGACCGAGAGAGCGGCCTCGTGTATCGCCTCGGAGAAGGTTGGGTGAGAGTGGATGGTATCAGCCACTTCCGATGCCGTCACGCCCATCTCAACCGCGCAGGCGCAGGCCGCGATAAGCTCCGACGCCTGCGGCCCGACGATGCACGCGCCGAGAAGCTGGCCCGTGTCCGCCGCGGCGATGAGCTTCACGAAACCCTCACGCTGGCGCGTAGCGATCGCCCGCGAGTTCGCCGACATCGGGAACATGCCGACCGTGATCGCGATCCCTCGCTCCGCCGCCTGCTTCTCCTTCAAACCCACCGACGAGACTTCCGGGTGCGTGAAAACCGCCGCCGGGACGCAATCGTAGTTCACGTGGCCGCCCTCGCCGAGGATCGTCTCAACCGCCGCGATCGCTTCATGCGAGGCCAGATGGGCGAGGCCAACACCGCGCAGACAGTCGCCCGCCGCGTAGATGTGATCAGCCGAAGTCTTCAGATGCGCGTCCGCGACGATGCCCGGACGGGCCCGCTCGACGCCGGCTTCCTCGAGGCCGAGGTTGTCGATGTCGGACTTGCGCCCGACCGCGAGGAGAATCTGCTGGGCCTCGACAGCCTGGGCCTGACCGTCGGCTTCATACTCCACGCGCTTGCGGTCGCCGAGGTCCTGGACGCTGGAGACCTTCGAGTTGAGCAGGATTTTCACGCCGAGCTTGCGGAGGGCCTTGGCCAATACGTCGGCCGCGTCGGCATCTTCCGTGGGGACGATCTGGCCCATCATCTCGACGATGGTGACCTTCGCCCCGAGCATGGCATAGACGTAGGCGAACTCGCAGCCGATCGCTCCGCCGCCGACTATGGCGAGGGACTCGTACGGGCCGGGGAGGTCGACGGCTTCATCGGAGTTGAGCAGGCCGGGGAGGTCGTAACCCGGGAAGGGCGGACACCAGGGGACGGAGCCGGTGGCGATAAGGATGTCGGCGGCTTCAAGGATGCTCTGGGAACCGTCCGCAGCCGTGACCTCGATCTTGCCGTCGCCGAGGAGCTTGCCGCGGCCGGGGACGCGGGTGACTTTGTTCGCATCGAGGAGCAACTCGACACCCGAGACCAACTGCTTCACCACGCGCGACTTCGTCTTGCGCAGGGCGTCCCAGTCGATCGAGGGCGCCGCATACACGACGCCCCAGTCCTTCGCGTCGCGGGCGAACTCGATCGACTCGCAGACGTGGATGAGGGCCTTCGAGGGGATGCAGCCGCGGTTCAGGCAGGTGCCACCCCAGTCGCGGCCTTCGATGATGGCGATGCGGCCGCCAAGCTGGGCGGCGCGTATGGCGCCGACGTAGCCGGCAGGGCCGGAACCGATGATGGCGAGATCGTAACGGTCGGACAAGGCGAAGACCTCCAGCGAACGAGAAGAACAAACCGACGGTCGAAAATACCATTACCCGGGATGAAAGGCAATGACACAGGGGAAAGCAAAGGCGAAAGCCAGGCGAGACCGTGGGACGAGGGGTTGGAACGCGGCCACCCCAGATCCTTCGCGGGGACGCATGAAGAGGGCGGCATGTCCTGCGCTCAGGATGACGGATAAGGGCGGAAAGCCAAGGGCTGAAAGCAGGGCCGGATTCGACTGAGCACGCAAGACGTGCTCAGTCTGATTCGGCCCCTCCTCAAGCCAACCAAGTCGTGCGGCCAAAGGGGAACTGGGGGGCGGGCGTGAGGGTCAAAGGGAAGGAAAGCTTGACCGTATAAGTTTGTATAGGTATATTGCACTTCAGAGCCACGGGGCAGATGGGGCCGGTCGGCAGCCTTTGTCGTGGCTACAGAAGGTGTTACCCAATGACTCCTACCCAGATGATCGCCCAGCTTGAAGACGCGCCCGAA
The DNA here is from genome assembly GCA_003170595.1 of Armatimonadota bacterium. Classification (GTDB taxonomy): domain Bacteria; phylum Armatimonadota; class Zipacnadia; order Zipacnadales; family FEN-943; genus FEN-943. Next base: position 8,134 of record PMZA01000168.1, read on the forward strand.
GAGACCCTCACCACCATCGGCGATGACCCCGAGTGCGAAGGCGTGCCCGAGGACGTCGAACGCGCTGAGGATGCCGTTAACCGCGCTACCGAGGCCATCGCCGCCGGGCAGAATGGGCGCGCCCTGACGCTATGCCGCGAAGCTACCGAGGCCGCGCCCAGCATGACCGGGGCGTGGGTGCTCCTGGGCATGGTCGCGCGTGAGGCCGGGCTGAACAAGGAGGCCCTCGAAGCGTACAGGCGCGTGGGCGAGCTTGATCCCGGACGGCCGGACCTGCTCGATACCATCACGGAGCTTGAGAAGGCCGTGGCGGACGAAGAGGCGGAGGCGGAAGCTGCCGCGGCGAGAGGACCGGGGTTCCTGGTACGGTACTCGCCGGTGATCCTCGCGACGGCGGTGGGGCTGCTGGTGATCGCGCTCGGGATCGTGCTGATAGTCAGGCACGGGCGGGGCGCGGCGGACACCCAGTTCCGGCAGATCATGGAGCAGGGCTATCAGGCCATGGGGACCCAGCAGTTCGACCAGGCCGAGCAGCAGTTCACGGAGGCGCTGAGGCTGAGGCCCAATGATGCGGATGCGCTGATGTGGCTCCAGAACGCGCGGGAAGGGAAACAGAAGGCTGAGGCGCAAGCGAAGCGCGACTACGAGACGGCTAACGGGAAATATCCGGCCGATTCTCCGGGCCTGTCGGCGGGCGTGATCCTACCGACCGATGAACAGAAGGCAGCCGATGCAGCGGCCGCGGCGGGCGATACTACGGTCGGCCCGGGTGGCGGGACGCCGGGGGCGAGCTATCCCGGCGGTGGCGGAGATAGCGCGCATCCGTATAGCTGGACCGGGCCGGGCGGGAAGTCCAGTGCACCGGCCGCCGGGCCGGGGTTCCCCTCCCCTGTCACCGAGGGCCCGGATTACACGCCTGAGCCGACGCCAACTCAGCCCCAGCCGCAACCGCAGCCTCAGACCGTAACGCCGCAGCCTCAGCCGCAGTACCAGCCTCAGGTGACGCCCGGGGCCACGGGCACGGGAGATGGCGCGCCTCAGACACAGAAGGGATACCTGCGCATCACCGTGGGCCAGCGGGCAAAGCCCAAACCCGCAGCGAGTGGTGGCGGAGAGGTCAGCGGGCCGAGCGCCGAGAGCGTGCGGGCGCAGGCCGATGCGCTGCGCCGGGCGGGACGAGGTGGCGACGCGCGGAAGCTGTACCAACAGGCCATCGACCTGTATGACAGTGAGGGCCAAGCCGATCCTCAGGCCCGAGCCTCGAAGCAAATGGGAGCCGACTATTGCCGCCGCGCCTTAGAGCAATCCAAGTAATCGTTCTGGCCGCAGCAGTGCTGGGGGCGATGGTGGGGCGGGCGGATGTGGCGGTGCTCGTGCTGCCGTCGGATCATAGGTTCACGCTCGCGGAAGCTGTGATGACGGACCAGCTTCTGGGGGCGCTCGCCCAGTCGTCGAAGAGCGCGGCCTTCACCGTGACCGATAGAAGCGCGTCGGCGGCGAAACTGGCGGGGCTGGTGGATGCGACGGGGAAGGTGCAGGCGAAGGCGCTGGCTGACCTGGCGGCGACCCTGGGCGTGAAGCGGATCGTGGGGCTGGTGTGGCACGGGGATCAGACGATCAGCGCGGTGACCCTCAAGGCGGAAGGTGGGCTGGCGGAGCAGGCGTCCGCTGAGCCGAAGAACCCCGACGATGCGAAGAAGATCGCGGCGCTGCTCGCGAGCGTGCTGGGCGCGGGCGGGACGGCGGTGGCGGCGACNNCCCGCCGTGAAGCCGGTGGTCGTTACCCCGACGCCAAAGCCGATGGTAGTGGGGCCAGCGAAGCCGGTGGCAAGCGCGACGACGGTGACGCCCGGGCAGGTGGCGGGCAGTCAGAAGCCGCCCGCCGCTGCAACGACCACGACGACTACGCCAACGCCCTCGACGCCCAGTGCAACGAAGCCGACCGCTCCCGCGACGGCGGAAGGCGGCAAGACCGGACGGATGGAATACGAAGGGGCGGTGCGGAGCTTCCGCGAAGGCAACTATGAGATGGCGCTGACGCGGCTGGAGAAGGCCCTGGCGGATGGGGCGTCGGCCGAGGACGTGCTGGACCTGCGGGCGAAGATCTATGCCGCTACGGGCGATGCCCCCAAGCGCGTGAGGGCCCTGCAGGACCTGGTCAACACCAACCCGGCGCGGACGGATGCGGTGGTGGCGCTGTCGCTGGAACTGGTCGACCAGGGGCTGTGGCAGGATGCGGTGCGGACCCTCGGGAAGGGCATCCAGGCCACGCCGAAGCAGGCGCAGTTGTACCTGCGGCTGGCGCTCATCCAGCAGAGCCAGCGGCGAGTCAATGAGGCGCTGGAGACACTGCGGAAAGGCATGGAGGCGACGCAGGATCCCGATCTGGCGCTGGCCTTCGGCCAGGCGTATGAGGCAGCCGGGGACTTGCGCAGCGCGCAGAACATCTACTCGAAACTCGTGGCCTCACCAGATGCGAAGCTGAGGGCGCGGGCGCTGGATGCGCTGGGGGATCTGTACGCGAGGTCCGGACAGGTTGACCCGGCGGTGGAGGCGTATGTGGAGGCGGCGAGGTTCCGGGGCGAGCCGGCGATGCTGACCGGGGACCGGTACAAGTCCGTGTATGGGGCGGTCGACAGGCTGGTGGAAAGCCATCTGACGCAGGCGTGGGAGCAGTTCGAAGACATGAACGCCGTCGAGGGTGGCGGGCTGCCGAAGGAGAAGGTGCTGGCGGGGCTGGAAGCGGCGGATGCCCAGCTTGCGCGGGCGCTGGCCTTGTGCGATGAGGTACTGCCGCCGGCGGATCTGCATCAAGAACACCGGCAGAGAGAGATCTACTACGCGCTGCTGCGGGAGGCTGTGACCGCGGCGGTGACGTGCGTGGACACCGGCCGGGCGGACATGGGCGACCTGGCGCGGGAGCGATGGAAGCAGGCGAGGATAGAGGCGCCAGGAGCGCAGAAATAAGGGCGAAGGGACGATGGGGATGGCTGAGCCGTACGCGACCGTGGGGAAGATGGTGATAGCGCTGGGGGTCGTCCTCCTGGCGCTGGGTGGGTGGCTGCTGATCGTGGCGAAGTACATGCCGTCGGGGGTGCCGGGGGATGTGGTTGTGCGAAGGCCGGGGATGACGGTGTTCGTGCCGATCGCGACGATGGTGGCGCTCAGTGTAATAGCGACGATCGTCGTGAATGCCGTGAGGTGGTGGGGAAGGGTGGGAAGGTGAAGGAAGGCGAAGGGATCAGTGGATTCGGGAGTCGTGCGGGGATCCTTCGCTCCACAGAAGATGTCTCGCTCAGGATGACAACCGAAAGCGAAAGATGAAAGAGGCCACAGCGGGTCCACCCCCTGCGGACCTAAGGTCCACCGCTGCGGGTCTTCGACCCGCGGCTACAGCATCCGGGCGCATCCGTGAGAGGGATGGGCTGAGACGGCGAGGCAAAGCCAGAAGGAGATCCTTCGGAGCAGCGCAAGACGCTGCTCTCTCAGGATGACATCGTAAGGCAAGAGAGAAGGACAAGTGCGCGGCGGGCATAAATGCCCGCCCTACAGCAAGCAGAAAAGCCAAGAGTAAGAAAGAGGCCACAGCCCGCCACCCCCTGCGGACCTTCGGTCCGCTTCGCGGGTTTTCAACCCGCGGCTACGGTAAGTGGACGTTGCGGCGCGGGCGAAGGGTTGAGAAGGCGAAGGTGCAGGATCGGCGAGGGGAGTCGGGAGAGGAACAAAGGAAGGAGTGGTCGCAGCCATGTTGATGCACGAGTGGCTCAAGTATCGGGACAAGAAGATCAAACGCCTCGGTGGCGCTGAACCATCCGAACAAGAGGCCGAGGCCCTGGCCGGAGGCCTGGCCGAAGAACTCGGCCCCGTCGCCGAAGAGGAAGAACTCGTCATGCCCCGCGGCGCCGGTGAGCCCCTCCCGGTCGCGGAAAGCTTCGTGGACGTCGCTCCCCTTACGCCCATGCCCCAGGCCCCACCACGTCGCCATGCGGCCGGTGAGCAGGCCGAGGGGCCGAGATCGGCACGCGAAGTGCTGGAGAACCTGCAGCCAAGTGCGGACGTGCGTTCCCGGCTGGAAGCGGTACTGGCGCGGCAGCGACGATTGCCCCTGGAAGAAGACTTCGAGGGAGAGAAGCAGGGGCGCCGTCGCCGGCCCGCTGAGACCCGGGAACAACTGGTCGGAAGACTGCTGGACCCGACCCTCACACTGCAGGAGACGGCTCTGCTGCTCGGCGTTTGTCCGACAACCGTGCGCAGGTATACTAACCGCGGAGCCCTGCAGTGCTTCAGAACGCCCGGGAACCAGCGGCGATTCAAGCTGGCGGACGTGCTGGAGTTCATGGAGCGGCGAGAACAGGGCGAGCTGTAGAGGGGATGCCCCGGCTCGTTGAACTTCGGTCGAGAGGACCCGATGCAAACCGGTCCGCACTGCCCGGAGGCGTTGGATGCCGGAAGTAATACTGCTAGTCGGGCCGGCAGCGGCCATAAGACAACTGCGGGACACCTGCATGTCCGAACCACCCTTTGAGCTTCGGACGCTGGTGGATGCGGTGCAGGCGGCCGCGTTCATCCGGCGGGAAGCTCCGTCGGCTGTGGTGCTCGTGGCCAACTCCCATGAGGGCGAGGCGCTGGTGGGACTGTGCGTCAGCCTGCGGAAGCTGGGCAGGTTCCCCCTGGTGATCATGGCCGAGGCCAACCCGGCGGAGCTTGCCGAGCCGATCCTCGAGGCCGGGGCGGATGACCTCGTCAGCGTCGACATCAGCCCGCGGGAACTGCGGGCGCGGGTGCGGGCGCATCTGCGGCGGGCGAACTACTTCTCGCAACTGCAGCAGTCTGTGGTGAGGGTCGGGGCCTTCGAGATCGATCGGGATCACCGGCAGATTGGGGTGGATGAGATCAAGATCGCGCTGCCGCCGAAGGAATTCGCGCTGCTGGAATACCTGATGCGCAATGCGGGGCGGCGGCTGACGCGGGCGATGATCATAGAACACGTCTGGAACCTGACCTTCGATTCCACGACCAACGTGGTGGATGTTTACATCAA
>PMZA01000256.1 GCA_003170595.1 Armatimonadota bacterium
TGTCAACTGCATAGCCCTAAAGGACAAAGCAAGGCCACAGCATTCCACCCCCGCGGCCTGAAATCCGCGGCTACACATGCCAGACCAAACGGAACACGAAAAGCGCGGCGGGGCGTAAAGCCCCGCCCTACAGCAAGCAGAAAGCCCTAGGCGTCCGGGGTGATTGTGCCTTCGATCACGCCCGCGATGTAGTCGCCATACTCAGCCGTGCGGTGGCCGCTGCGGGTGGAGAGGTCGCCCCAACGCCCCGTCCCCAGCGCCGCCGAGGTCACGTCTTCGATCTCCTTCGCGACCGCCGTCTCGCCCAGGAAGTCCATCATCATCGCACCCGACAGGATCGTCGCGACCGGGCAGATGACACCCTTGCCCGCGTACTTCGGCGCGGAGCCATGGATGGGCTCGAACATGCTCACGCCGCCGGGCTCGGGGTTGATGTTGCCGCCCGCCGCCACGCCGAGGCCGCCCTGGATCATCGCGCCGAGGTCGGTGATGATGTCGCCGAACATGTTCGTCGTTACGATCACGTCGAAGACCTCGGGGTTTTTCACCATCCACATGCAGCAGGCGTCGACGAAGGCATAGTCAAGCTTGATGTCGGGGTACTCCTCGCCCACCTCGGCGAAGGTGCGGCGCCAGAGATCGTGGCCGTGGGTGAGGACATTGGCCTTATCGACGAGGGTGAGCTTGTTCATCTTCCCGCGCTTGCGGGCCAGTTCGAAGGCGTAACGGATGGCGCGCTCAGTGCCGCGGCGAGTGTACACGGCGGTCTGCGTCGTGACCTCGTAGGGCGTGCCCTTGCGCATGCCGCCGCCGATGCCGACGTACATGTCCTCAGTGTTCTCGCGGACGACGACGAACTCGATGTCCTCGGGGCCCTTGTCCTTGAGGGGGCAGTCGACGCCCGGATAGAGCTTAATCGGGCGCAGGTTGATGTACTGGTCGAACTCGAAGCGGAGGCGGAGAAGGATGCCATGCTCGAGGATGCCGGGGGCGATGTCCTGATGACCGACGGCGCCGAGGAAGATGGCGTCAACTTTGGCGAGGTCCGCCATGTCCTGGTCGGTGAGGAGTTCGCCGGTGCGGAGATAGCGGTCGCCGCCGATGTCGAAGGGGATCTTCTCATACTCGACGCCGTGCTTGCGGCAAGCGGCGTCAAGGACCTTGAGGCCCTCGACGACGATCTCCGGGCCAACTCCGTCACAGGGAACGACCGCAATCTTATACATGGGAACAGCGCCCCTTGGGAAGACGTGGTGGTTGGACTACAATGGCGGGACCACCCGCGGTCCGCCACGATTGATTATACCAGCGATGCGGCACCGCGGCCACTAGATGCGGGCCGGGAGGCCGGGCGATGAAGTTCTCCATACGTGAAGAGATGGCGCCAGGCGGTAATGTGACGGAAAGGTATGCGAACCTCGCGAGGATGGGGTTTGCGGCGGGCGAGATCAACCTGAGTTGCCGGCCGGAGAATGTGGAGGAAGTCAAGGCGGCGAGTAAGGCGACTGGGCTCGTGCCGAACATCATGCAGACCACCGAGCTGCATATCATCGACTCGCGCCCTGAGGAGCGGCGGAAGACCATCGAGGCGGTGAAGCAGGCGCTGACCTTGTGCGGCCAGGTGGGCGGCGTCGGGACGGTAATGGTGCCTCTGCTGGGCGCGTCGTCGAGAGTGCCCGATCTGTCGCCTCTGCACACGCAGAGCGAGATCGAGTTCGAACTGCTCGTGACGATCCTGCAGGAAGAACTCGCGCCCCATGCCGAGAAGTGCGGGACGTCGGTTATCATCGAGCCGCTGAACCGCTACGAGCAGGCGTGGCCATGCACCTTGGAGCAGGGCGTGCAGATATGCCAGGCCGTGAATAGCCCGAACGTCGCGATCATGGCCGACTTCTTCCACATGAACATCGAGGAAGGCGACATCGTGGCGGCCATAAGAAAGGCGGGCAAGTGGATCCGGTACGTTCACCTGGCGGACAGCCAGAGACTGCTGCCAGGGTACGGGCACATCCAGTTCGGCCCGGCGCTGAAGGCGCTGGAGGAGATCGGGTACGACGGGTTCATGGGGTTCGAATGCGGGATACCGGGTGACCCGTTCGTTGAGTTGCCGAAGGCGATGAGGTATCTGGAGGGGGAGTTGGCGAAGGCGTAAGGCGAAAGGGGGGCGGAGGCATCCTGGGGATCCTTCGCGACGCACAAACCGCCTCTCTCAGGATGACAACGAAGAGCAGAGGGCAAGGACGGCCACAGTCTGCCACCCCCTGGCGGCCCTACGGGCCGCCGCTGCGTGCTGGAAGGCCGCGGCTACAGCTGCCGGGGCGCTGTGCACTACCATGGAACGTAGCTATGGATAAGGAAAAGAAGCTCATGTGGTGGCGGGGGGGGGCGCTCGGCCTCGTGATGGCGGCGGCCCTCGCGCTGCGGCTTACCGGCGTGGCGACGGATTACCCCTGGTACTGGTATCCCGACCGGGACATATCCGTGCATGCGCGCGAGTGCATCAACACCGCCCATCCCAAGCTCGACCCGGGCGAGTACATCTACCCCACCGCGTATATCTACCTCAACGCGGCGGTGTATGCGCTCGTGGGCGTGGCCGCCGTGGGGACGGGCCTGGTGCATGGGATGCACGGGCTGGGCGAGCTGTACTTCAGCAAGTTTGGCTTCCTCATGGCTGTGACGCGCGTGGTCGGGACCCTGCTTTCGGTGATCATGATCTGGATGGTGGCGCGGGTCGTGCGGAGGGTGGCCGGGGAGCTGGCGGGCGTGTTGGCGGCAGTGGCGCTGGCCTTCGCCTGGCTCGATGTCGTGTGCTGCCATTACCCCACGGCGGATGTGCCGTCTGCGATCATGCTGCTGGCGGCGGCGATATATGCGCTGCGGCTGTATGAGAAGAAGGCGGGCCCATGGGATTACGTGGTGGGCGGGCTAATCGCGGGGGCAGGAATGGCGTCGAAGTATCCAGCCGGGGCGGGGATGATGTCGCTGGTGGTGGCGCACTGGCTGGCGCTGAGGAGAGACCGTGAGGTCGGCGACCCTGAGGCCGCCGAGGGAAGGCCGGGGCTGTGGGCAGGCTGGGCGATCGTCGTCGGGGCGACGGCGGCCGGGTTCCTCATACTGTGCCCGTGGGCGATCGTAAGCTGGCCCGCGTTCTTCACCGACATGCTCTACCAGCGGATGTACAACGCGTGCGGACCGGAGAAGCCGTGGCGGCTGGGGGCTTTCCTGTTCACGATGACGCCGCAGGGCGGGATGGGCCTGCCGCTGACCGTGGCGGCGCTCGTGGGGTTCGGGTGGATGGTCGCGAAGAAGCGGCGGGAGGCGGCGATACTTCTTGTCGGGGCGATCTGCGTGTGGCTCGCGTACGCGGGCACGCGGCGGTTCATCGACCGGTGGTATGAGACGCTCATGCCGTTCATGGCGATCGGGGCGGGGCTCGGAGTAGCGTGCGTGGCGAGGGCACTTCTGGGACGATGGAGGGTGGCGGCGATAGCGGCGGCGTGCGCGATCATGGCGGCGTGCGTGGCGAAGCCGGCGCTGTATGAGGTGCGGTACGATCAGATACTCCTCGAGCCCGGCACTCGCAGGGCGGCGACGGCGTATGTGCTGGATAAGATACCGGCCGGGGCGAGGGTGGTGCTGGGGCAGTATGCGTGGGCCGGGCCGGATGTTCCGCACGAGAAGTATCAGGTCGAGTGGATGATCCCCGGCTCGCCCGAGGGCCTATACACGGGGCTGACGCTCAAGCAGATGCTGGAGGGAAGCTTCGGCGCGAGGGTGAAGCGGTTCTCGCCCTCGGCGTATGAGAAGCTTGAGGCGAGGGAGGAAGCCTACCTCGCGGGCGGCGAGGCACTCGAGTCGCTGGTGCCGAAGCTGCCGGAGAAGGCCGAGTGGGCGGTCGTGAACACTGAGGCGATGGCGCATGCGATCGAGTCCGCGCCGAAGGAGTTCACGCCGGTGCCAGGCAAACCCTATTCGAGCTTCCAGGCGCTGCTGGAGGAAGGCTACGGCCAGATGCTGTTGGACCTGCACAACCGGGAGATCACGGAGGAGCCTTTCGTCGCCGGGGAGCGGGATAGACACCCGTGGGGGACGTGGCCGTATGGGAGTCCGCGGATTGTCATCTACCACCTGCACCCCGGGAAGCCGGCAGGTGCGGCGGATGAATTGCCGAAGTAGCTAGCATGCAAGGCTCGGAGGGAGATCGATGGCTGAGACGATGAAGGCTGCGGTACTGCACGGGATCAGGGACCTGCGGATTGATGACGTGGCGAAGCCGGTGATCGTGGACCCGGGGGATGTGCTCATCCGAGTGACAGCGGTTGGGATCTGCGGGTCGGACATCCACTTCTGGGAGCGGATGCACGTCGGCGACTTCATCGTGGAGAAGCCGATGACGCTCGGGCATGAGAGCGCCGGCGAGGTCGTCGAGGTCGGGCCCGCGGTGACGGGACTGGCCGTGGGCGACGTCGTCGCGATCGAACCGGGAAGGCCCTGCCGGCGGTGCGAGCTGTGCAGGACGGGGCACTATAACCAGTGCCACGACATGATCTTCATGGCGTGCCCGCCCTACGACGGCGCGTTCTCGGAATATGTCGTGTGGCCGTCGGACTACTGCTTCAAGATGCCCTCCAACATGTCGGCGGAAGAGGGTGCGATGATGGAGCCGCTGTCGGTTGGGATGCACGCCGTGCGGAAGGCCGGGACAAGGGCCGGCGATACCGTCGCGGTCTTCGGGACCGGGCCGATCGGGCTCGTGACGCTGCAGTCGGCGAAGGCTCATGGGGCGACGAGGATCTTCGCCGTCGACGTCGTGGACGCGCGCCTGAAGAGGGCGGCTTCGCTCGGGGCGACGGACGTCATCAACGGCGCCGGGCAGGATGCGGTGGCCGTCATCAAGGAAGCGACGGGCGGGCGCGGGGTCGACGCGACCTTCGAGTGCGCCGGCGCCATACCGACGATGCACCAGGCGATGCAGGCGTGCCGGAACGGTGGCATGGTGCAGCTTGTGGGCAACCAGACCGATATGATGCCTCCGGTGCCGTTCTTCGAGATAATGAACCGCGAGTTGACTGTGAAGGGGACGTTCCGGTATGTGAATGTGTACCCGGCGGCGATCTCGGNNCGATGTGAGGGCGCTGATAACGCATCACTACACCCTCGAGGAATTGCCAGAGGCCATCGCGTGGGTGCATGAGAACAAGGATAAGGTCGTGAAGGCGGTAGTGAGGCCGTAGGGGAAGAATCAGATGCAGATGCCGCAGGGGATGACCTGGCAGACCATACTTCCCATCGCTGTCTTCGTCGTGGCGATGGGAGCGCTGTTCTGGTGGACCGTGGTGCGGCCCGAGAAGGGTCGCTCCAGGCAGCACATGGAGCTTGTCGCCAACCTGAAGCCGGGCGATAAGGTCGTAACCGCGGGCGGGCTTCACGGAACTATAGTTACTGTGCGCGAGCGAACCGTGGAGATCGAGGTTACGTCGAAGGTCGTGCTGACCTTCGACAAGTACGCGGTGCGCAAGAAGCAGTAGCTGGCCGGAGAGCTAACGTGGCAGCAGAGATCCTTGCAATCGCAGTGTCGGCCGTCGCTCTCGTCGGGGCGGGGCTAGCGGCGTGGTGGGCGAGGAAGGCGGTGAAGGCCGCGGCGGCGCCTCACTCCGAGGCGATGCGAGAGATGATGCGAGCGGTGGGGCGAGGGGAGGTGGATAAGCTGCCGGCGATGATCCGGCAAGTGGATATGCACCTGGAACGGCTCGAACAGAAGGTCGAAAGGACGGAAGGAAAGTTGTCGGCGGCTATACAAAAGATTGGACTGGTGAGGTATGATGCTGACGTGGAGTTGGGCGGGAAGGTGAGTTTCGCCCTCGCCCTACTTGACGAGAACGACGACGGAGTTATCCTTACGTCGGTGTACCGGCTTGAAGACAACAGATTCTTCATCCGGGAGGTACGGGCAGGGAGGGCTGTGCGGGAACTCAGCAGTGAGGAAACGCGAGCCCTGAGCATGGCAACGGACGACGAGCTTCAACGCATCCGGAGAGAGCGCAGGCTCGGTCAAGACGGCGGGAATGGGGTAGGAAAACGTGCAGAGTTGAGGATGGAGGGGGAAGCCGATGAGCGAGCAGGTTTTGACTTACGAGGGGCAGATTGAGGGCTTCATCGAGTATCTGGTGGTGGAAAGGTCCCGCTCGGAGAACACGACGGCGGCCTACAGGCGGGATCTGGTGGACTACTCGAGGTGGCTGAGCAGCCAAGGGAAGAGCAGCTTCGCCGAGGCTGACAGTGAAGACGTCAGGGAATACCTGGCGCAGCTTCAGAAGATCCAGAAGCGAACCAGGGCAACGGCGGCACGGCGGCTTAGTGCAATCAGGATGATGTACCGATATCTCCTGCGGGAAGGCGAAGCGCAGCGAGACCCCACGGTGAATGTTGAGTCCCCTAAGTTGGGCCGCCGGCTGCCGCATGTACTGAGCGTGGAAGAATGTGCGCGGCTGCTCCGTGCACCCCGGAAGGACAACCACCTGGAGCTTCGCGACGCGGCCATGCTGGCCATCATGTACGCGACGGGGCTGCGGGTGAGCGAACTGGTGGGGCTGAGGGCTGGGAATGTCAACCTCGACCAGGGCATCGTGCGGATCACGGGCAAGGGGAATAAGGAACGCATCATTCCCGCCGCGCCTGTGGCTATGGACCTCATGAAGCAGTACATGCTGACCGTGCGGCCGATGCTGGTGCGGGATGAGAAGGAGGACGCCGTCTTCCTGACGCACCGGGGGCGGCCGATGACGCGGATCAACTTCTGGTCGCGGCTGAAGCGGCTGTACCTGCCCAGGGCCGGGCTATCGGAGGACACGTCGCCGCATACGCTGCGACACTCCTTCGCCACGCATCTGCTACAGGGCGGGGCGGACCTGCGGGCGATCCAGGAGATGCTGGGGCACGCCTCGCTGGGCACGACCCAGATCTACACGAACATAAGCCAGCCGTTCCTGCGTGGCGTATACGAGGAGAAGCATCCGAGAGCGCGCTAGGCGTCGGGAAGGCTGAGGGCTGAAACAAGAGACGGCGCTTCCGCGAAGGAGCGCCGTCTTTCTTCTTGCGCAAAGATAGGTGGAAGCGGCTCTAGCGGCCGTGGCGCTTGGGCATCGGCATGCCGTTGAAGCTGGTTCTACGGGGCTTCGGGGCGTCCGGGCCCTTCGAGGATGCTCCCGAAAGCAACAGAAAGAAGGCGAGAAACCCAACTGTACAACCGGCCACCAACTCGATGATGAATATGGCTGTGTTCATGACGGACCTCTCCTCGAACCCCGCACCCCGTCTTGCGTCGATGGTGCCAAGGAAGCTTTTGGTTTCCCGCGCTACTGAGACGGTGGTCAATCGTTACGCTGACCCCCAGGATGAATGCACTATAGTCTAGGCTTTAGTTATCGTCAAGACATTTGGTGTCCTTGCGCATCTCGAAAGCGTAACAATTCTGTCAGGATTTCTTGAGATATGTGGCCTGTTAGTATCACGACGCGGAAGGATACACGACCTCTCCCCTCTCTGATACTGACGTGCGCGGGGGAAAGCTGGGGCGGCGTCCCAGGCAGGTATTGGCCCCGGACGTGCGAACAAGCATCCTGAGGTTCCAGCCTGGAGGGATCAACATGCTCCGTTTCGATACGATGCCCGCGATAACGCTGATCGGCGCGGTGTGCCTGGCCGCCACGGTCGGGAGTGCCTACGCGACGAAGGACTGGTATGCGCTCGTTGTGGTGCCACCGAGGGCCAAGGCGGCGCTGCCCATCATCGCCTCGATAAATTGGGCGCAGATCGCGAAGGCCGAAGGGCGAGACTTCGCCGGCCCGGTCGAGCGCGGGAAGGTGGCCGCCGAGGTGGAGGAACCTGGTGGAACGCTGACTCCGGTGCAGGTGCAATACGATCCGACTGGCCCCATGGCGGGCTCCCTCGCCATGATGATGCCGGCGTCGACCGAGGAACAGCGGGTGCGGGTCTATCCGGATGAGATGCCTGCGCCGATCACTCAGACTGCGACCGCAAAGCCGCTGACGGTTGAGACGCATAACGGCGCAGTCACTGTCAACAACGGCTTCGCGCAGTACACCTTCGACCCGGCGCGGATGGGCGGGCTGCCGTCGAAGATCGTGTGGGACGGCAGCGGGAAGGTCTTTGACGGCCTTATCAATGGCGATGCGGTCTTCGTGGCCGACGTCGGCCGCCTGCACCTGCGGAGCTGCCCGGACCCGAAGGTATCGGTCACGGCCGCCGGACCTCTCCGCACCGTCGTGCGCGTCGAGAGCTACTACTGCGATGAGAAGGGCGTCCGCCCAGAGAGCAAGCCAGAGGCCGTGTATGAGTATAGCTTCCTGCCCGGCTCGCCCGTCGTGCTGCTTCGCGCGGTTGTCACCCAGCAGAAGGCCTTCTCGTGGTCCGAACTCCACATCGCAGAGTTGCGCACTCTGGGCACGGACTTCACGCGCATGGCCGTCGCCGGACAGGTGCAGGACCTGAAGGCTGACAGCAAGGGCGCGACCGGGGCAGGCTGGGGCGCGCTGCTGGACTCGGGCACGCCGCCGAGCGTGCTGGGCGTCGTCGCGCCGTCGGTCATCATCCACGATGGCCGCGGGAACTATGGGACGTACGTCCACGGGCCGTGGCAGCCGTGGGCTACCACGGAGGCGCGGTTCACGGTGGGCATCTATGCGGCGGCGAGCGATGATGCCCTCGACCGGATGGCGGCCTCGGCGAAGTCTCTGCCCCAGGAACAGAACGCCCGGGTGTCGGTGCCGCAGCTTGAGGATGCGGTGGCGGCGATGGGGCAGGCGGGGACGGGCGTCGACCGGCTGCGGTGGCGGTGGGTGGCGTCGATCCTTAGGACCCAGTCGAGCGAGGACCTCGTCGGGGCGACGGCGGTCGCGCAGTCGGCGATGAAGGCGGCGCAGGCCGGTGGGAAAGCCGAGGGCTGGATCGCGAAGAACACGCCGGAGTGGGTGTGCATTGACGACGGGAAGATCGGGATGGCGTGGCGGATGGGCAACGATAGGTCGGCGCGGCTGATGGGCATCTTCGACCTCGTCGCCGGGCGGACTCTCAGCGGCGGCGGTGCTCCTCAGCCGATATGGAAGGCAGCCTTCGACGGCGGCAAGCGCGGGACGGTCACGGTCGATGCGCATGAGCCGCTGAGCACGTGGAAGCGGGAGAAGGCCGGGGCGGGGCTGACGCTGGAATGGGTGCCGCTGCGGACGGTGAAGGGCGTGACGGAAGGTGACCGCGATCTGCTGACGGTGACCGTCGTGATCGTGGCCGAGGATGGGCAGCTCAAGATGACGATGAAGCTGCGAAACAAGACGTCGATGAGCCTCACGGATACGACGTGGCCGCAGCTATACTTTGGGCCGCTCGGTGGGACGGGGACGGACGATGTGTTCGTCGGCGGGTTCTGCTCGGGCGTGATGTGGAAGGACCCGTACTCCAACGGTGCGGGGTCGGGCGGCATGTATCCCAACGGATGGAATGACATGCCGATCTACATGATCTACGACAAGCAGGGCGGGCTGGTGATGATGGCGGAGGACCCGCTTGGGTCGGATAAGTACACGGAGTCGGGCCTCGACGGGACGACGCAATCGATGAGGCTCTCCTTCCGCTGGCCGGCGGAGGATGACACGCTGCCGGGAAACAGCTTCGACCCGCCGGGGAGGGTCACGGTGGCGGCGCTCGGGGCCGGTCAGGACTGGTATGACGCCGGGATGATCTATCGCGCGTGGGCTGAGAAGGAAGCACAGTGGTGGCCGCAGCGTGGCAAGGTTGGGCGGCCGGATAGCCCGATGTGGATGCGGGACCTGCCGATCTGGGCGCAGTCAGGCGGACCGAGTACGGAATGCGTCCCGAAAGTCAAGGCCATGCGCGAGTACCTGGGCGTGCCCATCGGATTCCACTGGTATAGCTGGCATGAGATACCCTTCGATACCCACTACCCGGACTACTTCCCCGCGAGGCCGGGCTTCGCGGCGGGCGTGAAGGAGCTTCAGGACGCGGGCGTGAGGGTGATGCCCTACATCAACGGGCGGCTGTGGGACTCGGCGAATGAGGACTTCGCCACGGAGGGTAAGCCGGGTTGCACGAAGGACAGGAAGGGCAATCCGTACATCGAGGAATATGGCTCCGGGGCGAAGCTTGCGCCCATGTGCCCGACGACGAAGGTGTGGCAGGACAAGGTGCAGGAGATCGTGAAGCGGCTGGTCGGGCCGGAGTTCAACGTCGACGGCGTGTACATCGATCAGGTGGCCGCGGCTGGGGCTATCCTCTGCTACGACAATACGCACGGGCATCCGCTGGGCGGCGGGCATTGGTGGACGACGATGGGGTACTGGCCGATGCTGACCAAGCTCCGGGCGGACCTCGCGCGCGACTATCCGGGCGGGAAGTTCCTGACGACGGAATGCAGCGCCGAGCCGTATCTGATGTGCTTCGACGGCTACCTGGCGTGGCACTGGCAGGAGAACAACGCGGTGCCGCTCATGCCGGCGATCTATGGCGACAAGATCCGGTTCTTCAGCCGGGCGTACAACGCGGCGGGAGACACGGCGAAGGTGCACCGGATGAAGATGGGGCAGCAGCTTGTGTTCGGCGAGAGCATGGGATGGCTCGACCCGGGACTGATCCATGAGGAGAAGTTCGGGCCGTTCATGCGCGACTGCGCGCAGACGCGGTGGAAGCTGCGGGACTACTTCCGCGGGCGGATGCAGAAGCCGCCGACGGTCGAGGGGACCGTGGACGAGGTGACCGGCGACTGGCAGTGGGGCGGGGTGCGGATGGTGACGATGAGCGCGGTGCAGCCAGGCGCGTTCAAGGCGGAGGACGGGCGGGTGGCGGTCGTGATGGCGAACGTGTCGGAGAAACCGCAGGAATTCGATCTCGTGATGCCGGTGACGCAATGGGGCGTCAAGGGCAAGGAGACGATGCACGTGCAACTGGGGGGGATGGAGGTAAGGTCGTTCGAGTTGAAGCCGTAGGAGGAATGCGCCATGTGGGAACCGTACTCGTTCGCCGAGGCCATCAACGACGAATGGCGGTGCGCCGTCGGGCTCGGGGCCTCCGTCGCTGCCGCCGCGTGCGTCCTGCGCATGTGGCCCAAGCAGTGGCGCAGGTTCGGCGCCGAGGTCATCGCCTGGGTGGCCATTTGCGTCGCCGGAACCCTGGCGATTGCGGTCGTTGGGTCGCTGGCGGCAGCCGTCGTCACCGTCTGCGGAGAGTCCGTTTCGGTCTGGCTCGGGTGGAGTCCGCAGGACATGGCCTGGGGCATAGTGATCTTAGTGCTGGCGCCACTCGGGACGGCCGCTGCCGTCGCGCTGGCACTGCCCAGGTGCAAGTACGTCTGGGTCCTAGCGCTGGCTGCCCCCGTCCTCGCCTTCGCGGGCTTCGTCGCCTTCGCGCGCTTCCTCGCCCCGGGCTTCTAGACCCGCCACCTCAGATCCTTCGGCGACACAGGACGTCGCACTCAGGATGACGGCTGGTAGTGGCAGCCTGGAAGGTGTGCAACGCAAGGTCGGGGGGAGACTGCATGGAACGATGGGTTGATCGGGAAGCGGAGAAGGCGTTCATCGGGCGGTACTTCGCGCGCGGCAACGGTCTGCCAGCTACGCTCGACATCGACGGCGCGCTTGTCAAAGCCGCCAGCGAGACCGGCGGCTGCCCCCGCGGGGCGGTGACGCCGATGCCGACGTGAAGCACGCATCGTGCTGCCATAATCTCTGCAAAACGTGTGCTCTTCACCGACACGACAATGCGGTCACGGCTGGTGTCGGGCTTTGCTGGAGATTCAAGCCCTACGGAGCGTCCTGGTGCTGCTAGATCGGGTGCATCAGGGCTTCGAGACCGGAGAAGGAGGTGCCTGTGGTTCCAAACCGAACCTTCAAGTGAGCTGGGCGGCTGTCCAGCCCATGTGGGAACGACACCCATTTTGGCATGGGTAATCCCGGTCAAGGGGGCGGAACCCATGAAGGGCCGAGTGACGATCGCAGTCATTGTTTCGGGGTGCCTGGTAGTGCTGCTGGGCGGCTTGTTCCTGGTGGGCTTCCTCCGCGGCGTGGCGTACGCTCAGGAGGGCGTCTCCAGCAAGCCGTACACCGGCAAGCCCCTCCCTTGCGGCCCCAACGCGCGGCTGGGCAGTGCCGTCGAGCCGTCCTACACGGCTTTCGTCCGCAGGTTCACGGCGGAAGCCTATCAGCAACGCGGCAAGCACGACCCCTCGTGGGACGCGCCGGCCGAGAAGTTCCTGGAAGCTTACGCTCTGCGCACGTCCGGCGCCGACGACCCGCCCGACGCGAAGAAGTTGGATGTGATGGCGGAGGACCTGCTCGCCAAGCACTGCGACGATCCGCTCATCCTCGAGCGCATCGGCACGCTCAAACTGGACATGAAGGAGCCGGCCGAGGCGGAAAAGCTGATTAGCGAAAGCATCGCCGGCCTCCAGGCGCGGGGCTATCCGCCGCTAGGTCTGGCCAAGGCCTATCTGGAATTGGCGCAGTTGAACGGCGAAACAGGCTCGAAGCCCACCTGCAAGGCGTTCAAATGGGGGCCGTTGGCGGTCAATGCCTTCGCGGACGCAGCGGACGGTGCGAACTTCGGTCCGGAGCAGCAGCGGTACATGTGGGCTGTCTTCAGCGAGATCCTTCGGACCTGGTTTCCCGGCCACCAGGCCCAGTTCGCACAGGCGCTCAAGGAGCGACCGAAAACCGATCCGTGGCTCCTCAATATGGCCTGGGGCCTGTACCGAAATGATTACGCCTGGTCGCGGAGAGGGCAGGGCTGGGCCTCCGGGGTCTCGGAGGAGGACTGGCGCGCTTTCGACGCAGCCTCGCGCGAGGCGTACAACTACTTCCTGGCGGCCTACCAGGCGCATCCGGAGTATCCGGAGAGCTGCTACCGCTTGATGAATATCGCCAGCAGTGCTTCGCTTCGATCCGGTGGCTCCGAGCGCGACTGGTTCGACCGAGGCGTCGCGGCCCAATTCGACTATATGCCGCTGTACTCCGAGATGGTCTACGTGCTGACGCCGAGATGGGGCGGAAGCCACGAGGCCATGCTGGCCTTCGGAAAGGAATGCCTGGACACCGGCCGCTTCGACACGCACGTGCCGGCCGTCTATGAGGAGGCCGTGAAGATGATCGCGACTTTCGACCTAGACACGGCCATCTACCGCCAGCCCGACGTGTGGCCGTGCTTCCAGCGGCAGTTCAACGGCTACTTGGACTACGCGGTGAAGAACGAGCCGGAGGCGGTGAAGGGACTCCGCAAGAGCTGGGCGCAGTTGGCTCAGCAGGCGGGGCATCCGGAAGAAGCGCAGAAGCAATGGGCAATCATAAACAGCGGCGGCGAGAGACCGACTACGCCTACTAGGTGAACCCCGACAGCAGCGTCCTCAATTGCGGTCTCCAGGGCCCGTCCTCTAGCGCGACAAGGGAATCGAGACGGCCCCGCCGCGAGGGCCTTGACATCGCACCACCCCTCAAGGACCTCCAGGCAGTCTCCCGTCCGGGCGTCCCAAACTCTAGTCTCGCCCAAGGAGGCCGAGGCGATCCGCGTGCCATCCGGCGAGAACGCCACGCTTGTCACCTCGTTCTCGTGGCCTCGCAGGCAGAGCATTTCCGCCCCCCCAGAGGAAGCCGTGGCGGCCTCAAAGACCGAACCCATGCGAACCCGGGCTGGCAAGACTCCTTCTCCTGACGCCAGTGATCGAGGAGGGTGGAGAGTTTCGGTTCGGGGCGATTCCAGGGCGGGCCGTCCGGGCCCCAGCCGCCCTCGGGTGGGTCGCAATGCTTCGCTGCGTCTGGGCAGTCGTACCACCAGGCCCTGTTCCAGAGGCACTGGAACACCGTCGTCGGATGGCGGGCAAGGAAGTGCAGATCGCCGCGTAAGGCCTGCCCGAGGAGGCGAAGGTTCCTGTGCGGGAGAGCCGCGCAGGCGGCGCTGAAATCAGCACCGGGGTCGAAGACCATCCCCGCCTCCGCCTTCATCTCCAGGAAGGTCAGGTCCGTTAGCCTCGCCTCCAGCCTGTCCCACACCTGCCCGCCAATCTCCTGGGTGACCAACTCCGAGGCCTTGCGATAGTTCAGATGATTCGCCTGGGCGCCGAAGTAGTCCGCGAGGCGGTGAAGATCGGTGGCCGCCTCGCCCTGCACGTAGTCCCCCGCCACGACCTCGGCGAACTGGCGATGATAGAAGCCCAGGAGCGAGGTCCGGTCGGCCCGGCGCTCGATGAGGTACGGCTCCAGGTCGAAGTACAGCCGCGACCATACCACCGGCGGGAGTGCGTCGGTCGCCGGATGGTTCGGCGAGCGCTGCACGTCCGCCATGACAACCTCGTCGCGCGAGAGGACCTCGAGCATCTCCGCATCCGCCAGGCCGTTGCGTGCCGCGCCGAGGTAGCCGAGGGTCCTGCGCACGAGGACCTCACCATGCGCCGCCGGGTGACTGAGCCGCGAGAGGAAATCGCGAAGGACGCCGGGGACGTCCTCGCTCAGGGCGGGGACGCCGTCGTAGGACCGCCACTGCCGCGCCTCCTCGAAGGCCAGACGGAGGTAGAGAGGCAAGCCCAGGACGCGGAAGGCCGAGAGGATCGACGCGCGCTGGTCGGGCGTGAGCGTGCGGCCGGCGTCGGCGACCAATGCGTCAGGAGGGCCTCGCCCTCGCCGGGCTGGAGGAGCGGGCCGGGGAGATGATGGTCCGCGCCGATCTTGTGGCGCGCGACATGCCAGCAAGCGCCTGCCGCGGCGTCGTGCGCTGGCACCGGCGGATCTCGTCGAGGCAGAGGGGCATCGTGCGCTGGTCGAGGGCGGCCTCGTCGCTCACGCCCCAGCGCAGGTCCACGGCCTGAAAGCGCGCCCCGCGGTCGAGGCAGAAGCGCTGCAGGCGCGGAAAGACGCGGCGCTGCAGGACCTCGCGCTCGGCGTGCATGTCGGCGAACGTGGAGCTAACGAAAAGCCGGAATATGCGCCCCTGCCCAGCCATCTATCATCACCGAGTCCCTGTCTTCACCACGCCGTCAAACTCGCCTCTCAGCATGCCATTCTTGACCGCCCCGGGACCGAGGTCTGCTGAAGGCGCTAGTGCGGCTCCCAGACCGTCTTGAATAGCCTCCATGCCCCTAGGCCGAGCAGGAGAGCTCCCGGTATCAAGCCCCAGGTCCCACGGCGGGCCAGACTCCAGCCGAGCGCGCTCATCCCAACGGCACCTCCGAAGCTGAGCGCTGTCAATCCCCAGAAGACAATCCGCGCCGGCGCGTCCAACGACATACGGCGGCGCCTCATCCTTAGCAGCGTTGACCGGGCCAGGTTCAGAGAACGCAACGATCTGACCAGCCTGCCCCTCAGCAACCAGTCCATGCTCAAGGCGAAGTGCGACCCAAACAAGCCACGCTGCCAGACCGCGTTAGTCGGATCAGACGCCGCCAGACGCTCAATGATCGCCTGCGAGGCCCGGTCTTCCTCCATGGCCCCGGCCAGATCCCCCTGAACCAGAAGCGCGTGGGCGATATTCCCGTGGTTCACCGACAAAGCCCTCTGCCAGAGCGTGTTGGTCGGATCGGACGCTATCAGACGTTCGCACATCGCCGCTACTGCCCGGTATTCCTCCATCGCCCCCAGCGTGTCTCCCCGCGCGCTGAGCACGTCGGCGGTTCTCTCGTGGCTGCACAAAAGGTCATGCTGCCAGTCGGCATTGGTCGGCTCTAACGCGGCCAGGCGCTCGGAGATGCCTCGGGACGCGCGGTAGGCCTCCTCGGCCGCCTGCAGGTCGCCACGATCCGCCAGCACGTCGCCGATCCTGTCCTGGCTCACAGAAAGGTCCCGCTGCCAGTCGGCGTTGGTCGGCTCGGCCGCCGCCAAGCGCTCACGGATGGCCAAGGCTGTCCGATAGGCAGCCTCGGCCCCCTTCAGGTCTCGACGGGCCTCCAGCACGTCGCCGATCTTTTCTCGGGTCACCGAAAGGTCTCGCTGCCACTGCGCATTGGTCGGCTCGGCCGCGGCCAGGCGCTTGAGGATGGCCAGGTCCGCCCGGTATTCTTCCATCGCCCCAGCCACGTCCCCGCGCGTCATAAGTACGTCGCCGATTCTCTGGTGGGTCACCGAAAGGTCCCTCTGCCACTCCACGTTGGTTGCGTCGGACGCCGCCAGGCTCTCAAAGATGGCCAGGGCTGCACGGAATTCCTCCATTGCCCCAGCCAGGTCCCCACGCGTCATAAGGACGCCCCCGATTCTCTGGTGAATAACCGAAAGGTCTCTCTGCCACGCCAGGTTGGTTGCGTCGGACGCCGCCAAGCGCTCAAAGGTCGCCAGGGCTACTCGGTAGGCGTCCTCGGCCCCCCTCAGGTCTCCGCGCGCTCTTAGCACGCCTCCGATTGCGTCGTGGTTCGCGGACAGGTCTCGCTGCCGCTCGGCATTGGTCGGTTGGGTCTCAACCAGCTTAGAGAGCGAGCTGCGGGTCCGCTGGAGCAGGACGAGTCGAGGAGTCAAGTGGGGGTGCCTCGAGAGTTCGTCCGTCAGGTCGAAGAGGAACCGGTGGCAGAGGGGACCAATCTCGTCAGGCGAGAGGCCTTGAGTTCCTAGCAGGGAGGCAGCCCACTCCAATTCAGGGCTGGGGTCCTGGTCGGCGGCGGCAATGATGTGCTCCGCCAGAGCCCGGGTGGCGCCGGCAAGCGCGCCGTCAGCTAGATCGCCCGCGTAGTACTTGGCGGCGCGAAGGCGGTCGTCGGCACGTACCAGGTGGAACATGGTCTCCGTCTCGCGCAATGGATCGTCGTCGGCGAGGGCGAGAAGATGGTCAGCGATGAGGCTGTGGAGGTGTATGGGGTCGGGGAGGTTGCGCGTGAGAACCGCATGCCGCGCCTGGGCGTGGAAGAAGTCCCATTGCCCCTGCAGGCCACGCTGCACCAGATGCGCGCGGAAGCTGCGCCGCAGCCCGGCGAACCGCCCAGGATCCCACTTCTCCCCGCTCACCACAGGCAGGAGCCGCTCCAGGTCAACCTCCCGCCACCCGGCACGGCTCACCGCGATCAGGTTGGCGAAGCCTCTCGCCCACGCCTCGCCCCACACCTCCTCGGTCTTCTGCAGGAGCCAGCCGTACATCCCCTCGATATCCGCTGGCATCTCGTCCGCGACGCTCAGCAGAAGTTGGTGGAGCTGCTGATCGGGCCGACCCTTGAACTGTTTGACCCGCCGGAAGTCATCCTCGTCGAGCAGGTTCAACTCCTCGAGGGCCAGCTCCAACCACAACGGATTGCCGCACGCCGCCTCGCCGTCGGTCTGTTTCGCCGTCAGCACCGCCAGCACGTCCGGGTTGAGGGTGCGATGGTACTCGGCGCAAATGGCCGCGGCTATCTCCTCGGCTTCCGGCTTGCTCAGCGGAGGCAAGTCCCGCGCCTCGACGCCCGGGCGGGACTGCAGGGCGTCGGATTGCGTGCCGGGGATCGCCGTCGCGATCAGCCGTGCGTTCTGGTGCCACATCTTCGGCAGCCAGGTCATGTGGGCTGCCCGCGTAGTCGGCTCGAACTGGTTGAGGGCATCGAGCAGGACGACAACCCGCGTCCTCTCCGCCGACTGGTAGAGCAGCCGCGAGAACGCCTGCTCCAACTCTTCCGGCGAGGGGTTCTCACCCAGGTGATCGGGCTGATCGAGGAACGTCGCCAGCTCCCCGATCCATCGCCGCAAGAGCATGTCGACCGAGGTCGAGCGCAGGCTGATCCCGGCTGCGTTGGCGAGGACAAGCGCTCTGTCTTCCAGCTTGCGGTAGACGTGCGCCATCAGGGCGCTCTTGCCCGACCCCGGCCCGCCCGTCAGCGACAGCCCCCACGCCGCACCCTCCTC
>PMZA01000457.1 GCA_003170595.1 Armatimonadota bacterium
GGGCATAAATGCCCGCCCTACAGCAAGCAAAGGCTACAAACCACATACAGAGCATGGGCGGATGTTAAAGGGGGCATGGGAGGATGGCACACGCCAGCGTAGGGCGCAGCTGGCAGGAGAGGAAGTCAACCACGCCACGGGCAAAAGGTAAGCCCGTGGCGGCTGCCGCTTTGCACACCGATCGCCAGTGGGTCTGGTGGTACGCGTGGCTCGGCGGCATCGTCCTCCTTGCCATGGCCTTTGTCGCTATCTGCGCCATCACCGGGGAACTGGGGTCGGTCAAGTACAATCTGGAACAGCAGATCGCCACAGAGAACAGCCGGCGCGCCGACATGGTGCGCAGCATCAACATGACCGGGACCTATGGTAATCTACGACCGACGGCCGGGGCGGATAAGCTGACGAACCAGCCGGCGGGCGTGCTGAAAGTGAAGGGATGCAAGGCGCTGCCGCCGGAAAGGCTGTCAGTGCTGAGCAGCGCCCAGCCGTATTGCGCTCACGCGCCGGCGGCGGAAGGTGGCGGGACCGGTCCAGCCTTGGCCGGGGTCTACTCCCCGTAACGGGGGGCTGCCGGCCGCGCCGGGAGTCCCGGGAACATGAACAACCGGAGGTCGGTCGGTGGCATCCCACAAAGATCGGGCCACAAACGATTATTCGACCGACCGCGAGCATCTTCTCCGCAGAGCAGGGATCGTGCTGGCGGCGGTGCTGGTCATCTACGTGATCCTAGGGCTGCGTGTGGCGCAAATCCAGACGCTGAAGCGGCCTGAGCTAGAAGGGATCGCGGGGTACCTCCAGCCTAAGTTCCGAGAGCCGGCAGGGCAACCGGGCGACATCCTCGACGCGAGCCAGCGAGTGCTGGCCACCAGTGTCGCCACGTATACCCTCAAGGTCGACCCCAAGCACTTCCGCGATGACCTCAAGAAGAACCCGGCCGCGATCGCGCGAGCGTCGGCGGAGGTGGCGGGCGTGCTGGGCCTGACGGCGGAGGATGTGGCGGCGAAGGTCGGGTCGGCGAAGGCGTGGGAATACATCATCCGGCGCGTCTCCCCCGTAGTGAAAGCCAAGCTCGACGCTCTGGTGAAGGATAAGGCCGCCAAGATCCCTCCGTCGATGACTTGGGAGGTCGAGTACCGGCGGGAATACCCCCTGGGACCGACGGCCTGCAACGCGCTTGGCTGGCGCGGGCAGGACCATGCGGCACGGTGCGGGCTTGAGCAGATGTACGACTTTCTGATCACGGGCATGCCCGGCAGCGCGGTGGGCAGCCGGGACAAATACGATCGAACCGTGATGTGGGCCTCGGCAAGGAAAGCTGTGGCGGCGCGGCCGGGGCGGTCGATTGTGCTGACCATCGACGCGGACATCCAGCAGGCCGCTGAGGTCGCCCTGGAACACGTGAACGACGCCCATACCCCGAAAGCGAGCGCCGCGATAGTGATGGACCCGCGGACCGGAAGGGTGCTGGCCATGGCGTCGAGGCCGAGCTTCGATGCGAACTGGTTCTCCGGGACGCTGGCGGGCCGAAAGGCGACGGGGAAGGACCTGGAAAACCCGATCGTGATACATGGCTTTGAGGCTGGATCCGTCATGAAGGCGTTCACCATCGCGGAGGCACTGCAGGAAGGAATCACCCACCCGACGGACATGTTCACCTGCAACGGGCACCTGGCGGATGTGGGCGGACGACCGCTGTACTGCGATGAGGGCCGGGCGCATGGGACGCTGGACCTGCGCGGGGTCATGGCCAAGTCGTGCAACATCAGCGCGGCGCGGCTAGCGATGAAGATGGGCGGGGCGAAGGTGAAGGCGGCGCTGGAGAAGTTCGGGTTCGGCGAGCCGACCAGGATAGGCTTCCGGCCGGAAGGCTTCGGCCTCCTCCCCCCCATGCTCGGGCAGCCCCTGCGGATACGGGACGTTGCAAATTTGGGCTTCGGACAGGGCATGTCCGTGACGATGATTCAACTGGCGGCAGGGTACGCGGGGCTGGTCAACGGCGGCGTGTACATGCAGCCGTACGTCGTGGATAAGGTGCTCAACGCGGATGGGACAGTTTTCCGCCAGGAAGAGCCCATCGCGCTGCGGCAGGTGATCTCGGCCGAGGTGTCGGCGGAGATACGCGACATGCTCAAGCTCGTCGTCGAAGATGGCACAGGCAAGGCCGCGAAGATCACCGGCGTGGCCGTCGGTGGGAAGACAGGCACCGCTCAGATACCCGGCCACGGCGGATACACACCGGACCACGTGGCCGTGTTCGTGATGGCGGTGCCCATCGACAGCCCGCGATACCTGATCGCCGTGATGGCTGACTCACCGCAGAACGGATACCACGGCGGGGACGTCGCGGCACCGGCTGCGCGGGAGATCGCGATGGCGGCGCTGAGACTGCGCGGGGAACTGCCGGCGGAGGCGGAAGTGGCGGCGGGGCCGGCGACCAAGACGACGGCGGCGGCAACGGCTGCAAAGCAGAACCGTGGGGCTCCGCCCCACACCCCGCAGGGGCCGCGGGCCCCTGACCCCACGCCGCCACACACCGGCGGCTTTCTCGCGAGGATGGGTGGAAGACTACGGGGCGTTGGAACCGCGGGAGTGAGGCGAGTGCCGGGCGGCGTGCGAAAGATTGAACAGCTTGAGCGCGCTCTTGCACGCGGCAGGAGCCGCGCGCCGCGACCGCGCTCAAGCGCCAAGTTCGCGCACCGGGGGCAAGGCCCCCGGACCCCAAGGGCAGAGAGCGCTGGCGTAGCCAGCGCTCAGTGAAGGCAAAGGCCGAAGGAGGGGATCAGGGCCAGAAGGAGTAGGTCATGCGGTGGGCGAAGAGGCCGTAGAGAATCCATAGGGCACCGCTCATGACGTCCCCCACGATCAAGCCAAACGCCAGGGCGCGGACGTCGGCCATCGTCTTCGGCCCCAGGTAGCGCGTCGAGAAAGTCTTGATCGTCCAGGCGATGAACATCGGGAAGGACATGTGCGTCATGTACCACGTCGTCCCGATCGCAAACCCCATCGGATGCAACGGGAAGCCGATCCATCGCGTCCGCGCCGTCATCATCATCCAGTACACCCCGAAGCCCAGCACCATCGCCTCAAGCCGCCCCCACTGCACGCCCTGCGGGTAGTTCAGCCAGCCCGCAAGCTCGTTCCATGACTCGCGGCACGACCAGGGCATCCAGATTCCCCATGGCTGGTTGAGACCGTTCTGGTAGCCGAGAGTGAGGCCCATGATCCAGGCGAGCGCCTGCCCCACGGCGACCATCAGGATCGTCGCGAGGAGGAGACGCTTGCCGTCGAGCTTGAAGCGATCGGCGAGGTAAAGGCTCTCAAGCTGCAAGGGGAAGGGGATGTTGCGCATGCCCCGCGTGAAGCCGAAGAAGACTGAAAGCGAGGTGAGATTCTGCTCGCCCAGGGAGCGGACGCCGAGGATGTTGCCGAGGGTGACCGTCGGGCCGAGGCGCTCGAGTTCATGCGTGGGGAGGCCCATCTCGGCGCGGATGCGACCGATGATGAGCGTCATCATGTAGTACTGGGCGAAGAAGTAAATCGACATCCATACCGCCATCTTCTGCGAAATGCCGACGGCGACGACATAGGCGAAGCCTGCGACGAAGATGAGGACGGCCGTGCGGTAGCGGAGGGGCTCGTTCTCATCGATCCCCGTACGGCCCAGCACCGCCTGCCAGACGTTCGACAGGTGCGAGCGGGCGGTCCAGATCGCGAAGACGAGGAGCGCGATGTAACCGCCGAAGGATTGCTCCTTCATGTACGGGAACTCGGGGGTCTGATTCCACCCCATCTGCGCGCAGAAGACAGCCTCCAACTTCCAGAAGATGAAGAAGACCCAGAGGGAAAGGCTGAGGTCGGCGGGGAGAAGCAAGCCGAGGCCGACGATGAAGGGGTAGAAGCAAAGGTAGAACATGCCCACCGCGTTCCAGGGGCGGGCGGAAAGGTAGGTCTGCATGTCGAGCATGGGCGTCTGGTAAATCTTCACCGGAATCTGCGGGACGCCCGGGTAGAAGACGTGGAAGCCGTTGAGGAGATTGATGAAGACCGGGACGCCGACGCCAATCCAGAAGATCCAGCGACCGAGAGGCAGAATCGTCGGGCGTGACAGATCCATCGGGACCTGGACGATCGGGAAACCCATACGCTCGGAGTCGATCCAGCGTCGGCGGAGGATGACCGCGAGGCCGATGGGCGCTGACCAGAGGGCAAGGTAGAACAGCCACCAGTGGAAGACGGGGCCCGCCCAGGCGCGGAGGTTGTCCGTGCGCCAGAAGGAGGTGCCGCCCGTCCAGAGGCGGTCGAGGGCGCCCAGGTCGTCGACGAGGAGGCCGTGCGGGAGATAGCGTCCGAAGAGCGACTCCCAATGGTTCTGCGGATCGGAGAAGACCGCCGCGCCCTGCATCGTCCCCCATGTCGTCTTGAAAGTGTCGAGCCCGCTGTTCGCCGTCGAGACGGAGAGGAGGATGAAGAAGCTGAGGAGTTCGGCGGGCGTGAAGGCGCGCTTGGGGCGGAAACGGAGCAAAATGCCGTTGAGCACGCGTAGAACAACCAGGGCGAACAACACGTTCCAGAAGAGGGAAACGACCGTCGGGTCCTCGACCTGGCGGCCATGGAGATAGGCCATGAAGTACGCGTTCAGGGGGGCGAGCAAGAGGACGAGGACGAGGACGCGAAGCGTCACGCCCGGGTCCCGAAGCGGGCTCCCCTCGGGCGCGTGGTCGGCGTGGGTGAGGTGATCGGCTGCAGCCATGGATGGATGCGGGGCGCGGAAAAGCTGAAGGATTAAGGACACGGCGGCCCGGCCGATACAGTCTAAGACGAACAGCCCGGGAAAGGCAAAGGCACCAGGGGCGCCGCCCCTGGATCCCGCTGGGGGAACCTGTTCCCCCAGACCCCCTACGCCGCCACAAATCGGCGGCTTTGACCGCGGCGACTGGTGGTCGCCGACGTAACGAGTGCCACGCGAGGATCGAGTGGGTGCCTCTCGCGGGCAAAGGCGAAAGACAAATGCGAAGAGCTATCGTGATGTTCCTGGTCGTGCCGATAGGATTGCTGGCGATGGGGCAAGGGCTCGCCGCTACGCAGTCTGTGCTGGTCAATGTCCCCAGGCCGGGACGAGTCTTCTTCGTCGGTGAGCCCGTCACCGTCGGCCTCAAGCTCAGCAGTGGCACCGGCAGCGTCGGCTACTTGCTCAGCGACTTCGAAGGCAATCAGCTTCAGTCCGGGACCGTCGCGCTCGATGCCAACTCTGTCGTTGCGGTGAACTTCGGCAACCTCGGCGTCGGATGGTACCGGCTCGATATCACGCTGCCCGGCGGAGCGGCGCAGCCGGATGCGATAGCCGTGCTCCCGCCGATGGAAGATCGCGGGCGGCATTACCGGATGTTCGGGGTTTGCGCAGAACTCAACAGCCAGGACCAGTTGGACTTTCTCTCGCTGGCGGGCATCAGGAGCAACCGGCGCGACTGGGGCTGGCCGACCATCGAGCCCACGCAGGGCGCGTGGTCGCCGAGCTTCACGCAGGGCATCATGACCCTCGCCCACAACGCGGGGATGGAGTTCATACCGATCGTCGGGTACTCGCCGCGATGGCAAGGCATCAAGCCGGTGGATGCGACGGACAGCCGAGTGCTGGCGGCGTGGCATACGTGGGCGATCAGCGACATCAGCGAGTGGGCGAAGTACCTGCACTGGAGCCGGGACTATGCGGCGACCCTGCCGGCTGTCGAGTGGCCGCCGTACCGGCTGGCACCGAAGGCAACGCGGCGTCAGACGATGAACGCAATCACGGCGTGGGAAGTATGGAACGAGGCCGACCAGAACTACTTCTACGGGCCGTGGGATCAGTACTGCGACTTCCTCCGCGTGGCCCACGATGTCCTCGAGACGCGCGATCAGCCGGCGATCTATGGCGGGTCGTGCGGGCACTGGACCGAGACGGGCATGGCGTACTCGATGGGGCTGCGGCCGTTCTTCGATGCGGCCGCCGGGCATGCCGGGCATGAGGTCGACCCGAGCATGTCGGACTGGCTGTATGGGGCGTACTCGATCGGGTGGAAGTATGGCGAGCCGTATGACCTGGCGATCACCGAGGGGTACTGGACGTATGACCCGGTGCCCATCCACCCAGCGATGTACGTGCTCCCTCAGATCGCGAAGCTGAGGCACTGGGGCGCGCCATGGCAATACAAGGGCATACCGTGGACGGCGATGAACCCGCCGGACTTCCACACCGACATCTACTGCTACACGCAGACGTATGGGATCGTGCCGACGCCGGCGTATGTGGCGACGGCGGTGGCCAGGTACTGGCTGACCGATGCGTCGTACGTCGGGCGGATCCCCCTCGGGGGCGGCACGGCGTACGTATTCCTGCGGCCGGAGCCGCTGGTGATGGTGTGGAAGGAAGGGGCCGATGCCGCGCTGACCGTGAAGGCGATGAAGGGGGCGCAGGCGCTGGACTTCCTCGGAAGACCGACGGGGCAGGCTGCGGGCGGGGGCCTCGGCATCACGGCAGGCTGGGCGCCGGTGATGGTGGATGGCGCGGACTGGGGCTACGTCGCCGATGCCGCCGCGGCACGGCTCAGTGAGTTCACGACGAACCAGTTCGGCGTCGCGCCGCCGACGGCGAAGTGGTGCTCGTACACCGGGAACCTGGGGGACGATGCGAGGTCGCTTGCCGGGACCACCTACGATGCGACGATCGCGGCCATGCGGTCGGCGATCGAAGAAGTGCGGGCCGGGCCCGGAAGGGCGTCGGGCGGACTCGCCGCCGCGGCCGTGAAGCTCAACGGCGTTATCGCCGCGCTGGCCGCGAAGGCCTGCAACGGGAACGGCGATGGGAAGGCGTTCAACACGCTCTATCGCGTCATGTGGATCGGCGAGTGGTTCGATGAATGGGCCGACGATGTCGCGGCCGCCGCCGGTCAGGCTGCGGTGCCGTCAGGCACCCTCGATGCCGCGCGGGCCGACCGTGACGCCGCGTGGGCCGCTGCCGTGCAGAAGGATGCGGGCTGGGAGAAGCCTCGCTCACGCACCATCGCACGGCGAGCCGGTGAGACCCTCGTCACCGCGCAGGCGTCGGGCGGGCCACTCCTGGTCGAGCTCGCGCGCGTCGAGGCTCGCGCCGCAGCGCGGTGGGCCTCCGTCGAGAAACCGATCATCACGCAGGTGCTGGGGCTCGCCGAGTTCCCGACTGCGACGCAAGTCGTCAAGATGTACCTGCTCGACCCGGGGAAGGCGCAGACGGTCGCCCTGTACCTGCTCAACGAGACCGACCACACCGTGAGCGCGCACGTGAAGGCGCAGTTCCCGGATGGGTGGCTGCCGGCGACGGCGGACATCGTGGCGCAGGCGGCGGCGCACAGCACCGTCAAGGCCGGGGAGGTTCAGGAGACGCTGCCGTCGGATGGGACGTGGGTGACGAAGAACGTGTGGCGCGACGGAGGGGCACTGACCGTCAGCGCGCCGCAGCAGCTTCCGGCGAACCAGGGGTTCGACGTGTGGGCCGAGACCGATGGGGTCGCCGGCGCGCATGCACAGTACTTCTTCGGGGTGGGGAGATACCCGTAAAGCGAGGGGGTGAGGTGGCAAGCGCAACCACAGCCCCACCACCACCGCGGCCTGGAAGGCCGCGAGTACGCCTCGGTACGTTGAGCCACGCGCGAAGGGCCAAGGCGGATCGAGGGGTTAGGTGTGCAGGGGGATGGTGAAGGCGCGGCCCTCGGCTACGCGCTTCGCATGCGCCGCAAGGCCGCGCTCGATCAGCTTCTCCGGGTCCTCGTCGTAGATCAGGTCCGCCCCCGTCTCCTTCTTCACCATCGCCACGATGTCGCGCAGGTGATCCGCGATCCCCCCGCTGCCCTCCAGGACGCAGATCAGCTTCGCCTCGTCATAGGCGATCGCGAATTCGCCCAGCGTCCCCGAACGGCCGGCGACGACGGAGACGATGTCGCAGCTGCGAATCAGCTCGATCTCCCGCCCCATCAGCCCGCTGCCCGTGTACACGATCACGTCGTACTCCTCCCAGGGCGAGAGGTAGCGGTCGATGTGCTCCTGCAGAGAGAGGGCCGGGGAGATGCCGATGACCAGGCCGCCGACGGACTTGGCGCCCAAGACCGCCTCGTGAGGATAGCCCGGACAGGCACCGGTGAGGACCACACAATTGTGCCCGGCCACGGCGCGGCCGAGGGCGAAGGCTTTCTGCGCGATCGCGGGCGAGACCTCGCCTGCGGCGGAACCTACGACACCGACTTTGACACGGATATCGGGCATGGAAGGGCTCCTTCAAATACACGACAGAGCACCACAGCGCGCCACCACCGCGGTCTGAAAGACCGCGACTACAAAGGGCTCGAGCCGGACGGGCTAGCCTCGCCAGCCGGCGGAGGTGAGAAGGGCGAGCATCTTGTCCAGACAGATGCGCGAGGCTACCTCCCCCGTCGCCGAGAAGGCCGAGCCACCCGGGCGATTCAGCAGTTCCTCGTCGAGCTTCTCCTGCGGCCGCCAGTGCGTCTCGAGCGAGCAGACCCCCTCGTAAGGCATCTCGAGGAGGGCTTTGAACTGCGCGGGATAGTCGATGATGCCGCCGTCACCGATCGGGACGCAGCGGGGCTCGCCGGTCGTCGCATCGCGGACGGCGTCCTTCACGTGCATGTGGATCATCCACGGCTTGATCAGCTCGAAGGCGTCGGGGACCGGGAGGATGCCCTCGTCGGCGAAGACCTCGTTGCCCGGATCCCAGACGGCGCGGACGAGGGGGTGGCTGAAGTGGGCGCAAAAATCGGCCGTCTCGCCGGCGGTGGCGAGGTGCGTCGAGGCCTCGTTCTCCAGGCCGAGGGCGATGCCCGCCTGCTCGGCCATGCGGATGGGCTCCTCGTAGGCGTCGAGAAGCTGCTGCCAGACGTCGCGCGCGGGCGCCGTCCTCCAGAATACGAAGACGCGGATCAGCGGCGCGCCGAGTTCGTGGGCCACGCGAAGGGAACGGGCGAGAATGCCGAGGTGGGCCTTGTACTGCTCAGCGTCGCCCATATCGCACTTGAGGAAGGGCGAGGCGATCGAGCAGCAGGTGAGGCCGTGGGCGACCATCAAGGACTTGAGGCGCGCGATCTCGTCGGCGGAAAGGTCGTGGGCGCCCTTGTCCCAGACGGAACGGGGCTCGACCGAGGAGATGCCGTATTCGGAAAGGACCTGGCAGACGCGCTCGAAGTCCTGGGAAATCTCGTCGCTGATCACGGAAAGGCGGAACATGGGACCACCCCCGAAGGCGGAAAGCGCGGCGGGGCGTAAAGCCCCGCCCTACAGACAGCAAAAGGCGAAAAGCAGGGCCGGCAAAGGCGGTGCTAGTAGCGGAGCTTCGATATTCGGAGGCGGCCGTCGCGGGACATGCCCGCGGTGAGAACTGCCGCCGCTACTGAGCACAGCCGCGCTTCCGCCGAATCCGCCCGGGATGTCAAGACTACCGGCGCCGATGCCCCTACCAACAACCCCGCAACCCTTCCCCCACCGAGGAAGGCGAAGGTCTTCGCCAGGATGTTCCCGGCCTCGATGTCGGGCGCGAGGAGTATATCACACAGGCCTGCCACCGAGCCGCTTAAGCCCTTGATGCGCGCGGCCTCCTGGCTGACGGCGTTGTCCAGCGCGAAGGGGCCGTCGACGATGCAGAAGGGAAACTGGCCGCGAGTCTCCATGCCCGCGAGGGCCGCCGCATCGATGGTCACGGGCATCTTGGGATTGACAACTTCGACCGCCGCGAGGGCGCCGACCTTTGGCTCCTCGATCCCGAAGGCGCGGGCGAGGTAGACGGCGTTGAGGATGATCCGCGCCTTCTGCTCAAGGTCGGGCGCGATGTTCATGGCGCCGTCGGTCACGAAGAGAAGGCGGGCAAGGGAGCGGGCTTCGAGTATGAAGACGTGGCTCATCAGCACGCCCGCGCGAAGGCCGCGCTCGGCGTCGAGGACGCAGCGGAGGAAATCGTCGGTGTGGACGTGCCCCTTTACGAGGATTTGGGCGCGGCCGTCACGAACGGCGGCGACGGCGGCGGCAGTAGCCGCGATCTCGTCGGGCACGTCCTGCACTTCGACCGCGGAGAGGTCGAGGCCCGCTTTGGGCGCGAGGTCGGCGATCACTTTCGCGTCGCCGAAGAGGATGGGTCGGGCGACGTTGGCGTCGAGCGCGGCCTTCGCGCCCTCGATCACCACGTCACTGCCGGCGGCGGCGATGGCCGCGGTCTGCACCGGGAGATCGCGCACCGCGTCGAGAAGCCCGTCGAAGTCGAGAATCATGGGCGCATCATGCCTCCTCTGAGGCGGCGTCGGACGGGGTGACGATCTCGCTGCCGGGGCCGCCGATCGCCGCGATGGCCTCGGCGACAGCGCGGATGGCTTCGTCGGGCGTCGAGGCGCCGGCCGTCACTCCAACGACTCCGGCGTCGCTGACCCAAGCCGGGTCGAGTTCGTCGGCCGTCTCGATGTGATGCGTGGGCGTGCCGGTTTCGGCGCAGATCTCGGCCAGGCGGCGGGTGTTGGCGGAGTGATAGCCGCCGACGACGATGGTGACATCGACCTCGACGGCGAGGGACTCCGAGGCGTGCTGACGCTGGGCTGTCGCGTCGCAGATCGTGTTGGCCACGCGCAACTCCTGTACGCGCGGGAGGACGCGGTTGACCAGCGAGAGGAGGTTCTCAAGGCGCTGCGTCGTCTGGCACACGACTGCGACGTGGACGCCGAGGCGGAGGCCGTCGGCCTCGATCGGGTCGGAGACGATGGTCGCGGCCCCGCCGGTGTGGGCGACGATGCCCTGAGACTCCGGGTGCTCGCGGTCGCCGAGGACGAGGACCTGGTAGCCCTCCTGATGAAAGCGGGAGGCTGCGGTGTGAGCGCGCATCACGAAGGGGCAGGTCGAGTCGAGGAGGGGCTGGCCGCGCTCCTGGATCGCCGCGTAGACCTCGGGGCCGGCGCCGTGGGTGCGGATCATCACCGTCGAGGAGGGCGGGACCTCGTCGAGTTCGTCGGCGGGCTCGACGCCCTGCTCGCGGAGGGCCTCGACCGCCTGGCGGTTGTGGATGAGCGGGCCGAGGCTGTACACGCGACCACGCTCGGAGGCCGCTCGCTGGGCCATGTCTATGGCGCGCCGCACACCGAAACAGAAACCTGCGTTAGGAGCGATGAGAACCTTCAAGAGCAAACCTCCGGAAGAAAGGAAGACCTCGGGGCTCTGCCCCGAACCCCGCTGGGGACACAGTCCCCAGACCCCACGCCGCAGAAGGCGCGGCTTCCTCGCGAAGAAGGGAATCGCCCTACGAGACGATGCGCCGCGGAGGATGGGGAGAGAGGAGAGGGAGAAGGAGAAGAGAGAGGGAGACTGAAAGCGCTTGCGCGCGCTTCGACGCGCCAAGAACGGGCGCGTCTGAACCTCGCGCAAGCTGCTTTGGACTCTCCGGCGTCAAGATGCGCGACAACCACGCGCGTTTTGACGCCGAATCCGCTGCGGGACGTGGAGCCACGAGCGCGGGGTTGTCGGTCGGGAGGCATGTGCTATAATGTTGCGCCGCTGAAGCGGAAGGGAAGTTCACCGCATACCGTCAAGGAGCGATTCTAGTGCGACATCTCATGCGAGGTGCCGGCGTGGCCATATGTGCGGCCACGCTGGTTTTCATCTTCGGTTGCGGGCAGCAGCCCGTCGCCGTGGTGAATGGCAGCAAAGTCACCAAGCAGGCGTTCTACGACCGCCTGAAGAAGACCGCCGGGAAGGACGTATTGGCCGGCATGATCCAGCGCCAGCTCATCGAAGATGCCTTCACCAAGGCCGGCTTGACCCTCACCGACGCGGAAATCCAGGAAAAGCTCACCGAGATCCAGGCCAAGTTCCCGTCGCCTGACGCCTTCAAAGAGGAACTCGACAAGCAGGGCCTCACCATGGACGATCTGAAGAAGGAACTCGCCTTCCAGCTCAAGGTGGAGAAGCTCTGCACCAAGGACGTCAAGTACACCGAGGCGGACCTGCAGAAGTTCTTCCAGCAGTACCAGAAGGCCTTCGAGAAGCCCGAGCGCGTCGTGCTCAGCCAGATCCAGGTCTCGTCCAAGGAAGAGGCTGACAAGGTCTACGGCGAATTGCAGAAGCCGGGCGCGAACTTCGCGGCCCTGGCCCGCCAGTACTCCATCGACCCGCAATTCCGCGAAGCCGGCGGCCGCATGCCCGAGGTGCCCATCGACAAGATCCCGGAGCCGGAGATCCAGGCGGCCATCCGAGCGATGAAGCCCGGCGACATCAGCAAGCCGGTCGTCATGCAGAAGAACTTCGTCATCTTCAAGCTCGAAGAGATCAAGCCGGCTGAGAAGGCCGACTTCCAGAAGCAGCACGCCGACATCGAGAAGCAGTTCAAGGCGCGCTCGGCCAAGTCGCCGCAAGACCTTCTGGCTGAGGTCTCCAAGAACGCCGTCGTCCAGGTCATCGACCCGGACCTCTCGTCCGTGCAGAAGATGTTCATGCCCGCTGAGAAGCTCCCCAGCTTCGGCGGCGAGAAGGGTGCGCCTACCAAGGGCGGCGAGGCTCCGACTGAAGCCCCGGCGGCTCCCGAAGCTCCGGCTCCGGCTGCTCCTGAGGCTCCGGCGACTCCGCCCGCAGCTCCCGCGGCACCTGCAGCACCTCCGGCAGGCAAGTAGTAGCAGGCAAAGGTTGGGCCCAAAGCCCTAAGGGTGCGGATGGAGGAGTTCGACGAGCTAGTGGCGATCATGGCGCGGCTGCGCGGGCCCGGGGGTTGTCCCTGGGACCGCCAGCAGAGCCATAAGTCGCTGAGGCACTATTTCGTCGAAGAGGTGTACGAGGCCCTGGAGGCTTTGGACGACGAGGACATGAGCCGGTTCTGCGGCGAGTTGGGCGACGTGATGCTGCAAATAGTGTTTCACGCCCAGCTCGCCGAGGAAGCCGGGGAATTCAACATGAGGGACGTGGTGCGCCGGATCAACGAAAAGTTGGTCCGGCGCCATCCCCATGTCTTCGGCGACGTGGCGGTCAGCGGCGCCGAGGAGGTTCTTGACAACTGGCAGGAGATCAAGCTGGCCGAGGGGGAGAACGCCCATCGCGAATCCGTGGTGGACGGGGTGCCCCGGGGCTTGCCGTCGCTGCAGCGGGCGTACGACCTGCAGCGGAGGGCGGCGCGGGTCGGCTTCGACTGGCCGGACATCGGCGGCGTGTGGGATAAGGTCGCCGAGGAGTCCGAAGAGGTCCGCGAGGCAGCCGAGGGTGGCGACGCGGAGGAGATCGAGGCTGAGGTGGGCGACCTGCTGTTCGCGGTCGTGAACCTGGCGCGGTTCCTCGGCGTCGAGCCCGAGCAGGCACTGCGGGCGGCATCATCAAGATTTGAGGGAAGATTCCGAAAGGTGGAGAAGAAGGCGGGCGAGGCTGGGCTCGACATGCGGGAGATGAAGCTGGCCGAGTTGGATGAGTTGTGGGAGGCGGCGAAAAAGGAACATGGCCAGGCGAAAGATTGAGAAGGAAAAGCCGGAAGCCGCGCACGAAGAGCAAGACGAACTCCGGCTGGACAAATACCTGAAGAACGTCGGCATCGTACCGCGCCGGGCGCTGGCCCAGGAGGCCTGCCGGCGCGGTCTCATCAAGGTGGACGGCCGGCCGGCCAAGGCGTCGCATCACGTGCACGCCGGGCAGGAGCTTATCGTGCGGCTGGGGATGAAGGTGCGGACCTACCGGGTGATGGAAGTGCCGAAGCGAGCCGTGCCAAAGACGAGGCGCGAGGATTACGCGAGGCTTCTGAACGAGGAAACGCTGGGCATCCCCCAGCGGCTGGGCCCTGAGTTTGAGGGGATGGAAGACGAGGGCGAGTGAGGCTGGGGATAGGAAGGATGCAGGCGCAAAGATGAAGTCTCCCCCGCAACGGCGAGGGTTACGATGTTTTCCAACAGCTTCTAAGCTGATAAGCCTAACTCTGGGTAGGAGGATTTAGCTATGGCTCTCAAGCGTGTTTACAGGTTTTGGGAGGATGCCAAGGAGATCGTTGCGGAACTCAAGCCGGCGGGGCGCGAGCTTCGTGAGCTCCTGGGCGGTAAGGGCTCGGGCCTCATGCTCATGACCAACGCGGGGATTCCCGTGCCGCAGGGCTTCACAATCACGACGGACACCTGCAACGAATACTACGCGATCGGCAAGCGACTGCCGGACGGCTTTGAGGATGAGGTGCGGAAGGCCATCGCGGACCTGGAGGCCAACGTCGACAAGCAGTTCGGCGATCCGGCGAATCCGCTGCTGGTGTCGGTGCGGTCGGGCGCTAAGTTCTCGATGCCCGGCATGATGGACACCGTCCTCAACCTCGGCATGAACGATGCTGTGGCCGAGGGCATGATCGCTCTGACCGGCGATCCGCGGTTCGTCTACGACGCGTACCGGCGGTTCATCACCATGTTCGGCGACGTCGTCATGGGCGTCGAGCGACGCAAGTTCGAGGAGTGCCTCGACGAGGTCAAGAAGGAAGAGGGCGTCAAGAGCGACCCGGAGATCTCGGCCGACGGGATGAAGAAGGTCGTCGCGATGTCGAAGGCGGTGTACGAGCAGGAACTGGGCAAGCCGTTCCCCGAGGCGCCGCAAGAGCAGCTCATGGCCGCGATCCTGGCGGTCTTCGAGTCGTGGAACAACACGCGCGCCATCACCTACCGGAACATCAACAAGATACCCCACAACCTCGGGACGGGCGTGAACGTGCAGATGATGGTCTTCGGGAACATGGGCGAAGACTCCGGGACCGGCGTGGCCTTCACGCGGAATCCGGCGAGCGGCGAAAGGAAGCTCTTCGGTGAGTTCCTGACCAACGCGCAGGGCGAAGACGTCGTGGCAGGCATCCGGTCGGCCCTCGACATCGCGAAGATGCAGACGGGCGAAGGCCTGGAGCCGGCGACGGCACCGCGGTGGGCCGAGGTGTACGCGCAGTTTATCGCCGTGGCCGCCAAGCTCGAGAGCTTCTTCCAGAACATGCAGGACATCGAGTTCACCGTTGAGCGTGGCAAGCTGTGGATCCTTCAGACCCGCAACGGCAAGCGCACCGGCTTCGCCGGCGTCACGATCGCCGTGGACATGGTGGACGAAGGCGTCGTCACGAAGGAAGGCGCGCTGCAGCAGGTCGAGCCGGAGACCCTGACCCACCTGCTCGTCCCGGTCTTCGACCGGGATGCGCTGGCAGCGGCACGGAAGCAGCCAGGCACCGTCCTGACGCGCGGCACCGCAGCATCGCCGGGCGCAGGCGCCGGGCGGGTAGTGTTCACCGCTGACGACGCTGTCGCTTGGGCCGACAAGGGCGAGCGCGTGGTGCTGGTCCGCCGCGAGACCTCGCCGGACGACATCCACGGAATGAAGAGCGCTGAGGCCTTCGTCACGGTCATCGGC
>PMZA01000540.1 GCA_003170595.1 Armatimonadota bacterium
ATCTCCCACTCGCCGCAAAGAGAGGTCGTCGGGCGCGGGCCCTGCTTGAGATCGTCGACGTAGTACTTGCAGAGGCGGACCGGCGGGCGGACACCCGGGGAGGTTGCGGTGAGCGTGAGGCGTGCGCGGCCCGAGTCGCCGGGCTTCACGTCGAAGTTGAGGTCCATCTTCTCGCCGGGGGAGAGGGTGAGGGTCTTGTGCTGCGAGAGAAGGGTGCGCATCAGATAGTCGGTGGCGTTGACGTCGAGGGTAACGGTGCGCGGGAGGACGCCGGGGTTGACGAGGGTGCAGGGCTGATGGACGACGTCGCCGTCGCGCCGGGGATCGTCGAAGCGGGCGGCGAGCCAGATCGAGTCGAGCTGGTCGGGCTCGGGCGGATAGAGCTTGACGGTGCGGTCGGTGGGATGGGTCGCGTAGAGGCGGATCGGGCCGATGGTGATGTCGCCGCCGTCGGGTGTGTAGAGGACGCGGAGTATGTCGCCGGGGCGGATATGGACCGGGCGATCGTAGCGCATCTCGGCCTGGTAGAGGTTCTTCTCGGCGGCGTTCTCGGGTTTGACCGGCTCGGTGTGGCTCGTCCAGGGGAGGCGCGTGTCGTTCTGGTAGATCTGCAGCCACGACCCGAGGAACTCGCCGTAGCCGAGGTAGTTGATCCACGACTGGGGGATGACCGCGACGCCGAGGTAGTAGTCGCCCTCGGGGACCTGCGCGCAGGAGAAGCGAAGCTCCTGGTGTAGGAAGGGCGCGCCGAGGAGGGGCGAGCCATCCTCGCCTGGGCCGAAGCGATTGGGCTGAGGCGCGGATTCGCTGGGGCGGCTGCCGGGGACGAAGGTGGCCGTATTGACCTTCAGCTCAATTGCCGGCGTCGAGGCCAGCGAGACTCCGCCGAAGAAGACGGCAATCAAGCCGATGGCGATGGACGATCGCATCCTCATCTAGGCATCCTCCCGGGCGACTAACGGTGGTGGCAATTCTTCCCTGCCGACGGGCGGGGTTCCTCCTGCGACGGACGGCGAGGCAAAGCCATGCGCGGCGGGGCATAAAGCCCCGCCCTACAGCAAGCACAGACTAGGGACCAAGGGTATCACGGCATCGGGACGCCGTGGCCCAGTCGGCCGGTCATGAAGGAGGTCAGGGCGTAGTAGGTGTCGGTGAGCAGGCCCTCGTAACCGCACGGCGTGCCGTCCCAACGCTTCCAGTCCACGCCCGAGCCGACGCCGTTCTGGAAGACACCGTCGCGGTAGCCCTCGAGCATGGCGTTGAAGATCTCGTCGGCCTCGGCCTTGCGGCCCAGTGTGTAGAGCGCCTGGACGTAGAAGTAGGCGAAGCTGCCTGTGGCGGCGCCGTTCTCGTAGCTCTGGAAGGAGTCCGAGCCGTCGTCGAGATGGGGCTGGCCGAGGACGCCCCCGCCCGCGTAGTCCTTCCGCGCGACGGGGATGAGGTTGCCTGGCAGTCCGAGGCGGTAGCTGTGGTAGCCGACCTCGCGGAACTTGGCCTGCAGGCGGTCCATGATCGCGTTGCCCTGCTCGGGCGTGACGAGGCCGTAGGCGATGGCGATGCCGTTGACGAAGGCGAAGTAGTAGTCGTGAAGCTGGCCATCCTTGCTGCGCCAGCCCGCGAGGACGCCGGTCGCCGGGTCGAAGAAGGTTGGGTAGTATACGGCCTTGATGCGATCGGCGGCGTGGGCATAGCGGCGGGCGCGGAGCTTGTCGCCGACGCGAGTCTCGAGGTCTGTGGCGCAGCGGAAAGCGCGGTAATCGAGGGCGATGCCGTAGGCGTCGTTGCCGCCGAAGGAGATGACGTCCCACCAGTTGCTGGACCACTCGCCGGCGCCGTTGCCCCCGGCGCCGCTATTGCCGGAGCGCGCGGACTCGGCCAGGCCGTCGCCATTGCGGTCGGCGGCGAGGATGTGATCGGCGTAGCCTTCGATGTCCTTGATGCGCCGCTTGAGCCACGCGGGGTCGGGGCGTCCGGTGGCGTAATCGTAGGCCGAGATGACGATCGCAGGGTCGGTGTCGACGAAGACGCCGCGGTCGCCCCCGTAGCCGCTCTGGCCGTCGAAGTAGGTGTCGAGGCTTGTGCGGACGAGGTCGAGGGCGGTGAAGCCGTCGAAGAGCGGCGGGGTGAAGCGGGCCTGGTCGGCGTACTCGTACATGCAGAACATGCAGTTGTCGCTGAGCGAGTTGTTGGAGAGGCAGGCCACGTCGGGGCGGAAGCCGAAGATGTTGAGCCACCCGCGCTTCACGCCGGCGAGCTTGGGGTCGGCGTCGACCATGCGCTGCTCGGGATAGACGTCGACCATGCGAAAGTCGAGGTCGGTGTGGAAGCGGCCGGCGCGCTGGACGGCGATCTTGTCGGGCGTGACCTCGCGGCCCTGGCGCAGGGACAGCTCGACTTCGGCGCGGGGGCGATTGCCGGCGAAGCCGAGGGTGGCCTCTGAGCCGCGAGTCGTGACGAGGAGCGAGCCGTAGTCGGGGAAGTGGAGGAAGACCGGGAAGGCGAGTTCGGCGCGGGACTTGAGGCGGCCCATGGGACTGACGGGAGTGGTGCGGCCGTCGAAGAGCATGCGCAGGGGCGAGGAGGCGGCCTTCATGTACTCGCGCGGGACGGTGCGGTCGAGGGCGATGTGAAGGGTGCGCGGATTGGCGGTGAAGGCAAGGTCGACAGTCTCGAGATCGCCGAGGCGGATGCCTGAGTAGACGACCTTGTTCCCGACTCGCGATACCGTGAAGGACGCGTCGGCCGAAGTGGCCTGGCCCTCCCATCCGCTCGCGAGAAGGTCGATGCCCTGCGGCGCCTTGAGGAGGTTGCGCGAGTGATGGCCCTGACCGCTAGCGTCAAGCGAGAGGAAGACGACCGCCGGGCGGTTCAGGGCGAAGGAGATCTTGAGCCAGGGCGAGGTGAAGGTGATCGCGTCGGCGGCAACTTCAGACTGAAGGTGCGCGGGCATGGGGCCGGGCTTCATCTCCCCCACCGTGCGATCGGGCTGCGGCTTGGGGGCAGGCACGGGCGCCTCGCCGGCCCACTCGCCGAAGACCTGAAGCTCGCTGGCCTGCGTGTAGTTGGGGAAGTCGTGGTTCGACGAGCGGGTGATGAGGAGGCGGAAGTTGTCGGCGACGACGGGCGGGAAGTCGGCGGCTTCCGACGAGTGATCGGCGCTGAAGGCAACGCCCTCGCGGCGGAAGAGCGTGACGAGCGTGCGGCCGTTGTCGGGCGTGTACTGGCCGACAAAGTCGACCGGCGAGCCAAGGTCCGCGCGCCAGAGAACGACGCGGTGGATGCGCGCGGGGCGGGGGAAGTGCAGCCAGACCCAGT
>PMZA01000320.1 GCA_003170595.1 Armatimonadota bacterium
GACTTCAGGCCGCGGGGGTGGTACGGGGTGGCCTAGCTTTTGCCTTTCCGCTCTCGCTTCTTGACTTTCGCTTCTTGACCCGAGGATGCCCATGTCCGCCCTGCGACTCGGCACCTGCAGTTGGAAGTACCCTTCTTGGGCCGGCCTGGTCTACTCGGCGCCCAGGGGCATCAACTATCTCGAGGAGTACGCTCGCCGCTACGACACTGTCGAGGTGGACCAGTGGTTTTGGTCCCTCTTCGAGGGCAGCGACCCGCGCCTCCCCAGCGATGACGAACTCGCCTCCATCGCCCGCATGACCGGCGACCTGCTCGACGCGGACGACGACGTCTATCTCAGCGTGGACAATCACTACGAGGGCAGCGCGCCGCTCACCATCGACCGCATCCTCGCCCTCCTCGAGCGCAAGCGAACCAAAGGGGGTTCCTAGTGCCACTCCTTCTCAGCCTGTCATGCCTTCTCAGCCTCATATCCGCCCCACAGAACGGAGGCGATCGCCACGTGCTCCGCAGCGAATCCGGCCTTGAGGTAGTCTTCGAGCGTCACGCCGATGCCTGGCGCTGGACCGCCTATCGCGACACCGTCGCCGGCCTCACCTGGCCTATCGACGGCCCACTCTTCAGCCTTCAGACCCCCGACGGCAAGCGCACCAACCTCGCCGTCGCCGGCTTCTCCACCCTCACCGACTCCACTCTCGCCGGCCACCCCTGCGTCGTTCTCGAGACTCAGCTCGCCGCCCCCGCGGTCGCCCTCCGCCAGACCTTCACCTTCTGCGCCGACCATCGCACCCTCCGCATCACCTCCGCCGCCCGCTCCCTCGCCGACCCCATCGTGATCCAGCGCGTCGGCCTCCTGGAGATCCGCGTCGCCGATCAGAAACTCAAGCTCATGGGTCCCGGCACCGTCTCCAGCCCCGTCTTCGGCGACCGCATCTTCGCAGGCATCGAGCACCCCGCCGCGATCTGTCAGGTCGACGGCGACAAGCTCTACCTCGCCCAGTCTTCCTACACGCATCTCGCCGCCGATTGGGTCACGCTCCCAGCCGCGGTCTTCGGCTCAGCCTCCGACGCCGACGTCACCTCCGCCCCTACCGAACCCGTCCGCCGCGCGTTCCTCCGCTACCTCGACACCGTCCGCATCCATCCTCACGACATGCACATCCACTACAACAACTGGTGGACGATGCCCGTCCCGTCGACCGAGGCCGACGTCCTCAGGAACATCGCCGACCTCAAGCACGGCCTGTACGATCACACCGGTTTCTTCTTCGACTCCTACGCGATGGACATGGGCTGGTCCGATCCGCACTCCGTCTGGCAGATCGAGCGCCGCGACTACCCCCACGGCTTCGACCGCATCCGCGACGCCCTCGCGCCCATGCACAGCCGCCCCGGCCTCTGGGTCTCGCCGAGCAGTTGCTACCCGCCCGCCCTCGACAACGAGTGGCTGGAGAAGAACGGCTACGAGGTCATCACTCGCCCCGACGGCACCCGCTATGCCTGCCTCGCCCTCGGCGGAAAGTATCAGGCCGCCTTCCGCGACGCCGTCCTCAAGCATGCCCGCGAGGCCCATCTCGGCCACGTGAAGTTCGACGGCCTCGTCTGGCCGTGCGATGCGACGACGCACGCCCACCACCCCGGCATCGAGTCCTACCAGCCCATCGCCGAGGGCCTCGCCGACGTCATGGACGCCCTCCGCGCCCAGGACCCGACCATCGCCCTCGAGCCCACCTGCCTCGGGTACTACGCGAGCCCGTGGTGGCTGATGCACACGCCCTTCGTCATCGGCCCCTTCGGCGACGACAGCCCGGCCGGACGCGTCCCCTGCCCCGAGTGGATCGAGTCGATGACCACGGCCCGCGACCTCGCCATTTTCAAGGGCCGCGACGCCTTCCTCATGCCCTCCTCCGCCCTCGAGTGCTTCGACATCGTCATCCAGTGCCCCGGTGATTTCCACAACCACATGGCCATGGCCATCGCCCGCGGCCACTGGTTCCAGTCCACGTACATCAACCCGCGGTTCATGGACGACGGCCAATGGCGCTTCTTCGCCGACCTGTGCAAGTGGGCCCGCGCCAACCGCGACTTCCTCCAGGACCCGACCCCGATCGGCGGCGACCCGACCGATCGCAAGCCCTACGGCTACGCTTACACCTCGCCCAAGCGCTCGCTCTTCTTCGTGCGCAACCCGTGGATCGAGGAAGCCTCGCTGAAGCTCCCCGACCTCCCCGGCCTTCCCGCGCGCGAGGTGCGGACGATCTATCCGCGCCGCGAAGTGCTCTGCCGCACGGCGAAGGGGCAGGCCCTTCCGCCCCTTCATCTCGGCCCCTATGAGTTGCAGGTGGTCGAGGTCGTCCCGACGAGTCAGCCGCCCCATCCCGCCCTCCTCCGCACCGAGCCGAAGATCACCTGGCAGCCCACCCATCCGCCCGCCTTCGAGCGCATCCTCTACGACGCCGACCCGCCCGCCTTCGGCCCATCCTGGACCTCGCTCGATGGCGATGTCTCGCAGTCGACGATCTTCAGCGGCGACGGCGCCGTCACGACCGACGTCCCCGCCGAACTCTGCGTCCTCGCCGAGGGCGACGCCGACGTTGGCCTCGCGCGATGCACGATTGAGGTCGACGGCAAGCCCGCGGCCGCCTCAAGCTCGCGCTCGATGGGTGCCTTCTCCGCCCAGGGCGCGCCGATAGCCGAGAACTGGATCTGGTTCCTGGCGCCCATCCCTGCCGGCGACCACACGATCTCCTTCCGCACGATCCTCGGCGACAAGCCCGTCCGCTGCAGCGCCTTCCTTCGCGGCTTGGCGCCATGTGAGACCCAGTCTGCCACCTTCGTCTCGGGC
Organism: Armatimonadota bacterium; assembly: GCA_003170595.1. Taxonomy (GTDB): domain Bacteria; phylum Armatimonadota; class Zipacnadia; order Zipacnadales; family FEN-943; genus FEN-943. Next base: position 2,845 of record PMZA01000320.1, read on the forward strand.
CCGGCGTTCCCCCTCTATCGCGCCGACCGTCGCCCCTGGTCACGCGCCCTTGCCGAGCCCGCCACCTGCGATCCGGCTACCGTTCCCACCCGCCACGCCAAGCGTGAGACGGTGAGCATCGACGGCATCTACCTCGATACCCTCGACTGGGTCTCGGCGACGGCGGGTTGGGGAGAGGTGCATCGCAACCGCAGCATCATGGGCAACCTGATGATGATGGCGGGGCGCAGCTTCTTCCGCGGCATCGGGGCGCACGCGGTGTCGCATATCGTCTACGACCTCCCGGCCGGCTACCGCCGCTTCGCCGCGACGATCGGCTGCGATCAGGAGGTCTACGCGGACTCGCTCATCTTTGCTGTCGAAGCCGACGGCAAAGAGATCTACCGCAGCCCTCTCATGCGCAGGGAGGGCTCGCTCGCGGACATCGACGTGCCGATCGAGGGCGTGAAGCGCCTGACGCTGATCCTCGAATCTGGCCGGGCCGATGTCATGGCCGCCCACGGCAACTGGGCCAACGCCCGCCTGCTGAAGTGATCTCAGCCCTTGCCTTTCGCTCTTTGGCGTTTCGCCTTTTCCTTGTGTCTTCTGTAGGGCGGGGCTTTATG
>PMZA01000417.1 GCA_003170595.1 Armatimonadota bacterium
GTTAGAGCAAGGAATCACTTAGGGCTGATGAAGCGGCTGCAGTTGGTGGGGCGGCTCAACCGCAACTACTCGGCGCCGCTGCACAACGGGCTTGCGGTGATCGTCGATGAAGACAGCCTCTTCCGCTCGTCGGGCGGGCTCGACTCCGAGCTTCTCGAACGGCTGCGTACGAATGAGTTGTCGCGGCTGGGCGTGCCCGTCGACTTCTACTTCCTCGGCGACCTGGCGCGGCCGGACATGCCGCGGTACAAGTGCTACCTCTTCCTCAACGCCTTCTCGCTGGACGCGACGCGGCGGAAGATGATCCGCCAGGCGGTCGAGCGCGACGGGGTTACGACGATCTGGCTCTACGCACCGGGCATACTCGACCCCGGCGCGACGACAGGCGATCCCGACGGCCGGATGACGTCACTCACGGGGATCCGCCTGCGGACCAAACCCGACCGACGCGTGCTGGCGATGAGGCCAGTGGGCGAGCACCCGATCGTCGCGGGCATGCCGGCCGACCGCGTCCTCGGGCAGTGGGATTTCAAGATCCAGTGCAGCTTCGGCATCTTCCCGGACAAGCCCGCGGATCCCGGCCCGGTCATCCACGCACCGGTCGTGTATGCCGACGATCCGCAGGCCGTCGCGCTGGCGCGGTTCGTCGAGGGAGACGAGGTCGGCGCGTGTGTGAAGCGAATCGGCAACCATACGAGCGTGTGGTTCGGATCGCCGGCGGTGTCGGCCGAGCTTCTGCGCCGTGTGCTCAAGTTCGCCGGGGTCCACGTCTACGACGATAGCGGCGACGTGGATTACATGAGCGCGAACTTCTTAGCGGTCCACGCCGCGCACGATGCGCCGCAGCTGGTGCGGTTCCCGCGCGCAGTTGATGTGTACGACCTCATCGCCGATCGCGAGGTAGGGCGCGGGCTGACGGAGATGAAGCTTGACCTGCCGCGCCTCGGGACGGGACTGTACTTCTACGGCAAGCTCGACGATTTCATGCCGGAATGGCAGCGCGTGAAGCGCGAGCAAGAGAACGACCTGGCGGTGATGAGATGAAAGCAGGCGCGGCCAGTGTGCCGGTACCGCTTGAGGCGAAGGCGGAGGCGCCGCTGCGCGCGAGTGCCGTCGCGATCGAGGCCGGCGAGCGCCTCTGCATCGTCGCGACCGATACGCTGACGATTCCCTCGGACGTCCTTCAGGCCGCGGCCGAACGGATCGTGGTCGAGACGGGCATCCTCTCCGAGAACCTGCTGATCTGCGCGACCCACACCCATCACGCGCCGTGCACCATCGACATCTTCGGGTGCGTGCGCGACGCAGGCTTCTGCGCGGGGCTCGGCGACGCCATCGTCGAGGCGGCGGTCCAGGCGTGCCGCGCCCTCGATGAACCGGAGGCGGAGGCCGAGTTTTGCTTCTGCGAGAGCCAGGAAGCCACGGTCGGCCAGAACAGCCGCTACCTCCTCCGCGACGGGACCATCGCGTGGTACAGCTATCGCTGGGAGGACGTCGTGCGCCCGACCGGGCCCTTCGACCCCGACCTGCCAGTCCTCGCGCTGAAGAGGCCCAGCGGCGAGATGGTCGCGACGCTCTTCAACCACACGGTGCACAACATCGGCTCGCTGACGCAGGGCGCGATCTCGCCGGGCTTCTCCGGTCTGGCCGCGCAGGAGCTTGAGCGCCGTCACGGAGGGGTCGCGGTCTTCCTGCCCGGCGCCTTCGGATCGACGCACAACACGAGCCCCTTCGGGACGAGAGAGCGCGATCTGGGCGTCTCGACGGAGGAGTGTGTGCATCGCATCGTTGGGGCCGTGGAGCAGGGCCTGGGTCGTGCCGAGCCTGTGTCGACCCCATCCCTCGCGGTCCTTAAGCGCCCGTTCACCTATCGCCTGCGGTCGTTCGATGAGGAGAAGGAAGAGGCTGCCGTCCGGTACTGGGCGTATACGTATGAGCCGGAAAGCAACATGCCAGGCATCTTCCGCGACATGCGAGCGGCGATGGCGCCGGTGCAGGGTCAGGAGCGGCAGACGTGGCTGCAGTTGATCCGGCTTGGGGACGTCGCGCTGGTGGGTGTGCCGGGCGAGATATTCGCCGCGCTGGGGATGGAAATCCGCCGCCGCTCGCCCTTCCGCAACACCTACGTCGTCGGCCTCGCGAATGACACGCTGGGGTATATCGGCGACCGTGACTCGTACGAACTTGGCGGCTATCAGTTGTGGGCCGGAGGGCACAGCGTCTCAGAGCCCGGGACGGGTGAGACGCTGGTCGAGGAAGCGCTCGGAATGCTCCGCGAGCTTCACGACGATGCAGGGGCGAGGTGACACAGGATGACCAACGCGTGGACGATGCTCGGATTCCTACTACTTTCGACGGCGACCGCGGCGGCTGCGCCGCCCATCGTCGTCGAGAACGCGGGCTTCCGCTACGAGATCGGCGCCGACGGGATCAATGACGCCTTCATCAACCGCGCCGACGGCAAGGACTATTGCGAGCCCGGCCAGCCCTTCATGGCCGTCACGAAGGCCGGGCGGCAGTGGCCGTCGACGAAGGTCGAGCAGGCGGGCGCATCGATCCTCGTCTCCTTCGGCGAGTCGGGCGTGCAGGTCAAGGCGAGGCTCGCGTCGTTCCCGACGCACTTCACGCTCACCGTCGAGCAGGTCACTGGCGCGGGCGTCGATGAGCTTCTGTTCTGCAACCTGTGGCTCAAGATCACCGGCAACGTGGGCACGCTGGTCAACGCGGCGTGGGACGGCGCGGTGGGCGTGAGCGTCCAGGCCTGCAACGACCACACGAATTCCTTCGGCGCCGACAGTGCGCATGCCGCGCTCTGCGCATCATGCCAGCGCGAGTATGGCCTTGAGGGTGCGAAGGTCGCCATCGTACCAACCGTGACCGGCGGCCCGGACCCGGCCACGCGTATGCTCGACGCCATCGGCCGCGTTGAGATCGCCGAGGGCTTGCCCCATCCGATGCTCAACGGCGTGTGGATCAAGAAGGCGCCCGAGCGCTTCGCCTCGTACATGATGTCGCACGACCTCGGCGAGGATAACGTCGACGACGCGATCGAGCTGGCGCGCGGCGGCTTCGGGTGCATCGAGATCTATCCGTGGCGATCGACGCCGACGTACGGGCTCAACCCCGCGCTCTTCCCGCACGGCATGGCGGGCCTCAAGATGGTCGCCGACAAGATCCATGCCGCGGGCCTGCAGCTTGGCCTCCACTCGATGCAGGGCATGGTCGCGTGGGGCGCTCGCGATGATCCGTACGTCGTGCCCAAGGCGGACCCACGGCTGCTGCAGGACCACCGTGGGACGCTCGCGGCCGACCTGCCCGCCGGGGCGACGACGGTCACGATCGCCGAGGGGACCAAGGGCTGGGCCGACCATGCCGACCTCCTCGTGGACGGCGAGATCATCCGCTACACCTCCCGCACCGACGCCGGCTTCGCCGAGTGCCAGCGCGGCCTGTGGGGAACGACGGTCTCGGCTCATCCGAAGGGCACGAAGGTCGGCAGCCTCGTCAACTGCTTCCCGATCTGGGGCTTCTGCGTCTACTCCCCGGACATCCACAGCACGATGATCGACGAGATCTGCGACAACATCGCGCGCAACTTCAACGCGACGCGCTGCGACATGTCCTACTTCGACGGCGGCGAGGAAGTCATCGCCCAGCCACCCGCCTGGCACAACCAGGGGCGCATCGCCCTGGGCGTGCAGAGCCGTCTGAAGAGGCCCGTCATACTCGAAGGCAACGCGCTCTACACGCATCTGTCCTGGCACGTCATCACCCGCGGCAGCCCGAGCTTCGACCCGATCTACTTCGGGCGGCGGGAGTACACCTTGCGATCCAAGGGCCAGAACCCGGCGAGTTGGGCGCCGAACCTCCTCACCGGCGACGTCGGCTGGTTCGCGCCGCACCCCCACTCGCTGACCACCGACGCGGTGACGCCCGACGAGGTCATGCTCCTCTGCCTGAAGGCCGTCGGCGGCAAGGCGCCGATATCCTTCCACCTCAGCGCGAGCAACCCCTGGGCGAACAAGCGCATGGCCGAGATGCTCGACACCATCCGCGCGTGCGATGACCTGAAACGGTGCGACTACTTCACTGAGGCGGCCCGGGCCGAGCTTGCCAAACCGATGGCCGAACATCAACTGGAGCAGACCGCGGCCGGCGAGTGGAACCTGCGGCCCATGCAGTTCGGCCCGAGCTATGTGGCCGATGCTGGGCGGCCGCAAATCGCCGCCTGGCACTATACGAATCCCTACGGCGAGCAGAAGCCGTGGCTTCGCATCCGAGCGAGAGCCGGGCTTGCGCCGTATGGCGCGAAGGAGAATGTTGTGCTCGCAGACTTCACCGCCGGGGTCGGGTTCAAGCCCAACGGGTCGGCCTCGCCTGATCTCGTCCAGAGCGTCGAGCCGACAACTGAGACGGCGCCCGACGGAGCCGCGGCGTTCAGCTATCGAGCGGAGAACAAGGGCGGCGGACGATCATCCTGGTGCGGCATCTCGCTCCAGCTGCCGAAGCCGACGGACCTCACCACTCACCGCCGCCTCGGCCTGTGGGTGAAGGGCGACGGCCAGGGCGGCGTCCTCAACGTTCAACTCGCGCGTACCGACGCCCGACGCGACCACTACATCGACCTGAACTTCACGGGCTGGCGGTACATCCAGCTTGAGACGCCCGACGAGACGCGCTTCTGGAACTACGCCTGGCCCTACTCGTGGACCGACCTGTTCTACACGTGCCAGGCGGTCTACAGCGACACGTCGCAGGTCAACCTCTGGTACAACGACCTGCCGCCGGGGGCGAAGGTGGCGACGCTCATCAGTCGCATCGAGGGGCTGGCCGAGATCCCGGTGCCTCTCACGAATCCGTCGGTGGAGGTGGGCGGCAAGAGGCTGACCTTCCCCCTCGGTCTCAAGCCGGACGAGTACGTAGAGCTTGACTGGCGAGGCGTCGCCCGGCACTTCGACCCTGACGGCGGGCTGATCGAGGAGGTCAAGCCTGAGGGCGAGATCTCGCTCGCGCACAATGACAATGACGTGCGCTTCGCGTGCGAGTCTGGCGCGGGCAATTCGCAGCACGCCGAGGTCACACTGTCCGTGCGAGGCGAGCCCCTGCCCAACGTCAAGCGTCCCGAGGCGAAGCCGACTGCGCGCTATCCAGTACTCATGACCGGCGCGGGAAGCCCGGACTGGGCCTTCACCGCGCGCACGACGAGGACCGGCCGGACCCGCGCGCTGCTTGGACCCTACGAGTTGGTTGGCGGCCCGGCGGCGCAGAGCATCGGGGCTTTCGATGGCAAGGCCAACGCGTGGACCGTGACCTCAGATCGCCCGAAGCCGACCCGCGCGGCCGTGGTCATCACCTGCGGCGGGAAGGCTTCCATGGCCAGCTACAACGACCCGCGCTGCGTCACGCTGGAGACCTTCGAGGATCTTCGCCCCTACGAGATGAGCGCGGTAAACCAGTTCGAGAAGTACGCCGTGGGCGGGGGCAAGCAGCTTGGCGCCGACGGGCCCGTGCGTGAGGGCGTCACACAGACCTTCGCGACCGAGCCGAAAGGCGGGCCGACCGGCGGCCCGTGCGGGGTTTACTCGGCGACGAACAGCGGCGCGGGCGGAGGGTGGGGAGCTAAGGGGCGTCGCTTCGCAAAGCCCATCGATCTCTCCGCGTACAAGACCGTCGCTTTCTGGCTGGGCGGCGATGGCAAGGGGGAGACCTTGCGCTTCCAGTTCCGCGACACGGCCGGGCGCTTCGCCGACTGGCTCGTGCGCATGGACTTCACGGGCTGGCGCCTCGAACGCTTTGCCACCGCCGATGCGCCCGGCTTCGACTGGAAGCACACCGAGTACGTTATCTTCTACTACAACGACCTGCCGTCGGGGGCGACGTGCGTGATGAAGTTCTCAGGCCTGCGGGCGCTGCCGGCGGGGGAGGCTGTGGCCGCGCTGAGCAAGCCGGTGCTGACGGTGAACGATGCGAGGCTGTCGCTGCCGGTGACGCTGGCGGCGGGAGACATACTCACCCTCGACGCTCAGGGGCGCGGGGCGGTCGTGCGAGGAGGCAAGCAGGTGCAGACCTTCAAGCTAGCTGGCGGGCCAGCGATCCTGCAGCCGGGCGAGAACCGCCTGCGGCTCACCTGCGAGCAGCCGGAGAAGGCGCCGGACGAGGTGACGGTGCGGGTCATACCGATGGATGGGACGTAGGGCGTCCCAACTCCGAGCCATCACCTATCGCGCCGGCGGTACTCGGTGTCATCCTGAGGAGGCAACGCCCTTAGTTGCCGACGAAGGATCTCCTTATGGCTCTTGGGATGGTGACAAGACACAAAAGGAGATCCTTCGGTCGGCCTAAAGCGCCTCCCTCAGGATGACAGGCGGGGGCGGTGGTCCCTCTGGTGGGTTCACTCCTGGGCCAGCCCACGCAGGCTAGTCGGCATCGCTTTTGTCGTTACCGACCGAGGCGGGGGCCTCAGTCGGCGTCGCTTTCGTCGTTACCGACTGAGGCGGGGGCCTCAGTCGGCGTCGCCTTCGCGGATCTCGACGCGGCGGATCTTGCCGCTGATCGTCTTGGGCAGTTCGGTAACGAACTCGATGATGCGCGGGTACTTGTAGGCCGCGGTGACCTGCTTGACGTGATCCTGAAGCTCGCGCATGAGATCCTCGCAGGGCTCGTAGCCGCTGCAGAGGACGACGGTGGCTTTGACGACCTGACCGCGGACGGCGTCGGGGACGCCGGTGATGGCGCACTCGAGGACCGCGGGATGCTCGACGAGCGCGCTCTCGACCTCGAAGGGGCCGATACGGTAGCCNNCCGGAGCTCTTGATCATGTCGTCAGCCCGGCCGACGAACCACAAGTAGCCGTCCTCGTCGCAGGAGGCGATGTCGCCGGTATCGTAGACGCCGCCGTGCCAGACCGATGCCGTCAGCTCGGGGTCGCGATAATAGCCGACGAACATGCCCGGGGGCAGCTTGCCGCTGGTGCTAAGGACGAGGTGCCCCTCCTCCCCGATCGCGCACGGCTGACCGTCATCCTTGACGAGGGATATCTCGTAGCCCGGCGACGGCTTGCCCATGGAGCCGGGCTTCGGACGCAGCCAGGGCCAAGTAGCGACGGCGACCACGGTCTCGGTCTGACCGTAGCCCTCCTTGATCTCTTTGCCAGTTTGGCGGAAAAACTCCTCGAAGACCTGCGGGTTGAGCGGCTCGCCCGCGACCGTCCAGTGCTCGACCTTGGAGAGGTCGAAGTGNNAGGTCGAGGCGGATGATGAAGCGATAGATGGTGGGCGGGGCGCAGAAGCTGGTGACGCCATGATCGGCGACGACGTGCATCATGCTAGCGGCCTCGAAGCGGTCGTAGTCATAGGCGAAGACCGACGCGCCGCAGATCCACTGGCCGTAGATCTTGCCCCAGCCGCATTTCGCCCAGCCGGTATCG
>PMZA01000250.1 GCA_003170595.1 Armatimonadota bacterium
CGCCAACGACTACGCCCGCGCCGCGCTCTACACCTACCGTTACGTGACCCGCGCCGGGCTCGCCCGCGAGATGCCCGAGGGCGTCCACGGTCGCCACCTCGTCGGCCTCGGCCGCGCGGCCGACATCGCCTTCCTCGCGCAGGTGGACGTCCTCGACACGGTGCCGGTCCGCGCCGCGGTAGGGGAGAAGGCGGGGGTTACCTACGTGGAACTGCGCAGTCTCCCGGCCAGCGAGTAGCCGACGAACACGACCATCGCCGCCGCGAAGATCAGCCCCTCGACGCCGAAGGACGCGCGCACGCCCCAGTACGTCGCGACCGTCCCCGCCAGCAGCGGCCCAAGCCCTCCGCCCGCGCCGACCATCATCTCGTGCACGCCGCACCGCCGCCCGCGCCGATGCTGGGGCGCACAGAGGCTGTAGAAGAGGCTGCCCACGTACGCGAACCCCACGCCCATCCCGGCGATGACGAAGGACATGACGAAGATCGCCGGCGATCGCCCAAAGTACGCGCCGGCCATCCCCAGCGCCCCACCCGCCATCCCGATGATCATCGGCGCCCGCCGGTACTGCCACCTCGTCGTCTGCCTCACAATCCCGAAGGCCAGGAGCTGCCCTCCGCAGAACGCGCCGGTCACCCAGCCCGTCATGACCGGGCTGAACCCCATCTCCACCGCCAGCTTCGGGAACAGCGACCGCACGATCCCCACCACCGAATATCCGATGAAGTTGGCCGCCCATGCCAGCCGCAGATACTTATCGGCCCGGGGGTCGGCACGGTCATCAGCATCAGCCGGCGCATGAGCCTCCGTCGCCACGCCCGCCCCTCTCTGCCGCACCGGCACGAAGAAGAGCATCACTGCCGCGCTCGCCCAGATGATGAGCGAGGCCACCAGGAACGGCGCCAGCGTGCCCTTCTGCCACAGGTATCCGCACAGCGGCGGACCCAGCATCAGCGCCGAGGTCCACAGCAGGTTGAAGTTGCCCAGCACGCGGTGCAACTTCCCCGTCCCGCTCACCAAATCGCCGATCCACGCTTGCACCGGCGGCCAGAAGAATCCCAGCGCTCCCGCGAACAACGGGATGACCGCCAGCACGCCTAGAGCAGTCTTCTGCGTGGCGATGAAGAGGCCGCTCAAGGCCACGATCGAGATGAACAGGATCGAGATCTTCCGCCCGAACCTGTCCGAGACGCGACCGGACACTGGCGCCAGCAGCCCATACGCGCCCGCCATGACGGTGCCGTACACACCGAGCATCATCGGCGACGCGTGGAGTTTGATTCCGAGGAACTGCACCGCCAGCCGCCCCATCCCTACGGCCAGCTCGACGAAGAACGCCGCGCCCAGGAGGATGATCATCCCCCGCCAGGCCCGCGCCTGCGTCAGGCCCACGTCCGGCGCAGGTTGGTCCTCAGGTTCGTCCCCAGATGCCGGGATGATCTCTTCGGCCATCAGATCCCCTTCGGCTTCCGTCTGACCTTCGACCACACAACGAACACGACCGTCGCGACCGCGAACATCGCCGCCAGCGCCGCGAAGGCTGCTTGCACTCCGTAGTACGTCGCGACTGCCCCGCCCAGCAGCGGCCCAAGAGCGCCACCCGCGCCCACGGTCATCTCATGGATGCCCGCCCGTCGGCCGCGCCGATCTGCCGGCGCGTGGAGGCTGTAGTAGAGGCTGGCCACGTAGGTCAGCCCCACCGATAGCCCCGCCGCCGCGAAGCTGATCGCGAAGATGATCGGCGAGTGCCCAAGCCACGCGCCCCCCATCCCGATCATCCCGCCCAGCAGTCCGACAACCAGCGGCCACCGCTTGTACTGCCACGACGTGATCTGCCGCACGGCCACGAACACGCCGAGCTGCCCGAAGTAGTACGCGAAGGTCAGCCAGCCGGTCATGACCTCGCTGAACCCCAGGTCGTGCGCGAGCTTGGGGAACAGCGTGCGGATGAGCCCTACCGCCGACCAGCTCACGAAGTTCGCCGTCCACGCCATCGGCAGGTAGAAGTCCGCCCGCTCATCGACGCCGTCGAGTTCCTCCGCCGTCGCGATTTCCTCGACCGTCATGTCCGCGTGTGACGACTGCTGCTTCCTTGGCACGGTCATCAGCGCCGCTGCGACCGATAGCAGGATCGCCGCGCCCGCATAGAACGGCGCCAGCTGATTCGTCAGCCACAGGTACGCGCACACCACCGGCCCGAGCATCAGCCCGGTCGTCCACAGCAGGTTGAAGTTGCCCAGCACGAGGTTGAGCTGCTTGCGCCCGGACACCAGGTCGCCAATCCATGCCTGCGCCGGAGGCCAGAAGAACGCCATCATCACGCTCGATATGGGGAGGAGGTAGAGCAACGTCAGCGGCGATTTCTGGTACCCCACCGCGATCCACACGATCGCCACCAGCACCACCGCCACCGCCGCCACCCGCCGCCCAAACCGATCCGCCACTCGCCCGGCCACCAACGCCGCCACCCCATACACCAGCGACCCGACCGTGCCGTATAGACCCAGCACCATCGCCGACGCGCCGAGGTGGATGCCGAGGAACTGCACGGCTAGGGTGACGATGCTGACCGCGAAATCGACGCACAGCGCCGCGATCAGCAACGTCCATAGTCCGCGGCGAAGAGAACTCGGAGGGGTACCGCTACCGTTCCTCGGCGTTGCCGCACAAGGCTCGGCATCGCCGCCATTCTTGCTCGTAGGCATATTCCGCAAGGGGCTCCAGATTGATAACGTCCGCCGCATTGTACCTTACCAGCACATCCAGCGCGTTCTCATCGCCCTTGAGATAGTCGTACCACAGGCGCACGGCGTCCTCACCGCTGAGCCCCTGCAGGTCGTCCTCGCGCGTCATGCCCAGCCGCGTCTCGATCGCCTTCAGCCCTCCGCGGAACCCCAACCTCGCGAGCGGGTACCTCAAGTCGTAGTGAAGCTGATCGGTGCGCATGCCCTTGAACCGTCGCCGCAGAAACGGCAGGTCGAAGGTCGCGCCGTTGAACGTCACCAGCATCGCGAACTGCTCGAGGAACTCTGGCACCTCATCCATGTTCTCGCCGTGGATGAACGTATGCACCCGCACCCCGTCGTACACGCCGACGACGGTGATCGTCGCCCACCCGCCGTTGCCCGTCGTCTCGATGTCGACGAAGGCCGCGCGGTTGCGGAAATCTCGCCATCCGCGCCAGTGGTGGCTCGACTTCAGATGCTCGGCGAAGAAGCGATGGTCCTTCTTCTGCAGGCTGTGCCGCGAAGCCTCGAGGATCGCGCGCAGCCCATCCCATCGCGCGGCCGATATGCCCTTCGGTGCATCCTCGCCAGCCAGCGCCGTCTCCCAATCGCGCACGCCCGCCGACCAGAGCCGTCGCTCCGTCTCGAGGCCAACGCCCGGCAGGTGCACGAAGGTCGATCTCAGCAAGCGTGTTCTCCCAGGACCTCGCGGAAGGCCTCACACGCGTTCGCCGTCGCCGCATCGTCGATGTTGTGGTAGGTGACGAACCGGAAGACTCGCGGCGTAGGATGAGCGCCACCCGTCAGCACTCCCCGCCGCCCCATGGCCGCGGCGAAGTCCCCGTCCGTCATGTCCTCGCGCAGCAGCTTCATGTACACCATGTTCGTCTGCACGCTAGCGAGGTCTACCTCAACCCCCGGCAGCGTCGCCAGCGTCTCGGCGATTTCGCGCGCATGGCGATGATCCTCGACGAGCCGGTCCACCATCGTCTCCATCGCGACGATCGCCGGCGCCGCGAGATGCCCCGACTGCCTCATCGATCCGCCGAGCATCCGCCTCGCCTTCCGCGCCTGCGCGATGACATCCGCGGGCCCGCACACGACCGACCCGCACGGCGCGCCAAGGCTCTTCGAGAAGCAGAAGGTCACCGTGTCGCACCACTGCGTGAAGTCCGTCACCGGCCGCCCCAGCGCGACCGACGCGTTGAAGATCCGCGCCCCATCGAGGTGAACCCTGACCCCGCGGCCCCACGCCACCTCGACCACGGCCTTCATCCTCTCCGGCTCGACCGCGATACCGCCCGCGCCGTTGTGAGTGTTCTCCAGCACGACGACGCCCGTCCGCCCGCGGATGACGCTGCCCTCGCTGATCGCCGCCGCGACGTCCTTCGGATCGAGGCATCCGCGCTCGCCCTTCAGCGTCCGCGGCAGCAAGCCAGCGATGCGCGCGCAGCCGCCGCCCTCGAAGTGCAGCACGTGCGCCTGCTCGTCGGCGATGAGTTCTTCGCCCGGCCGCGTGAGGGCCAGCAGGCTGGTGAGATTCCCCTGCGTCCCGGACGTGACGAACACCGCCGCAGGCTTACCCGTCGCCTCAGCGGCCAGTTCCTCCAGCCGCCGCACCGTCGGGTCTTCACCGGCCGCATCGTCGCCGACTTCGGCCTCGGCCATGGCGCGGCGCATTTCAGGCGTGGGCTGGCTTTTCACATCGCTGCGCAAGTCAATCACGATGGCATTACCTCGCTGGGAAGACGAAGACAAACCCTGGCTTTTCGGAGGGGCCGANNCCGCACGAATCCGGCCCGTCTTTCGATGGGGGAGAGGACAGCGGCTAGATCCGCTTCGGCTTGTTCCGCGCCCGCCGCGTTGTGAACTGCAGGGCGCCGCCCACGAGCACTCCGATCACGTACAGGCACACCAGCAGCACGTCCCAGCGCAGCCGCTTCGACGTCGCCGTGAGCGTGTACTGCTCCTGATCGCCCGTCAGCGTCCACTCGATCCGCCCGCCCGTGACCGTAGCCTGCGGGCTCACCGTCGCCTGGTCCACGGTGCCGGGCATCTCCAGCACGTAGGTTAGCTTCGCCGCCTGCGCGCCGAGCTTCTCAGCTTCCGTCGCCGTGTCGCGATAGATCTTTACCGTCTCATTCCACGTGTAGGTCGAGTAGATCGACAACGGTTCCTGCACGACGTCCTTGATGTCGAGCTTCGCGTCTGGCATGGCCATCATCGAGTTGCCGCGCCACGTCCGAGTCAGCGTGAAGTGGCCGCCCTCAGCCTGCAGCTTCTCATCATCGAAGCCCGGCGACGCCTCACGCAGGCGCGTGCGCACGTCTTCCAGCCGGTCGCTGCTGCCCGTGGCGTAGGCAACTCGCATGCCCGCCCCATCGAGGTCGAGGCGCGTGACCAGCCGCACGTCCTCGCCCTGCGTGAGCAGGAGTAGCGGCACCGCCGCCATCAGCCCAAGCCGCGCCCGCTTCATTCCGCTACCTCCCCACCCTCCGCCGGCGCCGCGGGCTTGCGCAGCCCGACATACCACATGATCAGCGCCCCGATCAGCACATCCACCAGGAACGCCACCGGCTTTGGCACATCGACATACGCGCCGAAGAAGTTGACCCTCACCGCCGACCAGTTCTCGGCCAGCAGCGCGACGGCGAGGACGACCACCAGCCCCGCTAGCGCGTTCTTCACGGTAAGCTGCGGCCGCCCAAACTTTGCGACGCGGTCGCCCAGCTTTTCCTTAGCCTTCTCCACCGCACCGGGCTTCTTCGCGCTCATCGCGTGCGCCTCAGCGGACGGCTCAGCCGCCGCCTCAGCCGCCGGCTTGGCAGGAGCAGCGTCACCCTTGGCTTCGCTCGCGGCTTGTTCTAGTTCGATGTCGAAATCGTCGTCTGCCACCTCGTTCTCCCCCCTCAACAGAAGGTACTATACAACCGGTTGCGATGCCTCCGTCGGGGCGTCGCAACCGGTTCTCAGATTATATGCGCGCGTAGGCGCCCGCGGCAAGCTCTCGCACAGCCGCGACGTCGTCCGCGATCTGCCGTACCAGCGCTTTCTGCGATGGGAAGCACTCCTCGCCGCGCAGCCGTCTCATGAGCCCGACCGTGATCTCAGCCCCATACGCATCGCCCGCCCAGTCGAGCACGTGCGCCTCGAAAGTCCGTTCGCGGTTCTCGCCGATGGTTGGGCAGCGGCCGATATTAGTCGCCGCGGGCCATGCACCCTCGAACCCCGGCGCCTCCAGCGGCCCATGCCCCAACGCCTCGCCCTGCGCCCACCCGGCGTAAACTCCCTCCGGCGGCAGAAGCTTCTCCGCCGGCACCGCCAGGTTCGCGGTAGGGAAGCCCAACTCGCGGCCCACCTGCTGCCCGGCCTCGACTTCAGCCAGCACAGTGTAGTCGCGCCCCAGCAGCCCCGCAGCCTCTTCCATCCGCCCTTCCCACACCAGTTCGCGAATCTTCGTCGACGACACCACGCCGCCTGGGCCCAGCTCGGCCGGGAGGACGATGGCCTCCATCCCCAGCCCGTGCGCGATCTCCGCCAACTCATCCCAGCCCGCGTGGTCGCTGCCCATCCGGTGATCCGACGCGCCACAAATGGCCTTCGCGCCGAGCCAATCATGGAGGACGTCGCGCACGAAGTCGGCCGCCTTCGTCGCCCGTAGCTCAGGCCGGCTGAAGTCGAGGATGCACACTTCGTGGAGGCAGAACACTTCCAGCAGCCGCAGCCTCTCGGCCTCAGTCGTCAGCCGGAGATTGTACGGGGGCTCCTTCGAGAAGACCTGCGTGGGCGTCGGCTCGAAGGTCACCAGGCACGACTGGAGACCATGCTGTCTCGCCCGGCCGCACAACTCGGCGGCGACCCGCTGATGACCACGGTGCAGGCCGTCAAAGGCCCCGACCGCCGCCAGCCTCGGCGCCTGCTCCGGCTTGTCCCCCGGCCACCGAAGCACGCGCATGGCCTAAGCTCCCGCTTTCAGCACCAGCCGCGGCTGAAGCACCTGCGGCTGCGCACCTCGAATCTCCGCCATGCCGACCAGTTCATCGGCATCATCGTACACCGCGACCACATCGCCCAGCCGCCCGCCCTCAGTCGTCGGCACGGCTGTCCCATGCGCCAGCATCCGCACCTGTTCCGGCGTGACGCGGGCCCTGGGATAGCCGCTCAGCACGTCTTCGAGGGGCAGCGTCGCGCTCTCCAACTCGCCCCGATCGGCCAGCTCCCGCAGCTCTTCGATGGTGCGCGAGTCGTTGATGCTGATGGGTCCGACCTCGGTCCGCAGCACAAAGGACGCATGCCCGCAGTTGCCCACTCGCCGCCCGATCATCTCCGCCAGCGACCGCACATACGTCCCCTTCCCGCAGTGAACCTCGATGAGCGCGCGAGGATTCTTGCCGCCGTCGAACTTGAGCAGCCGCACCTGGTGCAGGACCACGGCCCTCTCGGCCAGGTCGGGCTCATCGCCGCGCCGCGCGATGTCATACGCCCGCTCGCCATGCACCTTCGCCGCCGAGAACTTGTGCGGCTTCATGAGGATGACGCCCTTGAGCGCCGCCACGGCCGCAACCACCTCGTCCTCGCCGACCCCGCTCGCATCCATCTCTTCGATGATCTCGCCCTGCGGATCGCCGGTGTCGGTCGCGACGCCGAAGGTGACTTCGACGCGGTACTTCTTGTCGTAGGCCATCAGGTACGACGACAGCCGCGCCCGTGCGCCGGTCATGACCAGCAACACGCCCGCCGCCGCCGGATCGAGGGTCCCGGCGTGGCCGATGCGCTTCATCTTCGCGATCGCCCGCATGGCGTCGATGACGTCATGCGACGTCATCCCGGGCGGCTTAAGCAGATTGATGATGAGTCCGGATGCTGACATTCGTTCTCCTGCCTACTCCTCTTCCTGGTCCAGCTCATCCTCGTCGTCGTCCTCATCATCCTCTACGTCTTCATCCACCTCTTCCTTCTCACCCTCATCCTCATCCTCGCCCATCCTTTCCTTTTCCGCAGGCGACGGAGCGATCGGCTCTTCCCCTCGCTCCTCACGCAGTTCCCGGATTGTCTGCTCGATACGCTGCGCCCTCGCGGCCGTATCATCGAGAACGAATTCGAGGACGGGGATCTTCCGCAGATCGAGCCGTTCCTTCAGCAGCGATCGGATGAACCCGGCAGCCCGCTGCAACGACTCCAGCGTGCCTTCCACCTGCCCCTCGGTGCCGTAGACGCTGACGTGGACGACCGCATGCGAGAAGTCGGCCGATATCTTCACCGAGGTAAAAGTCACCAGCCCCTGAATGCCCGGGTCGTCAAGCTCGCGCAGGAGCATCTGGCTGATCTCCGCACGCACCAGTTCGCCCACTCGTCTTTGCCTTTCGCTCAGCATCTCTTAGTCGCCTCCCCTGCGCGCCGCCTAGTACATCTCAATCTTCGCGTCCGTCACTTCCAGCCGCGTCTCACTCTCGACCACCTCGCGCACCATCGACAGCACCTCATGCACCCGCCTCGGCTCATTGGCCACGCACGCGAAGGCCAGCGTCGCCAGGGTGTGGTTATCCAGGTGGTCAATCTCGGCGGACGATACGTTGTACCTGGCCGCCGTGCGGTCGAGCACGCTGCGCACCACCTGCCGCTTATCCTTGAGGGTCAGCGCTTCAGGTATGAGCAGGTCGAGAACGAGAAGCCCCACGTATGGCTTCATGTCGTTACGGCCGCTTGGGGCAGAGCCAGGCGGAGCCGCCCGGTCCGCCGCGAAGCCGCCTCTTAGGCGCGCGTGTCCGCCTCGGCAGGACGTAGCGTCGGCCTGATCTCGGTCACGATCGATGCCTCGATCATGTCGTTGGACTGCCAGTTATCCCAGTTGCGTACGCCCACGCCGCACTCGTTGGGCGCGTCGAGGGTTTGCACGTCCCGATCGAAGTGCTTCAGCGAGTCGAGCGTGCCCTTGTAGACGATGTCCCGTCCGCGCGTGACGACTACCCGCGCCCCGGACTGGAGCTTGCCTTCCATGATCCGGCAACCCGCCACCGCTCCGAACCCGCGCGCGCGGAAGACCTGCACAACCTGCGCCCGCCCGATCTTGTCCTCGCGGTAGATCGACGACAGCATCCCCTCGAGTTCCAGCCGGATGTGCTCCAGCGCGTCGTAGATGATCTCGTACGAGCGGATCTGCACGTGCTCATCGGCGGCCATCTGCTTGGCAGCCTGTGCCACGCCCACGCGGAAGGCGATGACTGTCGCTTCCGTCGCCTGCGCCAGCGAGATGTCCGACTCGGTAACGTCGCCCACACCCAGGTGGATCACATTGACCTCAAGCTCTTCACTCCCCGCCGCCAGCCGCAGGATCGCATCCCGCAGGGCTTCGGCGGAACCCCACACGTCGGCCTTAATGACCGCGCGGAGGACCTTATGCTGGCCATCGGTCAGCTCGGCATACGCGCCCTCAACCCGCCGACGCGCCATCCGCTGCCGATCGATGATTGCCACTTCATCGCTGCGCGTCTCAGCCATCCGGCGCGCATCCTTGACGTTCTTCACGCGCTCCACCAGGGCGCCCGGCTCGGGCACCTCGTTGAACGCGACGACCTCGACCGGGCGGCCCGGCCCGATCTCCTTAAGCGACCGGCCCAGCCAGTCCCGTATCTGCCGGACCTTCCCGTAGGCGGAGCCGCAGATCAGGATGTCGCCGATCTTGAGGGTGCCATTGCGCGTGAGGATCGTGGTGAGCGGTCCGCGCGAGGTGTCGAGCTGCGCCTCAATGACGAAGCCCGTGAAGTCTCCCTCGGGGTCCGCCCAGATCTCGCGCATCTCGGCCACGAGCAGGATCATGTCCAGCAGGTCGTTCACGCCGTCGCCCCTGACGGCCGAGACGTTCACGAAGATCGTATCGCCGCCCCACTCTTCGGGGACGAGGCCATGCTCTAGGAGTTGGCGCTTGACGACCTCGGGGTCGGAGTCGGGGAGGTCGATCTTGTTGATCGCGACGATGATCGGAACCTTCGCCACCTTGGCGTGGTTAAGCGCCTCGATGGTCTGGGGCATGACGCCGTCGTTGGCTGCTACGACGAGCACCGCGATATCGGTAACCTGCGCGCCGCGAGCGCGGAGCTGGGTGAAGGCTTCGTGGCCCGGCGTGTCGAGGAAGACGATGGACTTGCCGTTATGCTCGACTTCGGACGCGCCGATGTGCTGGGTGATGCCGCCTTCCTCGCCGCCAGTCACGTTGGTCTTGCGGATGAAGTCCAGGAGGGTCGTCTTACCGTGGTCAACGTGGCCCAGCACCGTCACTACCGGCGGGTTCTCGACGCCACTTGTCGTCCTTTCGCCCTCGGGGCGCGTGACGACGTCGCGGATGCTGGTCCTCTCGATCTCGGGTCGGGTCTCTTTATCGACTTCCTGCGCGAGCAGCCCAAGCTGGCGTTCCAGCCGGAGCATTTCCTGATCGAAGTACGACGCCCGCCGGGGGAGAACCCGCTCGGGCTCGGCTTCCTTCTCACGCTTCTCAGCCGGACTTCCAGCTGTGGGAGTGGCCGCTGCCTCGGGGGCGGGAGCTGCGGGTGCCTCAGCAGGCTTCTGAGCGGGCCTGCCACGCCTGGCCGGAGCCTCTGTCGCCGCCGCGGGCTTAGCCGCAGCCTCTGCCGCCTTGGCCGCCGCCGCTGCTTCTGCTGCCTCTGTTGCCTTCAACTTGGCGACTTGCTCCGCCAAGAGTTCCTGCAAGGTCTTAGCCGTATCCTCGTCAATGGCCGACGCCGGGGTCATATCCTTGACCCCGAGCCTGTCAAGCGCAGCGATTAGAGCCTGACTCTGCAGGCCCATCTCCTTGGCCAATTGGAAGACACGCTTTTTCGGCAAACCTAACACCTCCAACAACCATGCCCCTTAGGGGGCCCACTACTGGTCCGCGCCTGTGTCCGCGGTATCCATTTCCTCAAGCGTACCCGCGCCGCCCAGTAACATCTCTCGCACCATCATCGCCTGCTCTTGCGTTACCGAACTGGCATGGCTGGTAACCGGGACGCCCTCTTCTTGCAGGATTTCCACCAGGTCCTTCACTTCCACGCCCAGTTCGCTCGCGAGTTCATAGATCCGGATCTTCTTGCCCTCAACCGGCGCGGCCACAATTACCTCAGCCACTTCGGCGCCCTCGGCAGCCACAACTTCCGCCACCGGCGCAGCCTCAACCACGGCCGCCTCGACCTTCGCCGCCGCGGGAGCCTGCTTCTCGGTCTGCCACTGGGTCTCGCTGCGGATGTCGATGTGCCAGCCGGTCAACTGCGCCGCCAGACGCACATTCTGTCCGCGTCGCCCGATGGCCAGCGATAGCTGGTTGTCCGGGGCGATGATGATGGCCGACTTGCTGCCCTCATCGATCATGACCTCAGACACTCGCGCCGGCGACAGCGCGCTGCGCAGGTACTCGCGCACGTCCTCGCTGTACCGCACGATGTCGATCTTCTCGCCGCGAAGCTCATCGACGATGGCCTGCACACGGCTGCCGCGATGGCCCACGCACGCGCCCACGGGGTCGACCTGCGCGTCCCGCGAGTACACGGCTACCTTCGATCTCGCGCCGGGTTCGCGCGAGACGCCCTTGATCTCGACGATGCCGTCGAAGACCTCGGGCACCTCAAGCTCGAACAGCCGCAGCACCAGGCCCGGATGGGTCCGCGTGCACTTGATCTCCGGCACCTTCGACGTCTTCTTGACCTCGACGATGTAGACCTTGATCCTATCGCCGAAGCGGTAGGGCTCGCCGGGAATCTGTTCGGCGGCCGGCAGGACCGCGTCGGTCCGGTCGATGCGCAGGTACACCGCTCGCGCGTCACGCCTCTCGACTTCCGAGGTCGCGACTTCGCCCACGCGGTGGCTGAATTCCTCGAACTGCGCGGTCCGCTCGGCTTCCTTGATCCTCTGAAGGATGACCTGCTTGGCGGTCTGGGCGGCGATGCGCCCGAAGTCCGCCAGGTCCACCTCGTGCTCGACGAAGGTCACAACCGGCTCGCCGTTGTCATCCAGGTGGCCGTCGGGCGCGGGTATGGGCCGCCGCGCGATGATCCTCACGGTCCGCTGCCGGGGGTCGATCTCCATCCGTACGTCCTCGGTGACCCCGTAGTGCTTGCGGTACGCCGATTCCATGGCCGCCTCGATAGCCTCGATGAGGGAGGCCATCGGGATGTCCTTCTCCTTATGGAGTTGTTCCAGCGCAAGAATCAGCTCACCGTTCATTGGCGACTTCAGCCCCTCTAGCTACAGCTTATCGGAACCTGGCCGGCTACTTCGCGTCCCACTCAAACACCAGGTGTGCATCTTCGATTTCATCCAGCGGCACAAGCAATCTCGCCCCGCTAGCATCCACGACCACCGAGCCATCCTGCACCCCCACCACCGTCCCCTGGATGACCTCTTTGCGACTTTCCCTGGCCCACTTGATCCTGGCCAGCCGCCCCGAGAACCTCACGTAATCGTCCTCGCGGACCAGCGGCCTCTCAATCCCCGGCGACGACACTACCAGTTCATAGCTGCCCGATATCGGGTCCAGCATGTCCAGCAGCACCGATAATCGCCGCGATATCAGCGAACAATCCTCGACGGAAACCCCGTCAGGCTTGTCGATGAGCACCGTCAGCGTCGGATGCCCCGGCGGACCGCCGAACTTCGAGAGCACGTACTCAAGGCCGAAACCTTCGACGAGATCTCGCACGTCCGGCTCAAGCTTTGCGACGACAGGGTGCACCTTACGCACCACAAACAACTCCTCGTGACCCACGGGCCACCAGCAGGTGCCGGTGCCCTCTGGGCGACCAACAACTGCCGGTGACCTCCCCGGAAAGAAATGAGAGTGGACGCATTGCCCACTCCCGAAGGGAAGGCCATCGGACTTGTACAGCGGCGAACAGTATACCCCTAGTCGTCCCGCGACGCAAGGCACTCGACAGAACTTCCGCCCCGCCGGCCGGCAATCCAGCGAAAAGTCCCACCGCGCACCCTGCCACGGCAGCCGGGACTGCCAAAGCCCGCCTGGCCTACCGCGTGAAGCCCGCCAGAGAGTGGACGATGTAGGCGGCGAGCGCCACCTCGGCCAGGCATACTGCAGCAAGCGCAAGCATGGTCCACCGGATCCATGCCGACGCCGATCCGAGGAAGTCGCGCCCCCAGGTGCGGACATTGGCGATGCTGAGGACCTCGCAGGTGGTGGTGCCGACCATGAGGAACAGCAGAGCCATGACCAGCTTGCCGGCCACGGCGAACAGCAAGGCACTGGCCAGCGCGCCGGACGGCAGCGACCGGGCCCCCGAAGCGCCGGCAGCGAGGGCCTCCGAAGGCGAGGCAGCGAAGGCCACCAAGACGACATAAAGGCCCACTCCAGCGGCGGCGAAGGCTCGCCCCCTGGCCAGCAGGTCCGGCCGGTCTCGGGCGTACAGCTCTCCCAGGCCGGCGAGCGCGACCATGGCCCACGCGAGCGCCGCAGCGAGAGGCAGCGCCCGAGCGGGGAGGAGCATCAAGCAGCACCCGATGCCCACTGCGCCGAGCGCGTAGCCACAGAGAAGAGCCGGGCCCGAGGCGTCGGGCTGAGAGTGGCCTCGCGGTCTCATCCAGAGTTGCCTCCCTGCCGGACGGCGGTTTGCCGTCGGGCGTGGTATGTCCCCCACCGGCCGGCGCCAAGCGCCGAAGCTCGGCGCTACTGCTCCCCCTCCGTCTCCTCGATCTTGAACGCCGGGCATTTCCCCGACGTCAGGAACGTCTTCGCCCACTTCGGCGCATCCGGCGCCTTTCCCTCCGACAGCATCGCCAGCCACTTCTCATCCGTCAGCCTGTCGCTTTTTGCCCACGGGAACTCGAAGTATGAGAACACCGCCCCGCGGCACAGCGTCAGCTTCCCTCCGATCGGCACGATCACATAGATCGAGTACGCCGGCCCCACCCCGACCTCCAGCACGTTGTCGCCCGCCGTCGCCACATCCGCCACGCACGCCATGTACCGGTCGGTCGGCTGCTTGATCTCCGCCCACGCCTGGATCGTCTGCCGGTCGCAGGAGTTGACGATGGCCTTCTGCACGTACTCCAGCTCGGTCCCGAACTCGGCGATGTCCATCTTCTCCTCGTAGGTCACCTGCTTGCCGCCGACTTCCTTCTCGGCGATGGTGTGCATCGTTGAGATGAGCCGCGCCGCCTCCTGCAGAGCCCCATCCGGCGACCCGCTGTCGTCCTGCACTGCGGTCAGCAGCCCCCGCTTCTTCAACTCGTCGTAGGCCCCCTTCGCCACGGTATCGAGCCGCCGCCACGCCGCCAGATTCGGCTCCACATACCCCGGCGCCGCCGCCTCCGGAGGCCCTCCGCCCTCAGCCAGCGCCTGCTTGGCGTAGAGGATCGTGTCGTGGCGCAACTCGGCCCAGCTCCCCAGCGCCGTCCACAGGTCCTTATCCCGCCACGCGTCGGTCTTCATGAACCGCGGATAGGTCTCCAACGGCCGCTTATCCTGCACGATGCCGGCCAGCGTCCACATCCATCCCCAGTACAGGTTGCTCAGCCACTCCGCCTTCGGCCGGTCAGCCAGCCACGTCCGGGCCTCGTCCAGGTTGTCGTCGTAATGCGGGAAGCGGCTCTCGTGCAGGTCCTTGGTGAGAATGCTCATCGCCCGCCCGCTGCCCAGAGCCGCGAAGACGTCCAGCCCCATCGGCAGCCCTCGCTCCTCGCCGGTGCTGTCCTTGTCCACGCGGTCATACACGAGCTTGTTCAGCACGTACGTATCCGGCACGAACCTTTGCGGCATAAGTCGCGACGACGGCAGGGCCATGTCGGTGGTTGTCGGATGAATGGCCGGCACCCTCAGCTTGTCAGCCGCCTCCGCCGCAAGCTTCGCCGCCATCTCCTTGTCCCCAAGCTCCTGCATCGTCGGCTCGTGGCCATACACGCCCTTCGCCACGATCGCGAACTCCGCCAGCGTCGGGTCATCGGCCGCGCCGACATAGAACTTCGTCGGCTCATAGATCGCCTGCCACGGCCCTCGCACCTGCGCCAGCGCATCCTGCCCGAAGACCATCTTCGCCAGCATCGCCGCCGCCACCGCCGCCAGTGGAGCCCGCGGGTCCTTCGGATCGAAGGCCCAGTATGCGCTCCCCAGCCAGCTCATCGTGACGAAGTACTGCTTCAGCGCATCCGATCGCGTGTAATGCCCGCGCGGGACCATCATGTCGAAGGCCGTGTCGAACCCGGTGACTTCGCTGCGGCTCATGCCCTCGTGGGCCTGAATCTTGGCCCAGTCGGCGTCGGCCATCCGCTTTGCCTCGGCAGGCAGATCGGGCGTGTCGATGCCCATCCCCTTCGCCGCCACCGCCGCGTAGGCCAGCACGTGCGTCGCCGCATCCTTGGCGATGCCTTCCGGCGCCACCTGATAGTTCATCCGCGCCTCGGAGAGCAGCCCCTTCACCAGGTCGGTGAGTTGTGGCGTCAGCTTCTCAGTCTCGACGAAGCGCAGCGAGTAGTCGTAGAACAGGTGCCACAGGTGCAGCGCGCCGTCGATGGTCACGAAGCGCGGGCTCTTGATGTGCACGTCGGGGTAGGCCTCGAAGGGCTGCTCATACGCGGCCGGCTGGACGGCGAACTCCTGCTTCGCCAGCATCTGCCGGGTGATGGGCGTCATCTCTTTCTTGAAGAACTCGACGCCCGCCACGCCCTTGAGGTTCGCCGTCAGCCTCGGCGTGGGGGCGGCCGCCTTCGCAACCTTGGCTGCCTTCGTGGTCTTCGCTGGCGTGGGACTTGCTGCGAGGCACAGCCCTGCCGTGAGAAGAGCAAGAACGATGGACGCGGCCCATGCCCGCCCGCGACGGTCTTTCCGTGCCATGCCCGTCACCCCCCGTGGGCCGTGTGCCGGCCCCTTAACGATTCGGCGCCCGGACGGTGAACTCCTCCGTCCCATACTTCTCCGCTTCCAGCTTCTCCGCCTCCGCCTTTTCCGCCGCCGTCATCTCGCCTGCTTCCATCCGCGCGTGAAAGACCTCCGCGAAGCCCAGGGCGAAGGCCCGCTCCATCTCTTCCCACGACGGCCGCCGTCCGATGAGCCCGGCCACCCCGCTGGCTTTCGCCGCCAGTTGCTCCGCCGCCTTCTCCGCCCCGGACACCGCTCCGAAGACCGCCGCATGTTTTCCCAGGTCGAGCGCCACCGGTATCGATCCGTGCTGGAGGATGAAGCCCTCCCGCCTCATCTGTGCGCTGCCGATGACCTTCTGCCCGCGTGCGGTCAGGTCGGCCCGCGTCGATAGCGCGAAGCACGCTGCCGGCGAATTGTCCCGCGTCGCCTTCTCATCGCCGACGCTGGCCTCGATGCCGAGGATCTCCAGCCCGCGCATGAGCGCCTCGCTGATGCTCAGGTACGACCGCCCGATGTTGCGTCCGCCGGGTATGGCCTCCCCCGGCGCGACGATGCTGTACGTCAGCTCATCGTCATGGAGGATAGCCCGCCCGCCCGTCGGCCTGCGCACGAGCCCTAGGCCCAGCCGCCCGATGGCCTCCCGGTCCACATCCTCCGCCGCCTGGAAGTACCCGAGCGACACCGTGGCCGGCGCCCACCGGTAGAACCGCACCGTAACAGACGCGAGGCCCTGCTGCACAGCTTTCAGCAGGGCCTCGTCCTTAGCCATGTTGCGGGCCCCGGACATCGGCCCGTCCACGATCAACCGCCAGGTATGCTTCATCCGCACCGCACCGGAGGTATTACTCCTCCTCTTCAAAGAAGAGCTCTTCGTCCTCTTCCATTTCCAGCTCTTCGAGTTCCTCTTCCTCTTCCTCGAGTTCCAGCGTGGCCATGTACTGCTCGTAGGTCAGCAGGTCGTCGGGGGCGTAGGCTTCCTTGGGCTTGACGGCGATGAGCCAGCCCGCCGCATACGGATCCTCGTTGATGGTTTCGGGCGCGTCGATGGCCTCATCGTTGCGCCGCGTGACGGTGCCCGTCGTCGGCGCGATCAGGTCTTCCACGGCCTTCGCCGATTCAATGCTCCCGAAGGGTTCGCCACGAACTACTTCCGCCCCGAGTTCCGGAAGCTCGACGAAGATGATCTCGCCCAACTCGTCCTGCGCATAGTCGGAGATCCCGACCACAAGATCCTCGCCATCCTCTCGCACCCAGCAATGCCCNNTGGCTTGAATTCAAACCGCCCTGGGCGGAGTATGAAGGTCTGTTCGTGGTCCCCACGTCGAGAAGCGAAGCCCTTCCCACCTTGAGGCGGCGGTCTTAGAGCGGCGAGATAATAGCGCCCGCTAGCACCATCGTCAACAGGGAAAACTCGCCACCCACAACGCCCACCCCGGCCTCCCTGGTTTGTCATCCTGCCTGTCCTGAGCCT
>PMZA01000160.1 GCA_003170595.1 Armatimonadota bacterium
CCGTCCTTGCCGCCGGTGTCCATGGCCTGCAGGACGACGAGGAGAGCCTGGGTGCTTTCCGCGTAGAGGCGGGCCTGGAGGTCCGCGACGGCGACGATGTCGTCCTCGAGCTTCTTCTCGGTCTCCGGGTCGCTCTTGCTGTGGGAACCGTGGAAATCGGGATCAAAATCGGCGAGCTTGATGTGCGAGCCGGGCTTGACGAGCGTCGGTTGAGACATCGGTCTGGTCTCCTCAAAGACAGGCTAAGGACGAAAAGCCCGGGCCGGATAGGGGANNGCCACCCTATTCGGCCCCTCCACAAACCAAGCAAAGGCGAGAGGCTATTTCAACGGATGGCCGAGGAGGACTTCGTACATGGCGACGATGTTCTCCGGCGGCGTGTCGGGCTGGAGATTGTGGGACGAGCAGGCGATCCATCCCCCATCGACATTGAGGACATCCAGGAGGCGCTGGACCTCGTCGCGGACCTCCTGAGGCTTCGCGTTCGGGAGCATCTCCTGCATGTCGATGCCGCCGAGGAAGGTCAGGTCGCGGCCGAAGTCGCGCTTGAGAGCGAGGGGCTCCATGCCGTCGGCGAGGGGCTGGAAGGGAGTGAGGACCTCGAGGCCGATCTCGATGAGGTCGGGGAGGATGGCGCGGACGCCGCCGCAGGAATGGTAGCGGACGACCTTGCCGAAGGACTTGATGAGGGCGAACATCTCGGCGACGCGGGGCTTCATGTAGCGCCGCCACATGTCGGGGGACATCATGAGGCCGCGCTGGGTGCCCATGTCGTCGTTATACTCGGCCATGTCGATGGCGTCGCCGCCGGCGACGAGG
The DNA here is from genome assembly GCA_003170595.1 of Armatimonadota bacterium. Classification (GTDB taxonomy): domain Bacteria; phylum Armatimonadota; class Zipacnadia; order Zipacnadales; family FEN-943; genus FEN-943. Next base: position 820 of record PMZA01000160.1, read on the forward strand.
ATGCGGCGGAGACGCTCCTTGAGCCGTTCCTGAACGCGGTCGTAGAGACCGAGGGCCTTGGAGGGTTCGAGGGCGAGGTCGGTCATGAAACCGTCGAGGCCGCGCATGAACCAGCTTATCTCGAAGGCGCCCCGGCAGTGAGCCCAGACGCAATACTGCGAGCAGGCCTCGGCGCCCGGGCGGACGATCGAGTAGTCCCAGTCGTCGGGGTCCATGTACTCCCACGCCTCAAGCTCGTCCTCGGACTGGAGCCCGGCGAGGGGGTGGTAGGCGATGTCGATGTAATCGCCGGTCGGGGTCGTGGCGCGACGGAAGCCGACGCCCCAGAGGTCGATGTAGAGACCGTCGTCGGTGACCTTTTTGGTCGGGTCGGCGTAGCAGATGGGCGAGGCCGTCGCTTCCGGCTTGATGCCTGGGCCGACGCCGCGGAGGTCGAGTTCGAGCAGGGAGTAGAGATCATCGGTCGGGCTGAGGCCGAGGTACTCGCGCAGGCGGCGGTCGACTTCGCCGTGGGCGCCGTAGTCCACGGGCACTCGGTCGGGCTGGCGATGGGCAACGGCGGTAAGGACGCGCTCTTTAGACGTCATGCGAAACCTCCACGAGGGCTAGTGGGTACATTATACAGAGCGAAGGCCGCCGGTGGCGATGGAGCAGGCCATAGGCAGGTTCGGGCGGCAGGGAGTGAGTGCAGCGATGGTCAGCAGACCTTACTCGTCGTTGGTTGTGAGGGCACGGGCCGCCGGCGTTCAGTATGTGGCGGCCTCGGTGGTATTTGTGGCCCTGGTCGGCGCGGTGGACTACCTCACCGGGTGGGAGTTGCACGTCTCCGTCTTCTACATGCTGGTGGTCTGGTATGCGGCGTGGATGGTGGGCAGGAGGGGCGGCATCGCCGTCTCAGCCACAGCCGCGGTGGCGTACTTCGTGGCGGACCACTACGCCGGGGCGACGTACAGTCACCCGCTGATCCCATACTGGAACGCGACGGTGCAGCTTGCCTCGTACACGATCGTCACCTATGTCGTGTCGGCGTTGCGGGACTCGCAGCGGATGCAGGAGCAGCTCACGGCCTTCGTGGTGCATGACCTGCGGACGCCGCTGACGAACGCCATGATGGGCCTGGAACTGATCCGGCGGTCGGCAGATGAATGCCTCAGCGACCGGGACAAGAAAGTGCTGCGGATGACGACGGAGGCAGAAGCCCAGATGTCGCGGCTGGTGAACACACTCCTGGATCTGTCGCGGCTGAGGCATGGCAAGATGCCGATCGAGCCGCAGGCGATACAGGTGGCTCAGCTTACGGCGGAGGCGGCTGACATGATGGCGCCGTGGGCCGAGGAAAGGGCGGTAACCATAGCCGTGGGGGCCGCGACGGTCGGGCTGGTGGCGCGGGGCGATCCGGAGCTGAGCCAGCGGGTGCTCCTCAATCTGCTCAGCAACGCAATCAAGTACAGCCCGAAGGGGACGACGGTAACGGTGTCGGCCGCCGGGGACGGCGACGGAACCGTCGGGATAAGCGTCACGGACCAGGGGCCGGGCATCCCGAAGGAATGGCAGGAGAGAGCCTTCGACATGTACGCGCAAGTGCAGGCTCACCGGGGAGGAGCCGCGGTCGGGAGCGGGCTGGGGCTGACCTTCGCGCGGATGGCCGTGGAGGCGCAGGGCGGGAAGATATGGATGGACGGCGACGCCGAGGCGGGGACGACGGTGACGTTCACGTTGCCGGCGGAGCCTTAGCCCGCCGGGACGCGCTTCCTGGACGCCCCGCGGAACCTGGACGGACGCTGATGGGTCAATAACCGCAGGGCCGGACACCGATGGTAACAGCCGAAGACAAGCGGAAGCTCATCGGTCCGGGACATCAAGGAGTGAGTGCGGCCTTGGTCATCAGACGTAGACCGTCGCTGGTTGAGAGGGCCTGGTCTGCCGGCGCGCATCATGTGGCGCTGGCGGTGCTTCTTGTGGGCCTGATCGGCCTGGTGGACTATCTCACCGGGAGAGAGTTGGCGGCGTCGGTCTTCTACCTGCTGCCGGTGTGGTATGTGACATGGCGCGTGGGGCGGTGGGCCGGAGGCTCGATCTCCGTGCTGAGCGCCGTCACCTGGTTCATGGCAGACCTGCTGGGCGCGCCGACGTATAGCCATCCCCTGATTCCCTACTGGAACGCCCTGGTACAGCTTGGCTTCTACCTGGTTGTCACTTATGCGGTGGCACAACTGCGCGACGCGATGGTGATGCAGGAGCAACTAACAGCGTTCGTGGTGCACGACCTGAAGGCGCCGCTGGCGAATGTGATGATGGCGCTGGACCTGGTCCGGCGGTCGGCGGGAGGCTCTCTCGGCGACAAGGATAAGAGGCTGTTGAGGATCGCGAACGAGGCGGGCGGGCAGATGTCGCGGCTGGTGACGACGCTGCTGGATCTCTCGCGGCTGAGACACCACAGCATGCCGATCGAGCCGCAGGTGGTCGATGTGGCGCAGCTTATGGCGAAGGCCGCGAACGTGATGGCGCCGTGGGCTGAGGATAAGGCAGTGACCATCGCGGTTGAGACCCTGCCGGACGGACTGACGGCGCGAGGCGATCCGGATCTGGCCCTGCGGGTGCTCGTCAACTTGCTGAGCAACGCGATCAAGTACAGCCCCAAGGAGACGACGGTGACCCTGGCGGCGGAAGAGGACGGCGGCGGCTTCGTGGCGATGCGCATCACCGACCAGGGACCAGGCATCCCGAAGGAATGGCAGGAGAGAGCCTTTGACATGTACGCGCAGGTGCAAGCTCAGAGGGGGCAGGCCGCCGTCGGGAGCGGGCTGGGGCTGACCTTCGCGCGCATGGCCGTCGAGGCGCAGGGAGGCAGTATCTGGCTGGAGAGCGACGCCCACGAGGGGACGACGGTGACGTTCACGCTGCCGGCGGAAGCGGACGCGCATCGTGAGCTTGCCGAGGCAGTGGCGTCGGGGCAGTAGACGGAGAAGCTGCTATAATCCCCGGCGCTTGAGTGGACGCAAGGACTTATCTTCGGAGGAACCAAGGGCCATGACCGATCATCCCCGGGGCGTCATGTTGCCCGGCGCTGAGCACATCGAGATCCTTAACGATAGGATCGAGCGCGGGCGCATCCGCTTCGCCCTCTTCGACTTCGATGGGACCATCTCCCTCATCCGCGAGGGATGGCAGAACGTCATGATCCCCATGATGGTCGAGGTCCTCGCCGAGGTTCATACGGGCGAGAGCCAAGAGGAGCTTCACACCATCGTGCGCGAGTTCGTGACGCGCCTAACCGGCAAGCAGACCATCTACCAGACGATGGAGGTTGCCGAGCAGGTGAAGCTGCGCGGAGGTACGCCGAAGGATCCGACTGAGTATAAGTGGGACTACCTCAACCTGCTGTGGGAGAGGATCGCCGATCGCGTGGCGGGGCTGAAGGAGGGGCGGTTCACGCCCGAGGAGATGGCGGTGCCGGGGGCGCTGGAGTTCGTGGCTGCGCTGAAGGGACGTGGCGTCACCCTCTATCTCGCCAGCGGGACGGACAGGCCGTACGTGCTGGATGAGTCGGCGTGTCTGGGGCTAGGGCAATACTTCGGGGACAACATCTACGGCGCGCTGGATGATTACAAGAAGATATCGAAGGCGATCATCATCCAGCGCATCATCGAAGAGCATCACCTCCACGGCAGCGAACTGGTGGCCTTCGGGGACGGGTACGTCGAGATCGAGAACGTGAAGGAAGTCGGCGGAATCGCGGTGGGCGTGGCGACCGAAGAGGCCAAGCGCGAAGGCATCGATGAGTGGAAGCGCAACCGCCTCATCGACGCGGGCGCGGACATCATCATCCCCGACTTCCGCGAAGGAACTAGGCTCATCAGCCACTTGTGGCGGGAGGAATAGCCATGCCGCGGCGGCAGTTCGACCGAAGCAAGCTGGTGCTCAGGCCGCTGGCCGAGCGTGAACATGACCTCGACTTGTCGGCGATCATGGCCCTCGATGCCGATGTGCCGGCGATGGATAACCCCGACCTCGACACGCTGGCGGCGAGGATCGTCGACGCGCGGCGCAACGGGGCGGAGTGCGTGCTGATGATGGGCGCGCACGTGCTGAGGCAAGGGAACGCGCGGTTCATCATCGACCTCATGCGGCGCGGGCTGATCACGCATGTGGCGGGCAACGGCGCCTGCGCGATTCACGACTTCGAGTACGCGCTCATCGGCGCGACGACCGAGAGCGTGGCGAAGTACATCCGCACCGGCGAGTTCGGACTATGGACCGAGACCGGGTGGATCAACGACGCGGTGAACGAGGGCGTGAAGGAAGGGCTCGGCTTCGGCGAGGCGGTCGGGAAGAAGATCGTCGAGGGCGAGTTTCCCTATGCGTACCTGAGCGTGTTGGCGGCGGCGTATGAGCTGAAGGTGCCTGCGACGATCCACGTGGGCATCGGCAGCGACATCATCCACGAGCATCCGAACTTCGATGGGGCTGCGACGGGAGAGGCATCGTACCGCGACTTCCTGACCATCGCCGACACGGTCACGCGGCTGGAGGGCGGGGTGCTGCTCAACTTCGGGACGGCGGTGATGGGGCCGGAGGTGTACCTGAAGGCGCTGAGCATGGCGAGGAATGTGGCGAGGCAGGAGGGGCGCGAGATCGCCCACTTCGCGACGGCGGTATTCGACCTCGCGGACCTCGGGCCGGACTATCGCGATCAGCCGCCGAAGAGCAATCCGCATTACTACTTCCGCCCGTGGAAGACGATCCTCGTGCGGACAGTGCAGGACGGGGGCGAGAGCTTCTACGTGCAGGGCGATCACAAGGTGACGTTCCCCAACCTCTACCGGCGCGTCGTCGCCCTCGCGGAGGCCGAGCTATGAAGGCCGAGCGGGCGGGCGAGATCCTGGCGCGGTACCCGGAGGTCGCGGTGGCGATCGTGGGCGACTTCTTCCTCGACAAGTACCTGGCCATCGAGAAGGCGCTGACTGAGGTGTCGCTGGAAACGGGGCTGGACGCGTACCAGGTCGTGGCGAAGAGATTGAGCCCCGGCGCGGCCGGTACCGTGACGAACAACCTGACGGCGCTTGAGGTCGGGCGCGTGCTGGCGGTCGGGTTCACGGGCGACGACGGCGAGGGGTATGAGCTGCGGCAAGGGCTGGCGCGGACGGGCGTGGACATGACCCACCTGCTGCGGCGGCCGGACCTCTTCACGCCGACCTATACCAAGCCGATGCTGCGCGATGAGGCGGGCGCCGAGGCCGAGCTGAACCGCATCGACATCAAGAACCGTGAGGCGACGCCGGCGGATCTCGAGGATGCGGTGCTCGACGAGCTGCGGGCGGCGCTGGGCGACGCGCACGCGTGCGCCGTGCAGGCGGTCATCGTCGGGGATCAGGTGGCGGAGCGAGGGCTGGGGACCATCACCGACCGCGTGCGCGAGGGGATCTGCGCGATGGCGGCGGCGCATCCCGACGTCGTGTTCTTCGCCGACTCGCGAGAGAGCATCGCGCTGTTTCGCGATGTCATCATCAAGCCGAACAAGTTCGAGGCGGCGAAGGCGTGCGGGTACACGGGGGCGGAGGATGACCTGTCGGCGAGTGATGCGGAAAGGTATGGGGCGGAACTGGTGACGCGGAACCGGCGGCCTGTGTTCGTGACAGCGGGGGCGGAAGGGATCGTCGTGTTCGATGAGGCGGGAAGGACGCTGGTGCCGGGAGTGCCGGTGCCGCCTCCGATCGACATCGTTGGCGCGGGTGACAGCACGACGGCGGCGATCGTCGCGTCGCTGTGCGCGGGCGCTAGCTTGAAGGAAGCCGCAGCGATCGCGAACTGCGTGGCGTCGATCACCATACAGCAGCTAGGGACGACGGGGACGGCGACAAGGGCACAGGTGGCGAAGAGGTCCGCGGAGAACGCCGGATTGTTCGAGGGCGTGTGAAGGCGTTCATGAGGTCTTCTGTAGGGCGGGGATTCANNTGCCCGCCCTACAGAAAGACAGGATCCAGAAGGCAGGCGGCTTCAGCCGTTGATGGGTTGGTCGTGGGTGCGGCGCTCGCCGTGCTCGAGCAGGAACTCCTCGTCCAGCATCACATGGGCGATGGACGTGCGCCGCCAGGTGTGCGAGAGATGGATCGTGCCGTCGCTCCCCTGGATTATCGCCGGGTAGGAATACTCCCCTTCGCCCACCGCCACGTCGAGCTTGACGAGCCAGTCGTCGCCCTCGTCGTCGGACCACGCGAGACTGAGCGGCGTGCGGCTGGTACGCGTATCGTTGTAGGCGAGGACGAGGTTGCCGCTCTTGAGGTGCACGACGTCGATGCCGGCGTTGGGGTTGCGCAGGAAGGTCCCCACGCAGGGCGACCAGGTCTCTCCCCTATCGCGCGACTCGGAACGCCAGACCTGCGCGCGGCCGCCATCGCGCAGGAGGGCTACGATCGTGCCATTAGTCTTGCGGAAAAGCGTCGGCTGGATGCAGCCCGCCGGCGAGGATATCCAGCCCGAGCGGTGCCAAGTCTGGCAGCCGTCATCGCTAAGGTACATGAAGCCCTGGTACGTGGGGTCGTCATACATCGGCACGAGCACGCGGCCGTCGTCGAGGAAGAGCGGCTTGCACCGCACGTCGGTCCCGAGGGGCTCGCCCATCACAACCGGCTCGGACCAGGTGAGGCCCTCGTCGGTACTAGAGGTGCTCTTGAGCTGCGAGTAGTCCCAGCCGTCCTCGACGAGCGTCACGAAGAACATCCGGAGGAGGCCGGCGGGATCGACGAAGAGAATCGGGTTGCCCTCGGGCATGCCGGGCGTATCGAAGAGGACAACTGGGTCGGACCAGCAGCAGGTGTCGAGGGCGACGCGTGCCGACATGATCACGACATCCTTGTTACCCTCCTCGGTGCCGGCATACCAGGCGCCCAGGATATCGCCGGATGGGAGTTCGACAATCGTCGAGCAGTGGCACTGCGGCCGGTCAGGCGTGCCGATGAACATGAACTGCGAACAGAACTGCATAAAGCGCACCCCCCCCAAAGAGAAGACCTCGGGGCTCCGCCCCGAACCNNGGCCCTGGCCCCAGACCCCACGCGGCGAAGGGTAATCGCCTGCGAAACGATGCGCCGCAGGGCAAGGTTAGCGCACAGTGGGCGTTCAAGGCAAAGGCTACCTTACCTCGTAGATGTGGACGGCGAGAGGTGCGAAGGAGTCGGTCAGGCGGCCGGCATTCAAGGCGACGGTGCGATCCTCGAAAAGCACGGTCGCCTTTTCCTTGCCGGTGAAGGACGGCGAGGCGAAGGTTAGGTCGCAAGTCTTGTTGTCCCGATTGACGCCGATGACGACCGTGCGGTCGGGCAAGCGCTTCTCCCAGAGATGGACCTCGACGCCGTCGGAGGGTTTCTCGATCCACGTGCGCGGCAGGACCTGCGCTTCGAGGACGGGGCGGAGGGCGCGGATCTGGCGGAGGGTTTCCTTCAACGCGTCCCACGCCTTCGGGGCGTGGGCGACGGTCCTGTAGATATTGCTCCCCTGCCCCCACCACCACCAGCAGAGCCCGCTCGAGTTGTGCGCGATCGCCATGAAGGCGTTGGCGCGGAGCATCGCCGGGCCGGGCTGGAACTTGTCCACGTCGAAGGTCAGGCCGGTGCCAGCGCCCTGCTGGTTGCCGTCGTAGCAATGGACGATGGACATGAGCGGAACGTCGGGGCGAAGGGCGCGGCGGTGCTGCTCGAAGGCGCGGACGTTGCTGGCCGGATTGCTGTAATCCATGCTCCAGTAGACGTCGTAGCTGTCGTGGTAGGAGGGCATGTTCTCCATGCCGGCGACGGTGACGATGACCGGGTGCATTGGATCGAGGGACTTGATGAGGCGATAGAGGCGGCGAAGCTGGTCGGGCGAGACGTACTGATCGGCGCCGTCGGGTTCGTCGAAGAGGTACCAGGCGAGGAGGGCCGGATGGCGGCTGAGGGCGCCGACGCGTTCGGCGACGAACTCGACGTCCTCGGCCTGGAGCTTCTTGCGGTCGAAGCCGATGAAGGCCTGGAGGCCGTACTTGCCGCACTCGTCGAGGTAGGCGAGGGCGGTGTCGTTGGTGCCGGGGCCGTCCCAGGTGTAGTTGTGCACGAAGTCATACCCGGCGGCGGCCATGGTCGGGATGTCGGAGGGCAGGACGCCATACATGCCGAGGAGGAAGTGGGGCTTGCCGCCGATGGCGATGCCTCCGTTGACGAGCCACTGCTTGCGGACGACGCCGGGCTCGTAGTTGAGGAAGAGGCGGCGGGAAGTCTTGTTGCCGGCCGCGTCGGAGGCGACGACATCGAGGCGATGGAGGCCGGGCGTCCAGTCGGACCTGGGCGTGTAGACGGCGGAGGTCGGGCCGACCTTCGCGAGGACCTCGTGACCGTCGAGGGTGAGGGCGACCTTGGTGACGCCTACGTTGTCGGAGTAGTGGACGATGGCGGGCTGGCGGGGGTGGGCGAGGTAAGCGTTGTCCTCGGCGATGACAGGCGGCGTGCAGTCCTGGGTGAGCGGCGCGGTCTGAGTGAACTGCCAGACGGGCGAGGAGGCGTGATGATCGGGGACGGTCACGCGCCAGAACCAGGCGCCGGGGGCGAGGGGTTTGTCGGGACTGAAGGGTGAGTGCTGAAGGCCGTCGTAGCTCACGGTCTTCTCCGCGGGGAAGGCTGCGTCGGGCGATAGCTCGAGGGTGGCGGCGGCAGCGTCGGGATAGTGCCAGGAGAACTCGGGCGTGTTATCGGCGATGGACGAGGCGGCGGCGGGGCTGACGAGGATGACGTTGCGATGGACCTGGGTGAGCTTCACGTCGTCGAACCAGGCAGTGCCGTGCGCGCGGAGGGTGAGGAAGATGATGGCGAAGCCGGCGTCCTTCGGGGCGCGGATGAGACGGGTCTGGATGAGGCGCCAGTCGGTCGTGCCGTAGCTGCCGGTCGCGTAGTCACCGGGGGCGAGCCAGCCGCCCTTCTTGTCCGCCCACTCGAGGATGACTGTGCCCCCCGTCGGGAAGTAGTCGGCGAGGCTGGCGCCGACGACGTCGCGGGTCCTGATCCACGCCTCGGCCGAATAGAGGAGCCCGCCGGTGACAGGGATATTCTGGACGAGATAGACGCCGGTGCCGTCGGTCTGAGTCGTGGGGATCGTAATGCTGGCTGACTGGGCGCCGGAGTGATGGACCTCGGTGTCGACGGCGGCGCGGGGGTTATCGCTCCACGACTTGAGCCCCTCCTCGAAGCCGGAGTTGGCGACGGGAAGGTCGGTCTGCTCGGCGGCGGTCTGCGAGAGGAAGGCGCGACGAGCGGGGATGTCCGCGGGGGCGGCAGGCTGGACCTCGACCTCGATGGAAGGCTTCGCGGTGGCGGGGAGCTTGTCGGGCATGAGGACGTAGACCAGGAAGAAGCCCTGACCGAGAGCGCGGCGGTCCTGGAGATAGGCGCCCTGGCAGCGGACGATGATCGTGCGCTCGGCCTGCTCGAAGCGGATCTCCTTGTAGATGCTGAAGTTCGCGAAGTGGCCGACGAGGTCGAGGGTGCTGGGCTTGCCCTCCAGTTCGACGAAGCAGGACGTCTCGCTCGACCGGACGGCCTCGGGCGCGATCTCGACGGAGTACTCGGTAGGGCCGGGGGTGCGCATCGTCGTGTCGAGGGCGAGGGTGAGTTTGTTGGCGGCGGTCGTGAGGGTAAGGGCGGCGTCCTGATTATCGGCGACGCTGCGGGCCCAGGTGGCGCCGGTGGGAGTGGGCGTGACCTGCGAGCCGCTCAGGTTGAAGCGCGAGGCAGTCCAGTTGGGCGTGTAGCCGCCGACCATGCCGTTGCGGAGGAGAACCTGGCCGTCGTAGCTGATGGTGGAGGGGCCGGCGGGACCGAGGGTGATGGACCAGGGGCCGGAGGTGACCGTCTGCTGGGCGAAGGCGGCGGCGGGCAACATGGAAAGCGCAAGGATCGTCGGGAGATGCTTGGGCATGGCGAAGGGTTCCCGAGATGTCGACCAGTCCCTTCCGCGCGGGGGCGGAGGAAGGGAGGGGCGGGGCGTGAAGAAGCCGCGGAGCCAGGGAGGCGAGGGCGTGATCGGAAGGCAAAGACTATTCGTGGCGATGGTCCTTGTCGTATGCGGCGCGGCATGGGGGATGCCGAAGGGGCTGCTGTTCCACGTGTCCTTCGACAAGCTCACGACGGACGCTGACTTCTCTGTCGGGAGCGGGAAGTCGACGTTCACCGAGAGCCTGGCCGTGCGGTCGGCTGAGGGCGTGAAGGGCGCGGGGCTGCTGCAAAGGCGGGGAGAGCGATGCTCGTATCCGATCGCCGGCAACCTCGACACGAGCCAGGGATCGTACTCGGTGTGGGTCAAGCCGCTGAGCTGGGATGGGCACTCGGGGAAGTTCAGGCATTTCCTGGTGGTGGACGGCGGGAAGTCGTTCACGCTGCTGGTGTACCTCTACCCCGTCGGCGACGAGGCAGTCCTGATACTGCCCGAGGTGAATCTGGGGACGCCGCAGGAGGCGATCTCGCGGGCGGGCGCGCCAGTGGACATCCTGCCGCGCGGGAAGTGGACGCACCTGGTGGCGACGTGGGAGGAGAGGATGAAGGGCGGGGCGGTCGTGGTGGTGAAGGGGGCGTGGAAGGCGGAGGGGGCGAAGGTGGAGGGTAGGGCGGTGACGGTGAAGGTGCCGGCGAAGAAGGGGTTGATGTTGGAGGTGGAGGGGTTCCCAGACTGAGGCGGGTGCCGGGGATCCTTCGTCAGGCAACAGACGCCTTCCGGCGATGCTGCGCATCGCAAGGATGACAACGTAAAACAGAAAGCGAAAGGCCCACCACGCCGCAAGGTTTTCTCCCTGCCACCACAGATCCTTCGCGGGGAGGCGGATGCCACGCGCGTTGAGTAGTGCGCTCAGGATGACGACAGAAACGAAAGGCCCACCACGCAGCCACACCCGCACCCTGAAGGGTGCGACTACTGTTCTTCGATCGTTGGTGATCGCGGGAGGCGGCGAGGTGGACGGGGGGCGGAGGGGGATATATCATCAACGCGCATAAGCAGGGCTGGGAGGATCCGGGACGATGAGTGAACGAGCAGTCGAGCGGGCTCTGCCCCAGGCGTCGGGAAGGGCGCGGGCGCTGGCCATCGTGGTCGCGCAGGCGTGCGGGATGGCCGTGGCCCTGACGGCGGCGGCGAAGCTGCGCATCTACCTGCCCGGATCGGTCGTGCCGATAACGCTGCAGACGTTCGTGGCGCTGGCGGGAGGTGCGCTGCTGGGGGTTGGCGGAGGGGCGGGTGGCGCCGCGCTGTATGCCGGGCTGGCGAGTGCCGGGCTGCCGCTGATGGCCGGAGCGGGCGTCGTCGGGCCGACGGGCGGGTACGTGCTCGGGTTCGTGGCCGCAGCGGCGATGGCGGCGTGGGCACGGGATCGCCGGCCTCTGACCCTGCTGGCGGCGCTGATCGGGGCGCATCTGGTGATATACGCTTGCGGGGCGGCGTGGCTGGCGGCGTGGACGGGGAGCGTGCGGAGCGCGCTCGTGACGGGCGTGGCGCCGTTTGTATTCGGTGACGCTCTGAAGGTGGCTGCCGTGTGGACACTGGCGATGGGGTCTCGGGCGCGGCACCGTGGCGGAGAGTAGCATACACGGCCTTCCAACAGCCTTACCCCTCGCAGGACCGTCGGTCTCTCCAGGTATTGCGTCCCCCTGGGCGAACTTGCACGGGTCGCGTGGAGTCACACGAGTTATAAGGTCGACGGGAGCCGTGGATGAAGCGACTTGACCGCTATCTCCTGCGCGAGATGGCGCCGACCGTTGGTGGGGCGGCGCTGACCTTCGTCGTGCTCCTGGTCGGCCACATGCTCTATACGGTCGTGGAGGTTGTGGTGGAGCGGGGGGTGCCGCTGCCGAGCGTGATGCACTTCCTGGCGCTGAAGGTGCCGGAGGCGGCGGTTATGGCGCTGCCGGTGTCGATGCTGCTGGGGTCGGCGCTGGCCTTCAACCGGCTGCAGTCGGATCAGGAACTTACGGTCATCCGGGCGTCGGGGATAAGCTTCGCGCGGATCATGATGCCGGCGGCGATGCTGGGGCTGGCGGTGGCGGTGCTGGTGCTGGTGCTCAACGAGTGGGTCGCGCCGAAGTGTGAGGAGGCGTCGCGGAAACTGCTGATTGACGCCGTGAGCCAGCAGCGGGCGCTGGCCTTTCAGCCGAGGCGATTCCTGCAATTGTCCGATACGGCCTTCGTGTACCCGGAGGAAGTCGATCCGAAGCACGACCGGCTGATGGGAGTGAAGCTGTTCATGCTGGGCGGGGACAACCCGCCCGTGCTGGTGGAGGCGCCAGAGGCGGTGTTCATCGGCGGCGACCTTATCGCCCCGAGGGCGAGGACCTATGCGCCCGAGTGGAGCGGGGATGTGGCGTGGGGGCACGTGGGGACGGTGAAGGTGGCGCTCAGATCCGAGGGTCTATAC
>PMZA01000280.1 GCA_003170595.1 Armatimonadota bacterium
GGCACAAGATACGCTGGGTGCATGCCATCGTGGCGATCGTGTCGGGGCTCATCGTCGCGACGCACGCGCTGGCTTTCGATACGCACCACTTTACTATGGACCCGCGGGACGAGATGCTGCGATCGGGGACGTGGCTGGGGCTGGCCGTGATCCTCCTACTGATCAGTGGCGCGCTGAGGTTCTGGAGCTGGCATCATCACGGTCTGTGGCGATGGGTCCACCGAGCGTTTCAGGTTTCGTTCCTGGTGGCTGTGTGCGTGCATGTGATACCCAAGATCCTCCCACACGCGGGCTGAGGTGCGACAACATGGCACGAGCAAGGATCGGCATCGTCGGGCTTGGCACCTTTGGGCTGAACCACCTGCGGACCTTCCGCCAGCTTGAGTGGGCGGGCGTGTGCGAGCTTGTCGCCGGGTGCGACATGAACGAGAAGCTGCTCGCCGAGCGGCGGGAGAGCTTCGAGTTCGCGGCATACTCGGATTATCACGAGATGCTGGCGAAGGAGCAGCTGGACGGAGTGACGGTGGTGACGCCGGACCCGTTCCACCGCGACATCGTGCTGGCGGCGGCGGAGGCGGGCGTGCACATCCTCTGCGAGAAGCCGCTGGACGTGACCGTCGAGGGCTGCGTCCAGATGATCGAGGCGTGCGAGAAGAAGGGGCTGCTCCTGCAGGTCGACTTCCACAAGCGCTTCGATGAGTACCATATCGCGATGAAGCAGAAGATCGACGCGGGCGACCTCGGGCAGATCGAGTACGGCTATGCCCATATGGAGGATCGGATCGAGGTGCCGCGCGACTGGTTCCCCGGCTGGGCGAAACAAAGCTCGCCGGGCTGGTTCCTGGGCATCCACTTCTANNGCGTGGGCGTCGATACCTACGACTCGATCAGCGCGATGGTCGAGTTCGCGAACGGGGCGACGGTGTGCTTCGACACGAGCTGGATTCTGCCCGAGGGATTTGGCGCCATCGTCAACCAGGGAATCCGTCTGGTTGGGACGAAAGGAGTCATCGAGTGCGATAGCCAGGATCGTGGGACGTGGACCTGCTGCGAAGCCGATACGCCGATGATGCAGAGCCACAACAAGAGCTTTCTGCGGATGAAGATCGACCGGCAGGGGCGCGAGGTGTGGGAGGGGTACGGCATCGAAAGCATCGCGGACTTCGCGTACAACGTGAACGCGATCCTCGACGGGGCCAAGGTCTACTTGATGGCGAGGACCTGCACGGGTGAAGATGGGCTGGAGGCGACGAAGATCGCGACGGCGGTGCATGAAAGCGCCGCGAGCGGCAAGATCGTAGAGATCGCCTAGTGCCTCCCGGAGGGGAAGCAGGATTGAGCGAACAGGTAACGGCTGAGCTGCCGGTGAGAATCGTCGAGCCCGTGAAGGATCGGCGGGGACGCGCGCTGCGGACGCGGACGTGGCTGCACGTGCCGGCTGTGGCGGCGGCGATGGTGCTCGCCCAGCCGAGCGTGGCGACGCTGGCGTGGGGGCTGCCGCTGGTGGTGCTGGGGCTGCTGGTGCGGACCTGGGCGCTGGGGCATATCTGCAAGGACGAGAAGCTGTGCGTGGATGGGCCGTACTCGCTGGTGCGCCATCCGCTGTACTTGGGGAACCTCATCGTGCTGGCCGGGCTGCTGGTGGTGGCGTGGAGCCCGGTGATGGCGGTGGCGGCGACAGTGGCGGCGGCGCTCAACTACCGGGCGGTCCTGGGCGAGGAAGAGCGCGGGCTGGAGGCGCGGTTCGGGGATGAGTGGCGCGAGTATGTGGCGCGGACGCCCGGGATGGTGCCACGACTGCGGAGGCCGACCGGCGGGTTCTCGCTGAAGCACGCGGTGTTCAACAAGGCGGAGCTGAGCTGGCTGGCGGTGGCGGCGGTGACGGTGCTGCTGATGCTGAAGCCGTGGGTGTGCGAGGCAATGGCCGGCGTCGTGCAGTGAACGATCAGGCACGAACTGGCGGGCTCACCCAGGACGTTCCGTCGACGTACTCCACCGGCGTGGCGACCTCGCTGTGACTCCACTCCCTCGTAGGCGCCGCTAGCGGGTAGCCATTGCAGACCCACGACATGCGGCAGCCGGCCTCGGGCGAGAGCTGGTGGGTCACGATCGAAACGGTCGAAGGATTGCATAGCGACGCGGGGTGACCAGCCGTGTCGCGACCGGCCGCGAGGAAGTCATCCGGTTGCAGGTGGCCGGCACGTGGGCCAAGCAGATCCTCGGCACGGGCGTAGCGTTGCAGCGTTGTGCTGTTTGGCTCCAAGGGGCCGGTGGCGGACACCGCGCCCTCGAGGCGGAAGTGGTTCGAGCGGATGACGAGGCCGTCGTCGTGGAACTCGTGCCAGACGTCGCGATCCGTCATCTCAACGACCAGACCCCGCGACGGGTCGGCGAAGAGGAAGATCATGCCGTAGCGGCCGGCATCGCCTCGCGCCACTCCCGCCGCGGCCATCTCCTCGCAGAGGCGCAGCGCATCGTCGCAAGTCTTCCCGCGCTCGGCGACCATGCGAAGGATCTGGCGATCGTCGAAGCCGACGTCGGCGAACGCCTGGGCGAGCGGAGAGCCCGTGTTGTTAGCCCCGGCGAGGCCGTGCTCGTTGACCGCCTGAGCGAGACCGAGGCCGCCGACCTCGATGCCGCCGAGCGTCCGGTAGTGCCCCTCGATGTGCCGGGCGAAGAAGAGCTGCGTGTCGGGGCGGTTGTCGCGGTTCTTGTGAAAGAGATTCGCCCCGCTGCCTGATGCCGAACCGAGGGCCATGTAGGCCGTGCAGTTATCCGGCGCGGGCGGCTTCAGCTCGGCGCTCGCGCTGTTGATCAAGAGGAGGGCCTCGACGGGCACACCCGCTCCCTCGGCCATGCCCTCGGCTTCGTCGAGCCAAGACGGGGCGAAGCTGAGCAGGAGGTCGCGATAGGCATGGCAGCGATCGGCGTGGAGGGCGAGGAGGTCGGGCCAGGCCTCCTCGCCGCCAAGCTGAGCGATGAGACGTCGCCGCATCGGCTCGCGTGAGAGCATGCCGACCTTGCGGCCGATGTAGTGGGCTGAGCCTGAGAGAGTGACGGTGTTCATGGCGATGAGATCGATCGCTCCATCAGGATTTCTTCAGCCGATCGAGGAGGACGGCGCCAACGATGACCGCCCCCTTGAGCACCGACTGCCAATACTGGTCGACCTTCATCAGCGAGAGGCCGTTGTTGAGCACGCCGATGATGAGCGCGCCGACGAGGGTGCCGAAGATGGTGCCGCGGCCGCCNNACGACGGCGGCGATGGCGTCGAGTTCGTACATCATGCCGGACTTGGGGTCGCCCGAGCCCAGCTTGGACGCGAGGATCATGCCTCCGAGGCCACTGAGCGCGCCGGATAGGCAGTAGACCGCGATGAGCAAGCGGCGGATGGGAAGACCTGACAGGCGCGCGGCCTCCTCATTGCCGCCGACCGCGTAGACGTAGCGGCCGAAGGCGTGGTGGCGGAGGACGAGGTGCGCGAGGAATACGACGGCGGCCATCATGAAGACCGGGATCGGGATGAGGCGATCGGGCGACTGACCGACAGCGCTGAAGGCGAGAGGCAGCGGCGAGATCGGGCGGCCGCTGCAGACAACGAAGGCCAGACCTCGCGCGATCATCATCATCCCGAGCGTCGCGATGAAGGCCGGAAGGCGCGGCAGGGCAACGAGGGCGCCGCTGACCAGGCCGAGGCACGCGCCCAGGAGGATGCCCGCACTGAAGCCGATGACGACGAGGAGCGGGCCAGGGAGGTTCGCGCCACTGAGGGCGGTCATCGCCATGCTGCCGAGGACGCCGCAGAGAGCGAGGACTGCGCCGACGGAGAGGTCGATGCCGNNATGATCACGAAGGTCATGCCGACCGCCATGATCATGTTGATCGAGATCTGGTTCGCGACGTTGATGAGATTGTCGCGGCTGACGAAGCTGTGGCCCTCGGTGGCGACGGCGAAGTAGAAGGAGAGGGCGAGGAAGCCGACGACGATGCCGTAGCGGAAGAAGAAGGTCGGCGCGGCCAGCAGGGCGCGTTGGGCAAGGCTGGGGTGCTGGGCGTCGGTCGTCGTCATGGCTTGGGACCCTCGGGGCTGGTGGCCGCGCCGGTGGCGAGGACCATGATCCGCTCCTCGGAGGCGTCGGCCCGCGACAGCTCGCCGGCCAGGCTGCCGTCGCGCAGAACGAGGATGCGGTCGGACATCTTGAGCATCT
>PMZA01000030.1:0-3796 GCA_003170595.1 Armatimonadota bacterium
GCACTGAATGATCTGCTCACCGTTCACCGCATAGACGTTGCTCACGAACTCCACGTCGATCCGCCTGCCGCTCTTGGTCTGCAGAGGCAGGTCCTCATAGCGCACGTACTTCTCGTGCTGCAGCTTCTCAAAGGCGACCTTGGCCGCGGCCACGTCCTTGAAGGGTCCCATCTCCCACAGCTTCCTGCCGACAATCTCGCCGTGGGGGTACCCCAGCAACTCCTCGAGAAACGGGTTGGCATCCACGATCTCCCCGGTGTGCGCATCGAGTAGCAGGATGCCATCCTGCGCGGTCTCGAAGAGCCGGCGATACCGAAGCTCCGACGCTGCCAGCGCCGCCTCTATCCGCTTGCGTTCTGCGAGACTCTTCATCTCGACCTCACCTGCCGTGAGAGCGGTACGAACGCTCATGTCAAACTCAACCTCCTTATTGCCTTCGCCAGCGCCTCAAATCCACCTGCGCCTTCCGCGGCGTAAGATTGCGTCCCCCAACCTCGCTCATCCTCAGCGCCCCAGCCTTGTACCGATGAGATGGCCGATCAGATAGACCACCGTGGCGGCGACGAGGCCGAAGGCCACCTGCCTCAGGCCCGACCACAGCACCGACTTGCCGGTGAAGAGGGTTATCGCCCCGCCGATCACGAACAGGCCGACCGCGCTCGCGCCCGCACTCACGACCGTGGCGGTCGTCCCGCTAAGGAACGTGTAGGGCACCACGGGGATGGCGGCCCCGATCGCGAACATGAGGAACGACACACCGGCCGCCGCCCACGCTGAGCCACTGAGCCTCGACGGGTTTATTCCCAGTTCGTCTCGCGTCATCGCGTCCAGGGCCGAGGCCGGGCTCCGCATCATCCGCGTCGCCATCGTCTTCGACGTATCCTCATCAAACCCGCGCGCCTGATAGATATGGACCAACTCCGCTGCCTCCCGCGCCGGCGCCTCCGCGATCTCATCCTTCTCGCCGCGGATCCGCTCTTGCAGGAGTTCCCGCGAGCTTTGCACGGAGATCCACTCGCCCAGCCCCATCGATATCGCGCCCGCCAGCACGCCTGCGACACCCGTCAGCAGAATGCCCTTCCCGGCCAGATTCGCCCCCGCCACGCCCATGACCAGGTTGAAGTTCGATAGCAGGCCATCGCTGGCCCCAAGGACGCCCGCCCGCAGAGCATTGCCGCCCGACTTGCCGTGCTTCTCCAGGTGCGCGGCGATGCCATCCTCCACGCCTCCCGGAGCCGTCTGACCGAGGTGCCGGTATAGCATCGGGTGCAATCGTTCCGTGGCCCTCATTCCTGCCTACCCTCAGCGCCAGACGACGGGTTGCCGGGCAGGCTAAGGCTGAAGGTGCTGCCCACGCCCATCTCGCTCTCAACCCACGCCCGGCCGCCATGCGCCTCGATCGCCAGTTTCACGAAGGCGAGGCCGAGGCCGGTGCTCATCTTGTGCTCGGCGCTGAAGGCATCGACCTGGCCAAACTTCTCGAAGATCCGCTCGATATCGGCTTCGGGGATGCCATCGCCCGTGTCCGTTACGGAGATGAGCACGCCGCCGTCTTCGCCCCGCACCTGCACTTGCACCGACCCTTTCCGCGTGAACTTCACCGCATTGCCGAGAAGGTTCGTCAGTGCCCGCCGCAGCTTTTCCTCGTCGGCGCGCACCCTCAGGTCCGGCGGATCGATCTCGGCCGACAACTGCAGGGCCTGCTGCTCCGCCAGGCCGCGCACACTCACGAGCGCCGCCTCGATCACTTCCGCCACCGCGAATTCCTTGATGTCCAGAGCCATCTGCCCGGCTTCGAGCTTGCTGATGTCCAGCAGGTCGTTGACCATCCCGAGCAGCGTCTGCCCCGCCTCCACCGCCACCGGCACGAACTCCTCGGTCAGATCGCGGTCATAGTCCGCCTCCTGCAGCACCTGCAGGTTGCCGATGATGTTCGTCAGCGGCGTGCGCAGGTCGTGCACGATCATGTGGGTGAGGTCATCGCGCAGAATCTCCAGCTTCTGAAGCCGCTCGTAGCTCTCCAGGAGTTCCCGCCTGTGCCGCCGAAGCTCCAGGTGGGTCGCCACTCGAGCCTCCACCTCTTCGAACTGGAAGGGCTTGGTGATGTAGTCCGCCCCACCGACCTGGAAGGCTTTCACCTTGTCGGTGGTTTCACTCAAGCCGCTGATGAACAGGACCGGAATGTCCCTCAGCTTCTCGTCCGCTTTGAGGCGCTCGCACACCTCATACCCGTCCATCTCCGGCATGTGTACGTCGAGCAGGATCAGATCGGGCGGGTTACTCTTGGCGGCCTGGAGCGCCAGGTCTCCGCTGGGGACAGGCCGAACCCGGTAGCCGCGCGCCTTGAGCATCTCCGACAACAACGCCAGATTGGGCAGAGTGTCGTCCACGACGAGGATGCTCGCCACGTATTGCCGCGCACCTGAGAGCTCCACTATTCGTTTCCTCCAGTATCTAGCAGGGCAAGCAAGCTCCGGTAGTCGAAGCGTTCCGCGAGGCTTCGCAAGCCTTGTCCCAGCTTGGCGTCGTGGGTTTCAGCGACACTGATGAGTTCCAGCAGCCGATCGCGGTCCGCGTCAATCGTAGCCGCATGCAGTTCGCCGATGAGTTGCGCCGGCAGGACTGCCAGCGCTTCCGCCGTCAACTCGTCCACGCTCGCCTTCGTACTCGAAGCCGCCACCTCAGGCGCCTCCTCGGCGTAGGTATACTCTATGCCCAGTTGTGACCCGATCTTCGCGAATAGCTCCGCTTCCCGGAAGGGCTTACGGAGGAAGTCATTGGCACCGACGCTCAGCGCCTCTTGGCGGTGCTCCAACATGGCACTGGCCGTCACTGCGATGATAGGGATTGCCTTGCCGCCGGCGCTCGCCCTGATCCGTCTGATCGCCTCAGTGCCATCCATCACAGGCATGCGCATGTCCATGAGGATGAGGTGCGGGTGCCACTCCTTATACGCCTGTATGGCTTCCTGGCCATTGGTCGTCCCCCGTACCTCGAAGCCGACCGCAGCGAGCATCAGCTCGAGCAGCGTGCGATTCTCTTCCTTGTCATCGGCTACCAGGATGCGATAGCGCGGCTGTCCGGGCTGTTGTCCGGTTACGGGGCGGAGAACCTCCTTCTGCGCGACGGCTTCGGCGGTGCCCTCTTCCAGGCCAATCTCCAACCGAAAGATACTTCCCTTTCCCTCTCTGCTACTGACGGTGATCGCCCCGCCCATCAAGCGGGCGAATTGCTGGCTGATGGCCAATCCAAGGCCCGTCCCTTTCAGGGCGCGAGCGCCTGCGCTGGTCTGCTCGAAGGGCTGGAACAGTTTACCCAGTTCCCCCTCGGCGATGCCGGGGCCAGTATCCTCGATTTCAGCTAGCAAACGCAGTCCCGCCGAAGCTGAGCGTTGCACACCCACGCGAAACGCGATCCCGCCTTCTTCGGTGAACTTCACCGCATTGCCAAGCAGGTTGGTGAACACCTGGCGAAGTTTCTCTTTATCCGTCACAACGTAGCGAGGTAGGTCGTCACTGCGCTCTACGAGAAGCTGCACCTGCTTGGCGTCAGTGAGCATCCGGTATGTCATCTCTATATTGTCAAGCAGCCTAGGGAGGTCGAAGGTGGTCAGGCTGAGAGTGGCGCGTCCGGCTTCGATCTTCGACATGTTCAGAATGTCGTCAATCAGCAGGAGCAGTTGCTCTCCGCTGCGGTTGATGGTGTCGAGATGCTGTCGCTGGTGGGGAGGCAAGGCCGGGTCGCGTTGCATCAGTTGTGAGAAGCCAAGAATGGCGTTCAAGGGGGTGCGAATCTC
>PMZA01000030.1:3812-5174 GCA_003170595.1 Armatimonadota bacterium
GATTCGCCGCTTCCGCCGCCTCCGTGGCTGTCCGCATGGTGCCTTCCAGCTCGAGCAGGTGCGCATTGGCGTCCTGCAGTTCTCCAGCCTGCGCCTCCACCTCCGCATACAGCGCCTTGGACCGCAGCAGCGCCTGCAGTGCGGCAAGCAGCTCATAGCTGGACACCGGCTTGAGCTGCACCGCGTCGGNNCACTTCGTCAGCGCCGCTCACAATGCCGCTGGCGATGTCGGCAGCGTTCTGCGCGGTTGTCGTCACGATTACCGGCAGATACCCGGTGATGGTCTGCCGGATATGCTTACACAGATCATAGCCGCTCATTTCCGGCAGCAGGGCGTCAAGGATCACAACGTCGGGTTGGTGAGTCGCGATGGCTGCTAGCGCCTCCGACGGACGCGTATACTGCTGTACCGAGTATCCCGCACGACGCAGGACCTTCGCAGTACGTTCAGTAGCTTGCGTCGCCACGTCAACGATGAGTACCTCCCACGGCTTTTCGCCGGTGGGACGTTCGGCAGCTGCGTCAACCTGGGCGTCTATCTGCTTCTCGCGGTCCGGCACCAGCGCCCGCGCCTGCTCCCGCCCGGCCATCTCCGGGAAGCCCCGCCAGATCACGGCATCCTCCGGCCGCGGCTTCATCGGTGGCACGTGGAGCGGATGCCCCAGCGGCACCAGCGCGATCAACTGCCGCCCGGGGAGGTTCAGGTATTCAGCGATGCTGTCGGCGAGGTAGACCCCTCCGGTGGTGTAGCATCCTCCCAGGCCCAGGGACCACGCCGCCAGCAGCAGGTTCTCCANNACCGCCGCCGCCGCCGAGGGCAAGGCCAGCGTGTGCCCTTCATCGCTCACCAGCTTGAACACCGCCACGATGACCGGGGCCTGGCCGATGGCGTTCATCAGCCCGCGCGCATGCTGCAGCGCGGTCTTCGCCGGCGCATCGCCGAGAACCGGGAGGATCGCGTCGAGACGCTCGGCGACGAAGGCCACCAATTTGTCTTTGGGCTTCCCGCCGAGCACCACGAACTCGCGNNGGTATCGGGTCCGGCTTGAACTGGCGCACGCTTCGGCGCGTCAGGATTGTCTCCAGGAAACCAGATCTCGGCATGTCTCGCTCACTCACTTGGGGCCATCCCTCGATTGTCTCTCGCCATCGTTTCTGCCCTTCTTCGGAGCCCTGACCCAGCGCCAAACTGGTCGCGCCCCGGGCAAGAGGCTTAGCGATGCCTCGCCTGTCGCCCAGGGCGCCAACCGTGCTGAGACCTACTTGGTTGTCAGTACTGCTCTTACGATCATGCTATACCGGCTTACCGGCCGCCGCGCTGAGCATGCTGCTGGCCACCTGACGCCTTGGCCTGCTGGCCGC
>PMZA01000030.1:5249-8913 GCA_003170595.1 Armatimonadota bacterium
GCTGCCTGCGAGTGCCCGCCACTTGACGGCCTGGCCTGCGACTGATGGGACGTCGTCCTCGCCGCCTGCTGGTGCTGCGAGCTTGACGGCTTAGCTGACTGCGCATGTCCGCCACTGGACGTCCTCGCTGCCTGCGAGTGCCCGCCACTGGACGTCCTCGCTGCCTGACCGTGCTGCTGCTGCGTGGCTGCCGGCTTGGCCGCCTGGCCGTGCTGCTGAGTGCCAGACGTTCTGGCTGCCTGACCACGCTGCTGCTGCTGCGTGCCTGACGTTCTGGCTGCTGCCTGCCCCTGCTGGCGTCCATTGGACCGCTGCGTCTGCTGCTGCTGCTGGACGCCTGCCGGCTTGGCTGACTGCAAGCGCTGCTGCTGGACGCCTGCCGGATTGACCTGCCGTCCACCGGATCCCTGCTGCTGCGCACCCGCGGTGCGGCCTTGCCACGTCCGCGTATTCTGGGCGGCGGTAGCCTGGTAGCCGCTGGGAGCCTTAAGCGGGAGCATCGCCACTTGGATCTGCTTGGGTGATCTCTGCTGGTGCGCCATGCTCGAGTTCAGATCGGCGCGCGCTCGGGCGTCCCTGGGGTTGAGGTTGGTCGCCATCGTCAGTGACTGCGTCGCGTTGGACCACTGGCCATTGTGCGCATACACTTCGCCCATGCCACGCTGGGCAGGCGCGAAGCGCGGGTTGTACTGGATGGCCTGGTTGTACTGGATCCCCGCTCGGCTCCAATCGCCCTGCTGGGCATAGCTTTCGCCAAGGCTCCAGTGTGCTTCCACGAAGTTCGGCTGGCGCGAAATCACCAGACCATACTCGTTGATCGCCAGGTCGTATCTACCGCGCCGCTCGTAGCACAGGCCGGTCTCATAGTCCGCCACGTAGAAGTCCGGATAGTACCTGGAGCAGTTCCGGAACTGCCACGACGCATCGTCGTAGCGGTCATTGTCGAACAGCGCCACGCCCAGGAAGAACGAGCCCCACCTGAAGCCCGCCGTCACCATGGATCGGTGGTAGAAGGGATAGGCATTGACGTAGTCGCCCTGAACCGCGTACACGTTCCCCAGTCTCACGTTGTAGTACGGATCGTTACGATGCGTCCCCCAGAGCTGATGCACTCTGCCGGGAGCACGCACGCGGTCCGGCTGGAAAAGTCTCGTCTCGCGATAGCCGTTCGCGTCGATCAGAGCGACCGTCACGACGGTGTCGGGGCTGAGCACCAGCGGCGCCCGGAAGCCCACGGTGTGATAGCCATCGGGCGAGCCATAAGGGCGATAGTCCGCCGGGTAGGTCTCGGCCTCAACGTCGTTGACCATTACTTGCGCCACCGGCTGTTGTCCCGAGGCGTATCCCATCAGCGAGTAATTGGAGTCGTGACTGACGGGAACGTAGTATCCCTGGTCATCGCTCTGGGGTTTGGCAAGTTCCACATACAGCTTGCCCTGGCCTACGGCCGCCGAGGTGTCCGTCGTAGCGACGTCGGCCACCGGCGCCTGCTCCGAGCCCTGTTGGGGCGCCTGGGCATACCCGCCGGTCGTTTGGGTCTGGGTTGCAGCTTCTTTGCAGCCGGCGACAATCAGCACCGCGGCCACGCCTGCTATTAGTAAGGCCACCATCATCATCTTGCGCGTGTATCTCATCTCAATCTTCTCTCCTCTTATGACCGGGTATGCCCCGGCTCCCAAACTGAAGGCCTTCGGCCTGACGCGCACTCTTTAGTTGTGCGTCTGGCTCGAAGTCGTCACGGCTTCCTGATTCGTCTTATTGCCCCCGGGCTTCTGGCCCTGGCCTGTCTTAGTCTTGTCGCTCTGGCCACGACTTGCCTGCGGCTGACCAGCCTTGTCGGCTGTCGGCTTGGTCGTCGGCACGGTTATCGTCTTGCGTCCGTTCCCGGTTGCCGGCTTGACGGCCGGCTCACTGGGCGGCTTGTACGTCGGCACGATCAGCGGCTTGGTCGTCGGCGCCGTTGCGGGCTTGTGTCCCTGGATATTGGTCGGTTTGGTGGCCGTCGGCTCACTGGGCGGCTTGTAGGTCGGGACGATCAGCGGCTTGGCCACCGGCGCCGTTGTGGCCTTATGTCCCTGCTGTCCCTGCACCGTTCGCGGGCTGGTCGTCGCCGGCTCGCTCGGAGGCTTGTACACCGGCACGGTCCTCGGCTTGTCTATCTGAGGCTGAACCGGCAGCAATCTGGGCTGGACCGGCGCCACACGCGGCGCGGTCACCACTGGCTTGACCGTCGGCTCGGCCATCTTCGACCGCAACTGCCGCACGAAGGCGGGATCAGGCTGCACGCCGGCCTGCTGGCCCGCATGAACGCTGTCCCACGCCTGCCCGTACTTGCCTGTGGCGAACTGGGTCTCCGCCAAGCCCTGCTGGGCTCCGCCGCTTTGCGGGCTGATGCGCACTGCCTGCTTGTACTGCTTCGTGGCCTCGGTCCAGTCACGCTTGTGGGCGAGGGTCGAGGCGAGATCAGCACGGGCCTGCGCGTTCCAGGGGCTGATCTTCGTAGCCGCCCGCAGTTCATCCGCGGCGCCGTCCCAGTTCTGCTGCTGCGCCAGCACCGCACCCAGGCCGTGATGGGCCGGAGCGAAGTTCGGGTTGTAGCGAAGCGCCGTCCGGTACTCAGTGCCCGCGTTGTCCCAGTCGCCCCGGTGGGAGTAGGTCTCTCCGAGACGCCAGTGGGCTTCCACGAACTGCGGCCGTCTGCCGATCACCAGGCGATACTCGGCGATGGCGTCGTCATAGCGCCCGCTCCGGTCCAGGCAGCGCCCCATGTCGTATTGCGCAAGGTAGAACGTCGGCTGGACGTCCGCGCAGTGGCGGAACTGCCCGATGGCGTCGTCGTCGCGGTTGTCGTCGTAGAGCGCGAGGCCCAGGAAGTACGCCCCCAGGAAGAAGTCCGGCTGCAGCCCCGTGCACCGGTGGTAGTAGGGATACGCGGTCTCGTAGTCGCCCTGGCTGGCGTAGGCATTGCCCAGTCTCAGGCTGTAGTAGGCGTCCTCTCCGGACTGCTGGCCCAGTGCTTGCAGTCTGGAAAGCGTGGCGTACTCATCCGGCTGAAAGACCGCCGTGGCGCCGTCTCCACCCGCGCCCGTCGCCTTGACAACCAGGACGCTGTCGGGATAGAGCACCAGCGGCACGCGGAACCCTACGGATCCGTAGCCGTCGGGGGTGTTCATCGGGGTGTAGTTGGCTTCGAAGAGTTCGGCCTGAACATCATTGACCGTAACACTCACCACGCCGCCGCGCGCCGATGCGAACCCGATCACCGACGCGACCCCATCCTGGATGACTGGCACGTAGTGCCCGAGGTCATCGCACTGCGGGCGGGCCAATTCCACGAACACCGTGTTGCCGGCCCCGATCTGTGCGAGGGCAGGTCCCGCGGCCAACACGCCTGCCAGGACCACCAGCCCTGCGATCATCATCTTGGATTGCGACTTCATCATCTCTTCTCCCCGTCCAACTGCCCCGGCGAAGCGATCCATCAGCCCCGCCAAATCCATGCCTATTCTTATCTGTGCCAAGGATGCCCCGGATGCCAGGCAGCCACATCCATCCATAGAGGGGCCTGCGTCTATGCCTTTCGATAGACTCACCTGAGCCCTAACCCTTGACACGCGCCGACCCCGCCATCTACCATGGATACCAAGCGGGGAACCGATAGCAG
>PMZA01000525.1 GCA_003170595.1 Armatimonadota bacterium
CATCTCGCCGTAGATGCCGTTGCGCGTGTGTGAGATCGAGGCGTCGCGCCAGGCGTAATCGGCGGCGAGTTCGGGCCTCCCGGCTGCGCAGAAGGCGAAGCCATCGGCGCGGATCTGCGCGCCGATCCATTCGCGGTACGGGTTCATGTACGAGGCCGAAGCGGGCGGCCACATCTCGACGACGAGATTGCGATAGGCCAGCCGCTCGGCCGTGTAGACGCGGTTGAAGGGGAAATGGTCGAGCCACTGGTGGGCGACGTCGCGCGGGGCGAAGGACGGGCCGTTCTCCTCGAGGATGTGGAGGCCGAGGAGGGTGTAGTCGGTGTCGTCGTCTCGCTCGGAGCAGACGATGTTGCCGCGGAGGAGAGTGCTATCGACGGCCTGATAGTGGATGCCCTCGGGGACGTCGGCGATGGGCGGGAAGTAGTCGTCAAGCTCCCAGGCCGAGCCGGCGGTGAGGAGGCGCTCGATGTTCGCCCGGGTATGACCCTCGACGGGCTTGCCGAGCATGCAGCCCGCGCAACGGCCGAGCCACGCGCCGAGAAGGTGATCCGGAAAGGTGGCTGGGTCGAGGGGCGGAAGACCCGGACGGACGGCAGGGCGAGCGTCGTGGATATCGTCTAGGAGCGAGGGCTCGTCGTAGGGCCAGTCGGGGACGAAGGGGAGGTTGGGCGCGTGATGGAAGAGACGCTCGGCGAAGTCGGCGCGAAGGGCGGGGTCAGCCTCGTCGAGAAGCGCTGCCTCGGCGAGAAGGTCGTCAACGACGCGACCCTCCTCGGCGAGCTGGGTCAGTTCCTCGCGAGCGAGGGAGAAAAGCGTGTCGGGCGGAAGGGATATGGGCATGTTGGCCTCCGAGTTGATGTCGTGCATGCGAAAGGAACGGGCCGGGTGGGGGCCCCCGGCGAACCTGGGGTTCGCCGCGCCCCACTCGGCCCCTCCACAAGCCGAACCTTCAGCGGCGGGGGATGGTGAGGTGGAGGATCTGGCGGAAGGATTCGCCCGTCGATGCCGCCGCGTGGATGACGAAAAGGTACTGCCCCGGCGGGGCATGCGTGCCCGCCCGCGTAGTGTAAGCCCAGACGAATCGGATCTTGCTGGCCGCCGCATCGACCGTCCCGGCGACCGTTGCGATCGGGCGGCCGGCGAGGTTCAGCACCTGGCCGTCGGCGACGAGATCGGTGCGGGTCGCAAGGCACTCGATCGTCGCGAGGCCAGGCCCTGCGTAGGCATGGGCGGCGTAGACCATCGGCGCGGCGAGCGTTGCGACACCCACCGTCGGGCCGGCCGCGACGACCGACGGGTCGCCGTCGGCTGAGACGTAGCCGTCGTCGAAATCGAAGCGGTAGCGGATGCCGTCGGTGTAGACGCCCAGCGTCGTGGCCACGTGGTAGACGACGCCGTTGCGCGGATCGCCGGAGGTCTCGGCGGTCATGGTGTAGTAGGCCGGGCTCTTCAGGTCGGCGCGGGTGTAGATGATGAGCCGCGTCTTGACTGGGGCGTCGCCGTCGGCATCGGTGTAGCGCACGCGGAAAACGAAGGAAGTCTTGCCGCCCGTGCCGGAGTCTGGGTCGAAGCCATCGGTCACGTAGCCGGGGTCGCCGACCCAGCTGAGGACCGGGCGGGTGTTGATGAGCGGGCCGGGAAGCTCGTCGGTGCGGACCGTGTTCGTGCCGTCGTTGGCCTGGAAATAGTAGGTGTAGTTGCCGTGGGGGAAGGTCGTGGTGGTCGTGTAGACGCGGCCGGAGGTGAGGGAATGGTTGTCGAGGGCCGTAAGCGGGAAGGTCTGGGCGGTGGAGGGCTGGCCGTTGTTCATGACGACGACGCCGATCGAGGAGGGCGAGGTGCCGGCGGGACTGGTGTACGTGACGGCGAAGGTGAAGGGCGTGTCGGAAGCCTCGCCGACGGAGGGTGAGAGGCCGTTGACGGCGACGAGGTCGTTGAGCGGGGCGAGGCTGAAGGATCCGGTGAGGGATGGGCCGGAGCGCTGGCCCGTGGCCTCGCCGGTGGCGTCGAAGTAGCTGTCGGAAGCGGAGAAGCTGTACTGCCACGAGCCGGCCTGGGTGAGGCGCTTCTGGATCGAGTAAGTCTTGCCGCCGAGGTAGTCGCCGCCGACCTCGGGGGCCATGTCATACGGGCTGCCGGGGATCTCGGCGCCATTGAGGAAGAGGTGGAGGACGACGAAGCGTGGGGCGTCGGCGTCGGGATCGGCATATGTGACGCGCCAGGTGAAGAGAGTGGCGCCGATACCGCCGCTGGAGGGGGCAAGGCCCATGCCCGCGCCGATGCCGGAGGTGGGGTAGGTGAGGGAGGGCGCGCGGTCGGAGATAGGGCCGGCGACGGACTTGGTCGCGGGACCGTAGGCGGAGATGCCCGAGGCGATGGCGTCGAACCAGTGGGTGTAGTCCTTCGATGCCGGGAGCGGGATGTCGGCGCCGTACTTGCGTCCGGTGAGGATTGAGCCTGAGTCGAGGGCGGCGAGGGTGAAGGGGCTGCCCGCCACCTCGATCCCGCCGAGGGCGACATGGACGACGACCGACGACGGGACGATGCCGCCCGCGTGGCTGTAGATGACCTCGAAGTGGAAGATCCCCGTGGAGAGGCCGGCCGCCGGGTTCACGCCGGTAAGCTCAAAGCCGACGTCGGTCGGAAAGACGAGCAAGGGACGAAACTGGACGGACGGCCCCTGATGGGGCGAGGTCGGCGTGCCGGTGGCCGCGAAGATGCCATCGCTCGCGGCGAAGTAGTAGGTGAGGCCGGTGTCGGAGGCCAAGGGGATGGTCGTCGAGACCTGGAAGATCGCCCCGGTGGAATACGCGCCGGAGGCGTGGGTCATGGCGAAGGGACTGCCGGCGACGTCCGTGCCGTTGAGGAGGACGTGGAGGAAGACGCCTGTCGGGGCATCGCCATCGACGTCGGTGTAGGTGACGCGCCAGTCGAAGAGGGTGTCGTTCGCGTAGCCAGAGGCTGGGGTGAAGCCGCCGGAGGTGTAGCCAGGCTGACCCGTCCAGGCGAGGGTAGGGGCGTTGGTGACGACCGGGCCGGACTGGGCGGAAGTAGGCGTGCCGGTGGCGGCGGCCTGGCCGTCGGAGGCGTCGAAGAAGTAGGTGTAGGCGCGGCCGACCGGGAGGGTGCGCTGGTAGGTGAAGCTCGCGCCGGCGGCGTAGTTGGGACTCGATCCCTCGAGGGTCATCGTGAAGGGGCTGCCGGTGATCTCCGCGCCCGAAGAAAGAACGTGTACGCGGACGTAGGCCGGAGGGTTACCGTCGGCGTCGCGATAGAGGACCTTCCAGACGAAGGTGGCCGAGGGCGTGCCGACCTGAGGCGCCAGGCCGACGCCNNGGAGCCGCTGCCGAGCCAGTCCAGCGTCGGAGCCGTGTTGGGCTGCGATCCGCGGATGGGGAGGAAGGTGACGATGCCGTAGGTCGGGTTCTCGGTGTGGTCGTAGATGCGCGCGTCGATGGTGGCAGTCTGGGTGGTCGCCCACCAGTTGTTCTGCGCCTGGATATTCGAGGCGGAGGAATTGTAGAGATCGTAGGCGCCGGAGTTCGGGGCGAAGGTGTTCATGCCATCGTCGGAGGGGTCGGCATTGGTGAGGTCACCGAGGTCGGGCTGGGCGCCGGGGCCGATGAAGACGCCGTAGCGGGAGTTGTTCGTGAAGGTGGACCAGTAGACAACTGGCGTGGCGCCGGCGCCGGAGACATCGAGGCCGTCCTGCGAGCAGTGGACCGCGCGGAGGTGGGTGAGGGTCGGGGCGGCGGAGGTGACGGTGAAGCCGATCTGCCCGTATTCGACGGAGACGTAGGCGAGGGAGCCGGAGGAGCCGGCCTCGAAGGCGATGCCAAGGCAATCGCCGGGTACCGGTGAGGCGCGAGGGCTGGTAAGGCGGACCGGGGCGGAGGAGGATGCGTGGACCTGCAGTGAGCCGCGGACATCGAGGCCCCCGGTGAGGAGGGTGACGCCGGGGTCGATCGCAAGAGTGACGCCCGGGGCGATGGCGCAGACGAGGGAGGCTGGGTCGGCGCCGAGGTCGTAGGGGAGAGCCTGGGCGTGCCAGGTCTGCGAGGTCGTGACGTCGGGGTCGAGGGAGCAGGCGACGCCGATGGTCGAGACGGTGTTGGCGCTGAAGCTGAGGCCTGAGCCGAGGACGCCGACGGCGTTGGCGAAGGCGTAGATGGGCCACTGGGTGCAGGCGGAGATGGCGGTCGTGGCGAGGGAGCCGGTCGTGGCTGAGGAGAGCAGGACGCCGCTGCGTCCGCAGGTGTTGATCGTGCAGCCGGCGGCGGACAGGGCGACGGCGTGGACGGTCTCTAACCCGAAGAACTCGCTGTTGAGAAGGGAAGAACTGGCGAGAGTGACCGATCCTCCGTCGACGACGAGGGCGTTCTGAGCGTCGCGGACGACGGTGTTGGTGAGGCTAATGACGCCGCCGGAGGAGGAAAGGCCGGGCCAGTCACCGGGGTTGCCGGACTCGCCGGAGGGACCGTAGAGATAGACCGGAGCGCCGATGCCGCCGGCGGTGAGAGTGCCCTCGACGAGGATGTCGCCGGTGGTGGCGCAGCGGAGGCGGACGCCGGGGTTGAGGGTGAGGGAGGCGCCGGGGGCGATGCAAAGCTCGTAGCTGCTGCCCGCGCGTAGGTCGTAGTCGTACCCGAGCCACGACCAGGTGTCGTGGCCGGTGATGTCCTGATCGGCCGAGCAGCTAACGCCGATGTAGGGGGCGGTGACGGAGGCGAAAGTGAAGGGGCCAGTGAGCAGATGGACGAGGGCGGCCTGGGCGTCGACGGGGTACTCGCCGATGGTCGTGAAGGTGCAGGCGCCGACCGAGCCGATGAGCGTTGAGCCGACCAGGAAGAGGCCGCGACGGGCGCAGTTCGTGAAGGCGCAGGACGCAAGGTTGAGGGAGCCGGCGTAAGCGGTGAGGCCGTCGAGGCTGGCGTTCTGGACGGTGCAGGAGGTGAGGCTGAGGCCGCCGCCGTTGTCGGTGAGGTTGGTGTGTGCGCCCTGGAAGGTGGTGGAGGTGGCGACGACGGACCCGCCGGTGAGGATGGTGATGCCCTGCCAGGTGCCCGAGGTGGTGGCGCCCACGAAGCAGGTCTGGGAGGGCGTGCCGTTGCAGACGAGGCTGCCGTAGACGCTCATGCCGTAGTTGCCGGTGACGGTGAGGGTGGCGCCGGCGGCGAGGGTGAGGCTACCGGTGGCGGAGATGGTGAGGGCGCCGACCATGTGATGGGCGCCGGCGGGGAGGGCGGTGGCGGTGGAGATGGTGCCGCTCAGGTCCGTGGCGTAGACGACGGAGGCGAGCAGCAGCGGCAGTGCGACGATGATAGCACCCGGCTTTAGTGGCATCAGGTGGAAGACACCCCGGCTGCGGAGATTGCTTCGGTGGGCCTATTCCTCGCGGGGGAGGGCGGGACCTGCAAGGGCTGAGCCCCGGGGCAAATAGATGGCGAGGGAGGTGCCGACCCGGACGTCGCTGGTGAGGAGGAGGGTGCCGCCATGCTGGGCGATGACGCCGTCGACAAAGCTGAGACCGAGGCCGATCGCGAGGCCGCCGCGAGTGGAGAAGAAGGGGTCGAAGACCTTATGCCACATGCCCGGGGCCATGCCAACGCCGGCGTCAGTGAAGAGGACGCGGACCCAGTGGGAGCTGTGGGCGATGGAGACGGAGATGGGCCCGCCGCGCGGCATGAACTCGAAGGCGTTGTCGAGAACGGCGACGAAGGCCTCGGTGAGCAAGGCCGGGTCCCCAGGGATGGTGACTGGTTCGCCGAGGTCGAGATCGAGATCGAAGCCCGCGAAAGCATCGCCGAGGAGAGTCTTCTGGCGTTCGAGAACCTGATCGACCGCGGCGCGGAGGGCATCGGCGACGGCGACCGGCACGGGGTGCTCCAGGATGGATCGCGAGCTGAAGAGGCGGAGCCTGCGCATGAACTCGGCGCCCTGAGTAGCCACGTCGAGGGCGGAGGCGATGTGGGGCTCAGCGGGCGTGCCCCGGGCCATGGTGAGGGCGGTCTGGAACCGGTCGAGAGCGATGTCGATGTGGGTGCCGAGGATCTGGGAAAGGCGGCGCATCATCTCGGCGAGAGTGCGGGTGCGCTCGGCCGAGTAGAGGTGATCGCGAGCGCGGGCCTCGGCCACGCCGGCGTCGGGTACGCGGGAACTGCTGCGGGCGGCGTTGGCATAGAAGGCGAGGAAGGTCGCGGCCGCCCGGATGACGCGGAGGTCGTCGGGGCTGAAGTGAGGGCGCGAATCCTTGCGCGCGACCACCAGAGCACCGAAGAGATCGTCGCCGAGGACGATCGGCGCGCCGCACCACTTGGTGTAGCCGGCGCGGGTGAGGGAAGCGAGGTAGGGACTCGCGGCGTTGCTCTCGGAGAGGGTCAGGGTCACGACCCTGCGAGAGCGCATGGCCTCGCTCGCGAGGCCGGGATGATTGTGGATGATGGGTGCGCCCGAGAGGGGGACGAAGTCGCCAGGGGCGTAGCGGGCGCGAACGGTTACGGCGTCGCGGCCGGGGACCTCCTCGCAGAGGGCTGCGCGGTCGAAGACGACGACGGAGGTTAGGGCGGCCATGACTTCGGCGAAGAGGGAGGGGATAGGCTGCCGAGGGTCCAGGGCGGCAATCCGGCGCTCGAGGACCTCGACGGCGTGGCCGACATGGCCGGAGGTGCGGCGGTGGGCGTGCTCGGTGGTGTCGCGCACGGTTTGGGCCTGACCCTCCTGCACCGCCAGGCGGCTCTGCGTCGTGACCTCAAGGATCGTGTGAGTGTTGGGCGCGACCGGCCATACGTCGGGCGGATCCATGAGGAGCGCCCCGACGAGGGCCCCGCTGTGGTAGACAGGGATGGCGAGGACTGAGGCAGGCCCGGCGAGCGAGCCCCCGGGGTCGGGCGGTGCCAAGAGGACGACGTGGTTGCGCGCCTGGTCGAGGGCTGCCGGAGCCATGGCAGCGAAAGCTTCGGCGGAGCCGGGCGGGAAACCAACCGCGCCGCGAAGAACCATCGAGCGCGACTCGGGTTGGACGGCCAGGTAGGCGGCGCGCTCGGCGAAGCCGCTGAGGATCATGGCACGGGCGCAGAGGCCGTCGAACTCCTCCACCGAGGCCGCGGTCTGGCCGGCCATGGCGATGAGGGCGATGGCCCGGTCGGTGTAACCGGCGAGGACGAGGTCGGTGATGTCCTCAACGATGATGCCGAGGAAATCGCCGTGGGCGGTTCCTGCCTCGGCGGGGGAAGGATCGGCCGACCGCTCGATGGCCCGAAGGCGGAGGCGGGCGGGTGTCCCGTCGTGGCGATGGGTCTCGACGTCCGCGACGCGCTCGGCGAGCAGGAGGTGGAGATTGGAGGGCGTGAAGAAGGTCGACCACGGGAGGCTGGCGGTGTGGAACTGGAGCACCTTCATGATGCGGCAGAACCCGCGGCTGGCAGCAACGATATCCTCGCGGGTCACATCCACGAGCAGCAGAGGGGCTTCATGAGCCTCGATATCCGCGCGGCCGAAGGAAGGCATCAACCTCCACTATAGGGCCTGGGGGACGTTTGCGGCAAGAGCTTGTCTGTTCAAAACTGTGTCCGAACAAATTTAGCGCGAGGCGCGGGTGCCCGAGTGCTTGATGATCGAGTAGTCGAGACTCGCGATCTTGCCGGCGTCGAGGTGGAGGGGCATGGCGACCTCGTTGGTGCGGGAGGTGTCGGTCTTGACCTCGGTCTTGATGTCCCACGCGGCGGTCATCGGCTCGACGACTTCGAGGTCGATGGCGGCGTTGAGCAGGGCCTCCAGGTGGTAGTCCTCGATGGTGTCATATCCCTGAACC
>PMZA01000036.1 GCA_003170595.1 Armatimonadota bacterium
GGGCCGCCGCTGGGGCCGCCGCTCGGGGTCTCATTGCCTCGCGGCTGTTGCGTGCGATGGGGGTGAAGTCGTGAAGATCGTGGTGAGCGGCGACTGGCACCTCGACCACGTCACGGCCGGGGTGGAGCGGTTCGATGAGGTGGTCGCCGCGATGGGGCGGGTGTTCGAGGCGGCGGAGCAGGCCGACCTGTTCATCTTCTTGGGTGACCTGTGCAACCCGGAGAGTCCGCGGGCGTGGCGCGCGGTGGAGTACGCGGTCCGGTGGGCGGGTATGCTGCACACACAGCAGCTCTGGCTCACGGGCAACCACGACATCGTGGAGGATGGGTGCCGGTCGAGCACGCTGTCGCCGTTGGACGCGGCGCTGGACCACGGGCAGGGCACTGTGGTGGTGCGGAAGCCAATGAGCATCGGGGTTGGTCCGGTGCGCATCCTCTGCTTCCCCTTCGTGTCGCGGTCGGTGGACTACGACCCGGCGGACGTGGTGCGGAAGCTTCCGCCGTGTGGGTTCCCGACTGTTGTGGTGAGCCACCTGAGCCTACTGGCGGCGCAGCCCGGCAGCGAGTCGGAGGAGCTAGCGCGCGGGCGCGGTGTGTTCCTGCCGGCGAAGGAGCTGTGTGCGGCGAACCTGAACATCGTGGCGACTCTGAACGGGCACTACCACCGGCGGCAGGTGGTGCAGGAGGACGGGCTCGAGGTGCAGTGCGTGGGGAGCCTGGCGCGGCTCACTCGCGGCGAACGGGACAACGCGCCGGCGTTCGTGGTGGTGGAGGGGTAGGCGATGGCGCTGCGTAGGCGAACGGAGTTGAAGCCGATGAGGGCCGACGAGGTGCCGCAGAACCCGCGGGTGCGCGCCGTCGAGGTGGACGCCACCCGGCTCATCGTCATCGACGATGCTTCTCGCCAGACCACGAAGGTGCCGCCGGCGGGGCGGGATGTGCACGGGGCCATCGTCTGGTACGAGCCCCTGGCGGACGCGACGGACGCGGAGGTGGCGAAGGTGGTGAACCAGCTACGGGAAGCCGGCGCGCTGAAGGTGGTAGTCCTCCCACGGGTGACGGCTGACCAGGAGCTTCCGCAGCAGCAGGTGGAGCAAGCCGCGGCGGCGTTCAGCGGTGGGGCGGCGCAGGCGCGCGCTGTGGCGGCGGAGCTGATTGTTGCCGCTCAAGTGGACGCGGAGACGGCGCGTGCGGCGGGTGAGTTGGTGGAGCGCTACTTGGTGGAGGCCGGGCTGTGATCCTGACAGGCACGAGACTGCGCAACTGGAAGCGCTACCGCGGCGAGTACGAGGTGGCGCTGGGCGCCGGGGTGTACGCGCTGGTGGCGCGGGACGAGGAGGACCCGGAGCGGAGCAACTGGCTGGGCAAGACGAGCTTCATCGAGGCGGTCTGGTACGGGCTGACCGGCGACGTGCCGGCGGACGCGACCCTCGATGGAGTGGTCAGCCACGGCGAGCCGGACATGCGCGTGGAGCTGGAGTTCGACGACGGCACGTATCTCGAGCGGGAGCGGGACGTGGCGCACAAGCAGTCGAAGCTGATGCTCTGCATGCCCGGTGCGGACGGGGCCGAGCTCAAGCTGACCGGGGACCCGGCGCAGGATGAGTTGTACCGGCGCATCGGCATGGGGAAGAAGGACTTGAAGGCCACGTGCTTCGTGCGGCAGAAGCAGATGGACAAGCTGGTCACCGACGACCCGGCGGATGTGACCGCGGCCATCAACGGGTGGCTCGACATGGCGCGGGTGGAGAAGGCGGCTGCTGCGGCTTCCGCGGAAGCGGGAGTGTGCGAGCAGAAGCTGGAGCGGCTCTCGGGTGAGCTGTGCATGGCGACCGCATCACTGGCGAGCGTGCCGGCTGCAGCGGATCTGGAGGCGGAAGCGGCCGGGCTTGAGCGCGAGCTCGTGGAGTACCAGGCGGCGCAGGAGCAGCGGGTGCAGCACGCGACCCGGGTGGGCGAGTGGCGGTTGGCCATGCAGCGACACGAGCAGTGGCGGCAGGCCGCCGGCCGGGAGAAGACGGCGCGGGAGGCGCTCGAGAAGCACACGCGTGCGTGCGCGGAGACTCTGGGTGCGGAGCGGGAGAAGGACGCGCTTGCGGAGGTGAACGAGAAGGGGCGGCTGGCGGCGGAGGCGAACACGGCGGAGCAGCAGGCGCGGGTGGTCGCTGCCGGCCAGTTCAACGGGGTGTGCCCGGTGGCCGGTATTGACTGCCCGGCTACAGACTCCATCAATGCGGACCGGGTGGTGGCGAGGACCCGGCACGAACAGGCCCGCGCCGCGGCCAGGGCGGCCCAGGAGGCGTTGGTGCTGGCGCAAGCGGGGGTAGCCCCGTTCCGGGCGGCGGAGCAGCGCCGGGCCCAACTGGAGGCCGAGCTACGGGCGGCGGAGCGGGGCATGTCGGTGAAGGAGCAGCCCGACCCCGGGCCGGAGCCCGAGGCGCCGGAGACTCCCCAGGGCGGCACGGACGTGGCCCGGCGGCTGGCGGAGGTGCAGGCCCGGCTGCAGCGGCGGGCGGAGCTGGAGCAGCAGGTGGCCCGGCTGACGGCGGACGTGGAAGCGCAGCGCGCGGAGGCGGCGGCGTACCGGCTGGCGCAGCGGGTGCTCGGGCGCAAGGGGGTCCAACGGGTCATCGCGCAGCGGGCCTGCGTGGTGCTGGAGCACGGGGCGAACGAGCGGCTGGCCGCAGCGGGCGTGGACCTGCGGGTGAGGCTGGCGTGGGGACGGGAGACGCAGCAGCTCGAGGTGACCTGCCCGGCATGCGGTCAGGCGTTCCCGAAGTCGGCGCGGGTGAAGGAGTGCCAGCGGTGCGGGGAGGCGCGCGGGCTCAAGAGCGACGAGCGGTTCCACGTCGAACGCAGCAGCACGAGCGGAGCGGCGGACGACCTGGCGGGGCTCGCGCTGCAGCTCTCGGCGGCGAGCTGGCTACGGCGCGCGCGCGGCTGCCCGTGGGGAGTGCTGGTGCTGGACGAGCCGTTCGGCGCGCTCGACCCTCATCATCGCCGGGCGTTGGCGGCGAGCCTGACGCGCATGGTGGGGGCGGAGTACGGGCAGGCGTTCGTGGTGGCGCATGATCGCGAGACGCTGGACGCGCTACCGAAGCGGCTGCTCGTCACGGCGAGCGGGCCGTGGAGTAGGATCGAGGTCGCATGAGTCCGATCGTGCAGGAGATGCTGGACCGCGGGTCGACGTGGACCGAGAAGGGGCGGTCGGCTCCGTTCTGGTTCAAGGCGCCGGCGCCCGGGCGCGCAGCGGTGGATGATCTGTCGGCGCTGATGCTGCCGGTGAAGTTGCGGACTGCGCTGAACGGGGTGTGGGTGGTGGCGGTCTGGGGGTACGAGGACTCGCGGGTCGGCCACCGCACGCGGGTGGTCTACTGGGACGAGGCGCCTCCGGATCCGACGGAGTTGCTATGAAGACCACGGCGCGGGACTTCCGGATCTTCAGGTCGGAGTGCGAGCGGCTGGTCAAGTCGTGGGGCCTGACCGGCTGGAACATCAGGTGCGAGCACGGGACGGGGAGCGTCGCCTGTCGTGCGCAGTACACCTGCGACATCAGCAACCGAGTGCTGTGGCTTCGCCTGTCCTGCGACTGGGACGTGGTGCCGATGCGGGCGCTCTTGATCGAGGCCGCTCGGCACGAGGTCGCGCATGGAGTCCTGGGGCCGCTCGACTGCCTGAACGAGAACCGGTTCGTCACGCGAGACGAGCACAACGCTGCGGTGCATGAGGTAGTTCATCACCTCGTGCGGTTGTTGCCATGAACCAGCAGCAGTTCCACCAACGCATGTGGGCGCTCATCCTGTCCGAGCAGCACTACAAGACCGACCTAGCGGAGCAGCAGGCACGAGCGCAGCGGATGGTGGCGGACAAGGTCGAGCTCGAGCGGGACGCACATGATGAAGGCGGGGTTTGACGTACCGCGGAAGCCGGGGACATGATGCTGCGCAGGAAGGAGCCAGGACGTCATGGCAAAGAAGGAAGTGAAGGACCCGGCCACGGAGCGCGCCGAGAAGTGGGAGAAGGCGCGCAAGCTCCAGGCCGCAGTGGACCGCGCAGTCGACGCGCACAAGGAGACAGGCGCCGATCTGAAGGCCGCCAAGGAGAAGCTGAAGAAGCTGCTCAGCGGCGAGGAGCCCGACCCGCGGCAAGGAAAGCTGCCGCTCGAGTAGGCAGGCGCAGCCGGCGCAAGGGAGCGAAGGCTGAGCTCGAGGTAGCCGAGCTGCTTCGAGCGTGGTGGGAGCAGCTCGAGCCCGGCGTCATCTTCCGGCGCACGCCGCAGTCTGGCGGCTGGATGCACGCTCCGGAGTTCAACGTCGCGGGTGACCTGGTGACCAACGCGAAGCACTTCCCGTTCTGCGTGGAGGTGAAGCGGCGGGAGGCGTGGAGCTGGCGCGAGTTCATGGCCGGGCGGCGCAGTCCAGTGTGGGCGTGGTGGCAGCAGGCGTGTGCTGCGGCGGAGGCTACTGGGGTGGAGCCGATGCTGTGGTTGCGTCGTAGCCAGCAGGAGTGGATCGTAGGGCTGCCGTTGGGGTTGATTCTGAAGCGGCTAGGGTCGGAGGCGACTTGGTTCTGGGTACCGGAGGGCCCGGTGGCGAACCTGCTCGATCCACAGCCAGCGTTCGTGTACGCGCCGAAGCTCCTGCTGACTCTGCCCGCGCAGTGGGTGTAGAGTTAGGAAGTCTCGTCAGACGCAGGGAGGTAATGTGGCCGCGAAATCCAAGAAGCCTGTGAAGCCGCGGGTTGGTGGTAAGAAGCCGGCGAAGAACCCGTCGGTGCAAGCTGGTGTAGTCAGTCAGGACTACTCGGTGGTGGACATCCACTCGGTGAAGCCTCATCCGCGGAACGCCAGGAAGGGGAACCTGAAGGTCATCGAGGAGAGCATCACCGAGAATCGGTTCTATGGGGCCGTGGTGGTGCAGCGGTCTACTGGGCACATCATCGCGGGCAACCATCGGTGGATCGCGGCGAAGGAGAAGGGTTTGAAGAAGATTCCCGCGATCTTCGTCGATGTGGATGACGCGCGCGCGTTGAAGATTCTCACGGTGGACAACAGAGCGAATGACTTGGCGGGCTACGACGACGAGATATTGGCGTCGGTCTTGAAGGAAGTTGCCCGGGGCCAAGGGGGGTTGATCGGAACGGGGTTTGGGGATCTGGACTTGGCTCGGCTCCTTCGGCAGTTTGAACCAGCAGGAACCCAAGTCGATGCCGAGCCACAGATCGACCGAGCAGAGGAGTTGCGGAAGGAATGGAAGGTTGAAACCGGGCAGCTGTGGCAGCTCGGTGAGCATCGGCTGCT
>PMZA01000242.1 GCA_003170595.1 Armatimonadota bacterium
CCTACTATCTGGACTACCAGAACAAGCGGCCCGACTACGTGGCGAAGGTCATGGATATCCTGGATTGGGACTTCGCGGCGGCAAGGCTTGCGGCTGCCATGAAGGCGTAGAGCGGCGGGGTGGGNNAAGCCCCGCCCTACAGCAAGCGGTAAGGCAAAAGCAAGGCTGCGGCGGGGAGTAAATCCCCGCCCTACAGAAAGCGAAAGGCGAAGAGCCGAGAGGGGGCGATCGACGACATGAAGTATGTGTGCACAGTTTGCCAGTGGGTCTATGATCCGGCCGTGGGTGATCCTGACGCGGGCATCGAGCCCGGCGTGGAATTCGCGGACCTGCCCGACGACTGGGTGTGTCCCGAATGCGGCGTGGGGAAGGACCTTTTCGAGCCGCTGACCTAAGGCGTGCTCGGCGGGAGTGTGAGAGCTGTGCAGCCGGTAGAGCTTGCACCGAAGGTGCATTGGGTCGGCGCGCTAGATCCGCAGATACGGATCTTCGACGTGATCATGCACGCCCCGCGCGGGACGACGTACAACGCGTACCTGATCCAGGGCGAGGAGAAGACGGCGCTCGTCGATCTGTCCAAGCCGGCCTTCCAGCAGAACCTCATCGACAACGTCAGCCGCATCGTGGACCCGGCCGAGATCGACTATCTCGTGCTCAACCACACTGAGCCGGATCACTCGGGCTGCCTCGACTGCTTCCTGAAGGAGGCGACCAGGGCGAAGGTCGTGTGCTCGAAGAATGCGAAGCGGTTTGTCGAGGCGCTGGTCAACCACGACGTCTGCCCGATGCTCATGGAAGGCGACGACGAGATCGACCTGGGCGGGCGAAAGCTGCGGTTCGTGAGCGCGCCCTTCCTGCACTGGCCGGACACTATGTTCACGTACCTGGAGCCGGACGGGATACTGCTTCCGTGCGACTTCCTGGGCGCGCACTACTGCGACGACCGGCTGTTCAACGACCTCGTGGCCGACTATAGCCGCGAGTTCAAATACTACTTCGATGTGATCATGCGGCCCTTCAAGCCGTACGTGCTGCAGGCGCTCGACAAGATCGCCGGGCTCGACCTTAAGATGATCGGGCCGAGCCATGGGCCGATCCTGCGCGAGGATATCGGCAGCTACATCGACAAGTACCGGGCCTGGGCGAGCGTGCCTGTGCGCGGGGACGAGAAGCATCTGGTGGTGTTCTACGCAAGCTCGTACGGGAATACGGCGCAGATGGCGGAAGGCATTGCCCTGGGCGCGCAGGAGGCGGGGATGAAAGCGTCCCTGCTCGACCTGAGCGCCGTCGACGCCGGGCAGGTCGTCGACCAGATCGAGGCCGCGGACGCGATTGCGGTGGGGAGTCTCACGATCAACGGCGATGCGGTGAAGCCGGTGTGGGACCTGCTCAGCTCGCTCGCGACGCTGAACCTGCGGGGGAAGATCGCGGCGGCCTTCGGGTCGTACGCGTGGAGCGGTGAGGCGCCGAAGCTCATCGGGCAGAGGCTGGCCGATCTGAAGATGAAGCTGATCGGCGATCCGCTGCGGGTGAACTTCACGCCGACGGCGGAGGACCTGACGACTTGCCGCGAGCTTGGGCGGCAGATCGCCGAGGCGGTGAAGGCGGGGCACTGACAATCTGTGGATGAACGCCGCCGGGCTCTGACGGGCGCGGTGGGGATGCTCAAACCTCTGGGAGGTGGCGTCTGTGGAGAGACGACAGTTTCTGCAGACCGTAGGGTTGGCTGGGGCAGCAGGGATGGTGCTGGGCGGGGGAGTGGCGAAGGCGGCGGGCCTGGCCGAGTTCTCGTACATGCCGAAGGCGGTGCAGATCGGGGCGGACGGGCGGCCGAAGTTCATGCTGCCGCCGCTGCCGTACGAGGCGAAAGCGCTCGAGCCTGTCCTGAGCGAGAAGCTCGTGACCATCCATCACGACAGGCACCACAAAGCCTACGTCGATGCCCTCAACAAGACCCTCGATAGCATCGCGGCGGCGAACAAGGCGAAGGATACCGCGAACGTGCGGGCGCTGAGTGACGCGCTGGCCTTCAACTACGGCGGCCACGTGCTCCACACGCTGTACTTCTGCCAGCTCAACCCGGACGGGGCGAAGGCGCCCGCGGGCGATCTGGCCGACCTGATCAAGCGCGACTTTGGCTCCTTCGATCTGCTGAAGAATTGGCTCACGGCGGCGGCGGTCGGGGTGCAGGGGTCGGGCTGGGCGGTGCTGGCGTGGGATCCGCTGGGGCGGCAGTTGGTGGTCGTGCAGACGGAGCAGCACGACAAGCTGCTGGGGTGGGGGATGATGCCGCTGCTCGTCATCGACGTGTGGGAGCATGCCTACTACCTCGACTACGAGAACAAGCGGCCGGAGTACGTGCCGAAGCTGCTGGGGATCGTGGACTGGGCGACGGTGGGGCAGAGGCTGTCGATGACGATGGCCATGACGATGACGCAGTAGGGCGGGGCAACATCGGCGGCGGGCATAAAGGCCGCGCAGGATATAGGCTGCCATCCCTTCCATGGTGGCCGTCTTTCGTTGTCATCCTTGCGATGCACAGCATCGCCGAGGTGACGCGAAGCGTTGCTGACGAAGGATCTCCTTCTGGCCTGTTGGATCGTGCAGCAGTCGCCAGCCATGATCGAAAAAAGGAGGTCCTTCGGTCGCGGCAGAGAACGCCGCTCCCTCAGGATGACAGCCTAGGTGCGGACCGCTAGCGGGCTATCCGGTTAAGGGCCATTACGCCCGCCGCGTAGAGGAAAAGCGCGGGCCGGGTAGGGGACCCTGCGACCCTTCGGGTCGCTTAGCCCTACTCGGCCCCTCCACAAGCAAAGCCGCCTCGCCTAGAGCTGGCCCTTCATCTGCAGCAGACGCGCGACGTGGCCCTTCTCCTGCGCGATCAGCTTGTCGATCGTCTCCCCCGCCGTCGGCGCTGACATGTCGCGCATGACGTACATGAAGAGGATCGTGTCCTTCTCGAAGCCGATCGCGAAATCGACGACCTCGGTGTCCTCCTTCATCGCCGCCAGTCGCGCCAGGCCGGTCTCGACGTCGGGCAGGACGCGCACATCGAGGAGTGCCTGAACGTACTCGGCACGCTCGCCCTCATACTCCTCGGTGGGCATGTGGCGGTCGGACTCGGTCTGCATCGTGCGGAAGATCTGCTCGTGCTCGCGTTCCTGAGCCGCCAGCCAGGTGAGCAAATCGGCGACGGGTGTACTCGCAACCTTGCCCGCGGCAGCTTCGTAAAACCTGTAGCCGCTCTGCTCGGTCTGGATCGCCATCTCCACGATTTCATGCGAAGAGAATACGCCTGCCTCCGCCATGATCCGTCCTCCTCGGTATCCGCTCTTCGTCCACCAGCCCGCTAGGGGGCACGGGGACATTGTACCACCCGACGCCTGCTGCCGAGCGGGGTTAGGTGTGGATCTGGTAGCGGAAGTGGAGGATGTTGACGCCGTGTAGGTGGCGCAGGGCGAAGTTGAGCATGATCGCCGACTGGTTGTGGAGAAGCTCCTCCCACGCTTGCGGGACGATGAACTGCGGGATCAGGACCGTCACCGTGTCGAACTGCAGGCGCAGCGAGGAGGCATACTCGGCGATGGGCGCCGTCAGCGACCGGTACGGCGAGGGCAGTCCGATGAGGGGCAGGTCGGGCTCCCACTGCTTCCAGCGCTCCTGAAGGCTGCGAAACTGGTCCTCATCCACGACGACGTGAACCGCGCGGACGGGTACGCCCATGCCCTTGGCATACGTGAGGGCCATGACCGTTCCGCGATGGAGGCTGGCGACCGGGACGATGAGGACCGTCGTCATGCCCTGGCGAGGCGGGAGGAAGCCCTCGAGGGTGAGTTCCTTGGCGACGGCGTCGTAATGCTTGCGGATGCGGCTGAACAGGCGGACGAGGGATGGTACGGCGATGCAGACCATCCAGGCGCCGCCCATGAACTTCGAGGCCGTCACAACGCACAGGACAACTGCCGTTCCGAAAGCACCGGCCGCGTTGAAGATAACCGATATCCACCATCCGGGCGGCTGCAGCTTCACCCAGCGTCGGACCATGCCGATTTGCGAGAGGGTGAAGCTCAGGAATACCCCGATGGCGTAGAGAGGGATGAGGGCGTGGGTTGAGCCCCGGAAGGCGAGGACCAGGGCTATGGCTATGGCCCCCAGGAGGCCGATGCCGTTGGCGAAGACGAGCCGATCGCCGAGGTTGGCCAGCTGACGTGGGAGGAAGCCATCGCGAGCCAGAAGGCGAGCCACGCGAGGGAAATCCTGGAAGCTGGTGTTGGCCGCCAAGAGCAGGATGATCAGGGTCGACAGCTGGAGGACGTAGTAGAGAACGCCGCCCCCGTAGATCAGGTGGCCCAGCTTGGAGAAGGAGGTCTCGGTCCCGAGCACAGGTACGACCTGGTAGGCCCGCGTGAGGCTGACGATGCCGAAGAAGAAGGTGGCGAGGATTAGGGCGAGCAGCGCCATGGTGATCCTGGCATTGCGGACATGGGGCTCGCGAAAGGCCTGCACGCCGTTGCTCACGGCCTCGATGCCGGTTAGGGCGACGCAGGCCGAGGCGAAGGCGTGGAGCACGGTGTACGCGCTGAGTTGGTGCTGAACCTGGAGTTGAGGCAGGGGGAGGGGCTGGAACTGATGCGTCAGGACGCGGTATCCGCCAAGGAGGATCAGACCGGTGACGGACGCGATGAAGATGTAGATGGGCAAGGCGACGACCCTGGCGGACTCCCTCACGCCTCGCAGGTTGAGCCATGTGAGGAACAATATGCCGCCCACCGACAGGAGCAGGTGATGATTCGCCAGAGCCGGGACCGCTGACACCAGGTTATCGATGCCGGAGGCAACACTGACGGCTACGGTGAGGATGTAGTCCACCAGCAGCGCGGCACCGGCGACGAGGCCGGCGGTGCGGCCCAGATTCTCCTTCGCCACAGTGTAGGCCCCGCCACCCTCCGGGTAGGCCTTGATCACCTGCTGGTAGGAGCTAGACACCAGGATCATGATCACGACGATGGCAAGGGCCACCGGGACGGAGTAGGCGAGGCCGGCTGCGCCCGCGACCGCAAGGCCGATGATGATCTCGTCCGTCGCGTAGGCGACGGAGGAAATGGCGTCGGACGCGAAGACCGGCAGGCCGAGGAGCACTCCGAGCTTCTCATGGATCAGCCTATGAGTTGGCAGCGGGCTGCCCATGAGGAACCTACGCCAGTTTGAGCCTTCGGGCCTTGGGTCCATTCTCTGTTCGAGGCACCCACTCCGGCCGGGGTCGTGTAAGACAAAAGCCGCCGTCCGAACCGGCGACCCTGGCACGAAGGAGGTGCATCCCCCTTGATTTCGGCCAATAGCGTACTCCGCCGGGTAGCGGGGCGTAAAGGCCTGCTCGAGGCCCTCGAAACGGCCAGGAAACAAAGGCGCGGCGGGGCCTTATGGCCGAGGGCCAGGCGACCCGCTATCCCCCCCGGGGTTGTCATCCTGAGGGAGGCGGCATCTGCCGACCGAAGGATCTCCTTTTTGGCCTGTCTCCTGATGAGGGGGTGAGCGCCCCACACCTGACAAAAGAAGATCCTTCGTCAGGCACAAGGTGCCCTCCTCAGGATGACAACGTAGGGCAGGCTTTTCTGTAGGGCGGGCATTTATGCCCGCCGCGCCCTGTCCGCCACGGCGATACCCGGCGGGCATAATGGCCATTAACAAAATAGACCA